>NZ_CP023445.1:7782757-8131572 GCF_002354875.1 Actinosynnema pretiosum
GCCCGCGCGCCCCGGCCCTGGCGCGGGCTCCTGCGTCAGGCCGGGGGGATCAGGTGATCGCCTGGAGGGCGCGCCGCTCGCGCCAGTTCCTGGCCTTCTCCCGGTTGCCGCACACCTGCATCGAGCACCACGTGCGGGACCTGTTGCGGGACCGGTCGAAGAAGGCCCGCAGGCAGCTCTCCGCCGGGCAGATCTTGAAGCGCTCCCACGAGCCGAGCACCGCGAGCCTCGCGGCGGCGCCCAGGACCGCGCCCAGCGCGTCCGCGCTGGCCAGGACCGGCACGCCGTGGCTGAGGTCCACGGTGACGATGGTCGCGACGATAGCGGGATCGGGTCCCTCGTGCGGGTCGCCCAGCGAGCGCCGGAGTGCGGTTCGGGCGGCGCGCACGGCGACCAGGTCCCCAGGGGCGCCTAGCCCCCGCTCGGTGACCCAGGCGCGCCACGCGGCTGTGCCGTCCAGCACGTCCGCGCCGATTTCCAGATCCCTGGTGTTCAGGAAAGCGAGCAGCAGCTCCACATCGTGTTCCGCATCGCCGACTCGACCCTGCGCGAGAGCCGCGTGGTCCCAGCCGGCCGCCAGACCAGTCACCCCTCCACTGTAGGCGCGACCGCCGCCCGCTGTCGTGAAGTCGTGGTCAGCGCGACGCCGACCGGGGTATTCATCGTGTGTATACGTCGTGTGTATAGTCGTCCGCATGTCGATCGGACACACACTGCTGGGCCTGTTGGAGAAGGGGCCGAGGCACGGCTACGACCTCAAGCGGGCCTACGACGAGCGCTTCGGGCAGGACCGCCCGCTGCACTACGGGCAGGTGTACACAACGCTCTCGCGGCTGCTGAAGAACGGCCTCATCCAGGAGGCGGGCGTGGAGGCGGGCGACGGTCCCGACCGCAAGCGCTACGCCATCACCGACGCGGGCGTCACCGACGTCGAGGGCTGGCTGAGCACGCCCGAGAAGCCGGAACCGTACCTGCAGAACACCCTGTACACGAAGGTCGTGCTCGCGCTCCTGTCCGGTCGCAGCGCCGACGACGTGCTGGACACCCAGCGCGGCGCGCACCTCGACCTCATGCGCAAGCTCACCAAGCGCAAGGCGGACGGCGACCTGGCCGACCAGCTGATCTGCGACCACGCCCTCTTCCACCTGGAGGCGGACCTCCGGTGGCTCGAACTGACCGCCGCCCGGTTGGGCAGGCTGAAAACGGAGGTGGCCCGATGAGGCCCCTGCTCGAAGCCGTCGACCTGCGCAAGTCCTTCGGCCCGACCCCCGCGCTCGACGGCGCGGGCCTGGCCGTCCACGCGGGCGAGGTGCTGGCCATCATGGGGCCGTCCGGCTCCGGCAAGTCCACCCTGCTGCACTGCCTCGCGGGCATCCTCCAGCCGGACAGCGGCACCGTCCGCTACCGCGACGTGGAGCTGAGCGCGCTGGCCGACGGGGCGCGCAGCGAGCTGCGGCGCACCGACTTCGGCTTCGTGTTCCAGTTCGGGCAGCTGGTGCCCGAGCTGTCCTGCCTGGAGAACGTGGCGCTCCCGCTGCGCCTGGGCGGCGTGAAGCGCAAGGCCGCCGAGTCCAGGGCGCGCGAGTGGCTGGAGCGCCTGGAGGTCGACGGCGTCGCGGACAAGCGGCCCGGCGAGACCTCCGGCGGCCAGGCCCAGCGCGTCGCCGTGGCGCGCGCGCTGGTCACCGGCCCGAAGGTGGTGTTCGCCGACGAGCCGACCGGCGCGCTGGACTCGCTCAACGGCGAGCGCGTGATGCAGTTCCTGGTCACGGCCGCGCGCGAGACCAGCGCGGCCGTCGTGCTGGTCACCCACGAGGCGCGGGTCGCCGCCTACTCCGACCGAGAGGTCGTCGTGCGCGACGGCAAGTCCCGCGAAGTGGAGCGCGTTCGGTGAAGCGCTTCTTCGCCGACCTGCTCCTCGGCGTCCGGCTGGCCGCGGGCGGGGGACGCGGGGCGTGGGTCCGACTGGTGCTGACCGGCATGGGCATCGGCCTCGGCGTGCTGGTGCTGCTGGTGGGCGCGACCGTCCCGTCGATCATGGAGAACCGGAACGAGCGCCAGGCCGCCAGGAGCAGCGTCGGGGCCGAGCCGGGCACCCCGCCCGAGCGGATCCTGCACTCCGAGGTCTGGAGCACCCAGTACCGCGGTGAGAACATCACCGCCAAGTACCTGCGCGCGGGCGGCCCGCAGGCCCCGGTGCCGCCGGGCATCCCGAAGGTCCCGGCCGACGGCGAGATGTACGTGTCGCCCGCGCTGGCCGACATGCTCGCCGACCCGGACAACGGGATGCTGCGCGAGCTGCTCCCGCAGAAGGTCGTCGGCGCCATCGCCGACGAGGGCCTGAACGCGCCCCGCGACCTCGTGTACTTCGCGGGCGACGCCTCGGTCGAGGCGACCGAGGCCAACTCCGTCGGCCGGTTCGGCGACGAGCGCACGACGCAGGAGCTCCCGCCGTTCCTGCTGGTGCTCGTGCTGACCGGGTGCGTGGTGCTGCTGTTCCCCGTGCTCGTGTTCGTCGGCGTGAGCACCCGGCTCGCCGGGGCCCAGCGCGACCGCAGGCTCGCCGCGCTGCGGCTGGTCGGCGCGGGAGCCGGGCGGGTCCGGCTGATCGCCGCGGGCGAGGCGCTGGTCGGCTCGCTCGTCGGGCTGGTCGTGGGCGTGGGCCTGTTCCTGGTCGGCAGGCGGTTCGCCGAGGGGGTCGAACTGCTCGGGGTGAGCGTGTTCGCCGAGGAGCTGAGCCCCTCCCCCGTGCTCGCCGTGGTCCTGGCGGCGCTGATCCCCGTGCTGGCCGTGGTCACCTCGCTGCTGGCGATGCGCCGCACCGTGGTGGAGCCGCTGGGCGTGGTCAGGCAGACCAAGCCGGTGCGCCGCAGGCTGTGGTGGCGGATCGTGCCGGTGCTGCTGGGCGTCGGGGTGCTGATCTCCCAGGCGGGCGGGTTCGCTGGCGAGCGGATCACGGGCGCCTACCGCGAGGAGCTCCTGGTCGCGGGCATCGCGCTGCTGCTGCTCGGCATCCCCGCGCTGCTGCCCTGGGCGCTGGAGCGCTCGGTGCAGCACGCCCACCGGGGCGCGCCGTCCTGGCAGCTCGCCATGCGCAGGCTCCAGCTCGACAGCGGCACCGCCGCGCGCGTCGTCGGCGGCGTGGCCGTCGTCCTCGCCGGGGCCATCGCCCTGCAGACCGTGCTGACCAGCGTCCAGAGCAAGATCCCGGACGGCGGCGGGCCCGCGCTCAACACCGAGCTCATGCAGGTCTCGCTGAGGGGCGACGAGGAGGGGCAGGCCGAGGAGCAGGCGCGGGCGATCGAACTGCTCGAGGGCGCCGAGGGGGTCCAGGAGGTCTTCACCCCGGTCTTCGTCGACCTCAAGGCGAAGGGCGCGTCCCCGCAGGACGGGCCCATCCAGGTGGGCATCGCCCCGTGCGCCCTGCTGCTGGCCTCCGGCGCGCCGGAGTGCGTCGACGGCCAGGCCTACGAGTTCCAGCGCGACGCCGACGTGTCGTACTGGAAGGTGCAGCCGGGCGCCGAGCTGGGCGTGCTGGGCCCGTGGACGCCGGAGACCGCCGGGATGCCGAGCGCGAGCGGCGAGTACGTCGACGAGCGCGAACCGCTGAGCACGTGGCGCGCGCCCGAGGTGAAGCGGCTCGTGGTGCCCGAGGGCAGCAACCTGCACAGCACCTACCTGACGCCCGGCGCGGCCCGCGACCTGGCCGTGCCGCCGGGCGTGCGCGGCTCGATCAGCATCGCGCTGGAGAAGGACGCCGACGCGGCGAACCACGTGCGCGTCGCGCTGGCCCCGATGGCCTGGCGCGTCTACACGTACTACTTCGGCGACGCGGACCTGTCCATGGAGGCCAAGCAGTACCAGCAGATCAAGGGCGCGCTGTTCGCGGGCGCGCTGATCGTGCTGCTGCTGGCGGCGGCGAGCCTGCTGGTGGTGGCGCTGGAGCAGATCAAGGAGCGCAGGCGGCCACTGGCCGTGCTCGCCGCCAGCGGGGTCCCGCGCGGCGCGCTGGCCCGGTCGCTGCTGTGGCAGAACGCGGTGCCGCTGGTGCTGGCCGTGCTGGTCGCGATCGCCACCGGCGCCGGGCTCGGCGCGCTGCTGCTCGGCGTGATCGAGCGGCCGGTCGAGCTGGACTGGTCGGGCATCGCGCAGTTCTCGGGGGCCGCGCTGGTCCTCGGTCTGCTGGTCACGGCGCTGACGCTGCCGTCGCTGCGCAAGGCCACCGGGGCGCTGGGACTGCGCACCGAGTGAGCCATCACGGGGGGCGGCGCCGGGTCGGTGACGGCGCCGCTCCTCGAGCCCCCGGAGATCGGCCTCCGGGGGCTCGCACCGACCACCGCCCGATCGGGCTGACAACGGAGGTGGCCCGATGAGGCCCGTGCTCGAAGCCGCGGACCTGCGCGCGGCGACCGGGAGCCAGGCGCGCGACCGGTTGGCGCGTGGTGACGCCAGGCCCCGCGAAGTGGAGCGCGCCGGGTGAAGCGGGTGTTCGACGACCTGGCGCTCGGCATCCGGCTGGCGGTCGGCGGCGGGCTGTTCCTGCTGGCCAGACGGCACGTGGAGGAGGTCGAGCCTGCCGGGGTGAGCGTGTTCGCCGAGGACCTGACCCCGGCCCCCGCGCTGGCGGTGCTCACCTCGCTGGTGGCCACGCGCCGCACCGCGGTGGAACCGCTCGGCGTGGCGCGGCAGACCAGGCCCGCGCGCCGGAAGCCGTGGTGGCGGGTCCTGCCGGTCGTGGCGGGCGTCGCCCTGCTCGCGCCGCAGGCGGGCGCGTTCGCCGGGCGGCTGATCGGCGGCGGCGGCGCCGCGCGCGTCGTCGGCGGCGTGGGCGCGCGGTCGAGCTGCTGGACGGCGTCGCGGGCGTCGAGCGGGTCCTCACCCCCGAGTGCGCGTACGTCCGCAGCGACGAGGTGGAGCAGCAGGTGGTGATCAGCGACTGCGCGGTGCTGCTGGCGCGGGGCGTGCCGACCGTGCTCCCCCCGGTGAACGCGGCGACGATCCGGACCGACGGGCGCGGCAGGGCGCACGACGACCGGACCCCGCTCGGGACGTGGCGCGCGCCCGAGGCCCGGCAGGTCGCGCTGCCGTCGGACAGGTCCGGCCTGCACGGGCTGCACGTGACGCCCGGCGCGGCCCGCGACCTGCCAGGGGCGGCGGCCTCCAGCGGCGGGGTGGTCGCGCTGCTGGACGGGCGCGCCCCGGACGCGGCGGACAACGCGCGCACCGCGCTGGCCCCGCTGGCCTGGAAGCTCCAGTCGCACCACGTGGGCGTCGCCGACCTGTCCGAGGAGGCGGGGCAGTACCGGCAGGTGCGGGGCGGCCTGTTCGCGGGCGCGCTGCTCACCCCGCCGCTGGCGGCGGGGAGCCTACCGGTGGTGGCGCTGGAGCAGATCGAGGAGCGCAGGCGACCGCTGGCCGTGCTGGCCGCCGTCGCCACGGGCGCGGGGCTCGGCGCGCTGCTGCTCGGCGTGATCGAGCGGCCGGTCGAGCTGGACCGGGTCGGCACCGCCGAGCACTCGGGCCTCGCCCTGGTCCTCGGCCCGCTGGTGACGGCGCTGACGCTGCCGTCGACGCTGCCGTCGCTGCGCAAGGCCACCGGGGCGCTGGGGGTGCGCGCCGGATGACTCCTCGCGCGCACTGGGCGGCAGACCTGGTCCTCGGCGTTCGGCTCGCCGTCGGGGGCGGCCGGACGGCGTGGGCCAGGCTGGCGCTCAGCGCCGTCGGGGTGGGCCTGGGCGCGGTCGTGCTGCTGCTCGGCGCGTCCATCGGGCCCGCGCGCGAGGCGAAGTCGGAGCGGGTCGGGGCGGCGCTGCCCCGGCCCGCCCCGGTCGCGCAGGACGCGGCGCTGCGCGCCAGGAGCGTGGTGGTGTCCTGGCAGGGCAGGCTGATCACCGGGCTGGAGCTGGCGGCGGCGTCCCCGGACGCGCAGGCGCCACCGGGGGTCGGCCGGGTCCCCGACGCGGGCGAGATCGTGGTGTCGCCCGCCCTGTTCGACCTGCTCGGCGCGGACGAGGGCGTGCGGGCGAGGTTCCCGGAGCGGGTCATCGGCGTGATCGCCGACGAGGGGTTGGCCCGCCCCGGCTCCCTCTCCTTCTACGCCGGGCTCGCCGCGCACCACCTCGACGGGGCGGAGGCGGTGGCCGGGTTCGGGGTGGAGCGCCCGCCGCCGACGTGGGAGCCGTTCTACCGGCTGCTGGTGCTCGCCGGGCTGGTCGCGGTGCTGCTGCCGCTGGGCACGTTCGTGCTGGTCTCGACCCGGCTGGGGGCGACGGGGCGGGACCGGCGGCTGTCCTCGATCCGGCTGGTCGGCGCGTCCCGCGCGCAGGTGCGGCGGATCGCGGCGGGCGAGGCGGTGGTGAGCGGGCTGCTGGGGCTGCTGGTGGGGGTGGCGCTGTTCTTCGCGGCGCGACCGCTGGTGCGGTTCGCCGAGGTGGAGGACGTCGGGTTCTTCCCCACGGACGTGCTGCCCGCGCCGCTGCCGTCGCTGGTGATCGCGCTGGGCGTGCCGCTGGTGGCGGTCGGCGCGGCGGTGCTCGGCGTCGGCGCGGGCACGACCGGGCCGCTGGGCCTGGGCGAGCGCGCCGAGGCGCCGCCGCGCGGGGTGGCGTGGCGGCTCGGGCTGGTCGGCGCGGGCGCGCTGGTGCTGGTGGTGCTGTCGGTCGCGGTGACGTTCACCGAGGTGGTGGACTCGCCGCCGCTGGCGGGCGCGGCCGGGGTCGGCGTGGCGCTGGTGCTGGCGGGGGCGGGCGCGCTGCTGCCGTGGCTGGTGCACCGGGTGGCGCGGCGGGTGCGGCCGGACGGGGTGGCCGGGATGCTGGCGGTGCGGGCGCTGCGGTTCGACCGGAGCACGCCGAGGGTGCTGGCCGGGGTCGTGGTGGTGCTGGGCGGCGGGTTGACGCTCCAGGTGCTGCTCGGCGTCGCCGCCGACCACATCGCGGCCCGGTCCAGCCTGGGCGCGGAGCCGGGCCGGTGGGTGCTGGGCCTCGCGCCGGGCACGCCGGTGCGGGAGCTGGCCGAGTCGGTGTCGCTGATCGGCGGGGCCCGGCGGATCAGCGAGGTGCGGGTGGCGCGCACCGACGGCGTGCTGGTGACCGGCACGGACTGCGCGGAGATCGCGGACCGGTTGGGGGTGTCCGACTGCGCGCCGGGCCGCGCCTACCTGGTCGACGGCACGCCGCCGCCTGCGGGCTCCGAGGTGCTGCTGCGGGTGTTCGGCGGCGAGCCGGTCACCTGGCGGGTCCCCGAGCACCGGGTGGTGGCGGGCTCCGGGGCGTACCGGGGTTTGGTCGTGGCCGACGACCCGGCGCTGCTGGCGCTGGGGCCGCAGCAGCTGGTGGTGCGGGGCGACCCGGACGAGGCGTTCGGCGAGCGGCTGCAGGCGGTGACCGAGCGGGTGGACCGGGCGTCGGCGCTGCTCACCGGGTACGAGGCGGGGCGGGTGGAGCTGTTCACGACCCTGCGCGGCGCGGTGCTCGGCGGGTCGGTGCTGCTGACCCTGCTGGCCGTGGTCGGGCTGGGGGTGGTCGCGGTGGACCGGGTGTGGGAGCGGCGCGCGCCGGTGGCGGTGCTGGCGGCGAGCGGGGTGCCGAGGGGGACGCTGGTGCGGGCGGCGCTGTGGCAGGCGGCGGTCCCGGCGGCGCTGGGCCTGGCCGTGGCCGTGCCGCTGGGCCTGGTGACGGCGTGGCTGGTGGTGCCCGCGGACCGGTTCCGGGTGGACTGGGCGGCGCTGGTGACGGCGTTCGGGGCCGCCGGGGCGGTGGCGCTGGCCGTGGGCGCGTGCGCGCTGCCCGCGCTGCGGTCGGCGATCACCACGGAGGGGCTGCGGGCGGAGTGACCCTGGGGGCGCCCACGCTCGTCGGCGGGCGCCCCGAGCGGGTTCATCGGCCGTGGATACATCGTGCGCACCTTCGTGTGCCCGCGGAAACGCGCGGGCGGCGGGGGCGGTCGGAGCGGTCATGCGACACAGCAGCGATGCGGTCCTGCTCGCCGGGGCGGGCGCGGGCGACGAGCGGGCGTGGCGGGAGATCGTCGGGCGGTACGCGCCCCTGGTGCGATCGGTGGTGGGGGACCACCGGCTGACCGAGGAGGAGGCGGTGGACGCCTGCCAGTCCACGTGGTTGGCGCTGGCCGAGCACGCGGACGCGCTCCGGGACCCGGCGAAGCTGATCTCCTGGCTCGCCGCGACGGCCCGCAACCAGGCCCGCAAGCAGCTCAGGACCCGCTGCCGGGAACTCCCGGCCACCGCCCTGGGCGACACCGCGGCAGGCGACCACTGGCACGACGCGCTCACCGGCGGCGGCTGCACGGGCGGCGGACGGCGGACGAGCACGTGGTGGGGCGGCTTCACCCTGCCGAACGATCCCCCGCCCCCACCAGCCCCGACACCGCCGACCCACCAGACCCCAACACCCCCGCCAACCCCCTCGCCCCTCCCAGCCCGCTCGACTTCGGCGACTCCCTCGACCCCGGCGCTCCCCTCGAAGGGGGCCCACCCAGGGGTGGCTCGCCCAGGGGCAGCTCACCTGGGCACGGCGCTCTCTCCGAAGGCGGCTTCCTCAGAGGCGGCGTCCCTGGACGCGCCACTCTCCCCAGAGGCCGCTCGCCCAGAGGCGGCATCGATGGACGCGCCACCCTCTCCTGAGGCCGCTCACCCAGAGGCGGCCTCCATGGACGCAGCGCTCTCTCCGGAGGCGGCGGCTTCCCGAGGGGCAGCGTCCCCCTCTCCCCTGCTGGTTCCGGGAAGTCCGGCGCATCCGGCGGGTTCTGCGCATCCAGCGAATTCTGCGGAGCCAGCGGGACCGGCGCGTTCGGCGGGACCGGCGGGTGCAGCGGGTCCGGCGGAGGCAGCGAGTCCAGCAGGTTCGACGCGCTCGGCGGGTTCGACGCGCTCGGCGGGTTCGACGCGCTCGGCGGGTTCGACGCGCTCGGCGCGCCCGCTGAGCCCGTTCGCCCCTTTTGGACCGTTCGGCGTCTTCGGCGCGGGTGGGGGTGCCGGGCGGGTCGGGGAGCCTGGGGGGTTCGGGGAGTCCGGTGAGGACTTCGTGGTGCGGCGGGCGCAGGAGCGGGCGTTGCGGGTCGCGCTGGACGGGGTGGACGAGCGGTGCCGGGCGGTGCTGCTGCTGGTCGCGGCCGGGCCTCGGCCCGACGGGCGGTTGATCGCCGAGGCAGCCGGGGTCGCCGCGTGCAGCGCGGGCGCGGCGCGCGGGCGGTGCCTCGCGCTGCTGCGCCGCCGCATGGCCGAGGCGGGGTGGTGAGGCGCGCCGGCGCGGTCCGGGGGCCTCCCCGACCCCCGGCCACCCGGCCGCCGCGACGCAGGGTCCCGGGAGCGCTCCCGGACCGGGTCACACGAACGGCCCACACCGGGCAACCACCCCCAGGTCCCGTGCATCTGCACGTGCGGTCGTTCGCCCGGAACGGTGACCGACGGGTAAGCCCTCACACGCTGCACCCCACCAACGTCCACATCGGACGCGAAAGGGTGGTTCCGAAGGGGTCCACAACGGACGGACGAGGGCATGAGCACGTGGCGTGACAACGACTGACGGTGTTCACACCCCCTCCCCGCGCCCCGGACAGCCGCAGAGGACCGCCCTTACGGGTTGCTTCGCCCCGATGCCGTTCGCAAAAGCTGCGCCCGGTGCTAGACATACCTCGAACGTCGACCTCAGAACGGTCCCGTCCCGTTCGCCCCATCCGGAACGGTGGTGATCCGCGTGGCACTCAGCAACGTCCTGCGCCGCGGCGGCTCGCTGCTGCTCAGGGGATTCGTGGTGGCGGGGCTCGCCGGAGCGGCCTGGCTGGCCGCGTCGGGGAGCGCGTGGGCGGAGGACGACCAGGCGGTGCTCGGCGCCACGACCGGCGACAGCGCCCAGGTCACGGCGGTGAGCCCGGTCGCGGCGAAGCTCGCCGCGCTCCAGGGCGCGCTCGCGCAGAGCGCTCAGCTACCCGAGTCGACGGCCGTTCAGCCGTCTCGACTCACCCAGTCGACGGTCACTCAAACGGTCGTCCCTCAGCTCGGCCAACCCCTGCACGCGCAGTCAGCGCCAGCCCAGTCGGCACCCGCCGCGCTCGCCCAGTCCGGGTCGACGTCGACGGGGCCGACCTCGGCGCAGCTCGCCGCGCAGGCGCTCGGGGCGTCGACCACGACCCCCGCGCGGCAGCCGCAGTCCACCGCGACGGGCGCGTTCCAGGCCACCACGCAGGCAGGCGCGCAGCCCACCTCGCTCCAGGGGGCGGCGCTCCAGGGCTCGGCGCTCACGGGCCAGCAGTCCGCGCAGCAGCCCACTCAGCAGTCCACCGGTGTCGCGCAGGTCCAGGGCAGCTCCCTCACCGGGAGCTCCCTCATCGGCGGCGCCACGACGGGCCCCACCTCCGGCACGAACCTGTCCGGCGGTGTGGTCACGACGATCCTGACCGCCTCGGACCTCGAAGCCTCCGCGCTCACCGGTCAGGTCACCACGATCCCGGTGCTGATCGGCGGCAGGGTGGTCGGCAGGCTGACGATCATCCAGGGGCTGGGCGACGCGATCGCGAACGCGGCCCCCGGCACGAGCCCGGACGCCCGGACCGACCCCGCCGCCCAGGAGCCCCAGGCCACCGAGCCGACCGCGGCGCCCCGGTCGGCCGCCGCGCCGGACGGGTCCCCCTCGGCCCCGACCAGCACCACCCCCCGCAGGCAGCAGACCCCCGTCGTGACGCAGGCGGCTCCCGAGCAGGCGCACGAGGACGCGCCCGCCGAGCCGCACCAGGAGACCTGGGAGCGCCCGGCGCCCGAGGCCCCCGCGCACCCCCCGTCCCCCGCGCCGCAGCACGCGCCGTCGGGCGGCCCCTCGGCCTCCTCGGGCGGGGCGCAGGACACCTCGTCCAGCAACAACCGGGGCGGCAACGCGCCGACCGCGCTGCTCACCCCGTCGGCCGACCTCCCGACCCCCGTGATCCGGGTCGCGGAGCGCGCGGACGACGACCGCTCACCCGGCCGCGTCCCCGGCCTGCCGAGCACCTCGCCCGACTGAACGACGCCGCCAGGCACCGGTCCGTGCGCGCCGAGGCGCTTGCGCAGAGCACCGTCGTTCCTCCCCGCACCACAGGCACACCCCCGCACAGGCTCCCCGTTCCTGCCGACCGCGCCCCGGCACGAACGGGAACGGTCCCGACGTCGCGCTGCCCCCGCGTCGACGGGATCGCACGGGAGCCCACAGCGGGAGACGCCACTCCCTGGAGCGTCTCCCGCTGTGGGTTCGCTTCGCTTCGCGAAGCGGAGCGAAGGCACCCCACCCCAGCAGCACCAGAGCCGAACTCGGCAACCACCTCGGGACGACCGCGCCGAAGCGAGTAGCCGCTCCCAACCCGGCCACCAGCCAAGCCGCGCACCTGCTCTCCCCAGGCCACCCCGGATCCGCCGCACCTGATCCCGCGCCCACCGCAGCGCAGTCGATCACCCGCAGGCGACCGCCCCGAGCGCACCCGGCCGAGCCCCCGTCAAGCCACCGGCACCTCCACCTCCTGGTGCGGCACCGACCCGCCCCCCGACACCGCCGCCGCCACAAGCCCCAACCGCCGCACCGCCTCCCGCAGCACGTCCGGCGGCAGCACGAACGGCAGCCTCAGCCACCGCTCGAACCCCCCGTGCGCCCCGAACCGCGCCCCCGGCGCCAGCCGCATCCCGTGGTTCTGCGCCACCACCGCGATCCGCGTGCTCACCGGCGCGTCCAGCTCGCACCACACGCTCAACCCGCCCCCCGGCCGGTCGAACCGCCACTGCGGCAGGTGCTCCCGCAGCCCCGCCATCAGCACGTCCCGCTGCCCGGCCAGGTGCCGCCGCCGCTCGGCCAGCCCGGCCTCGGGTTCGGTCAGCAGCTCCGCGAGCACCATCTGGTCCAGCACCGCGGACCCCAGGTCGAGCGCGGTGCGGCTGGACACCAGCCGGTGCACGACCTCGGTGGACGCCCGGATCCACCCGATCCGCAGCCCAGCCCAGTGCGACTTGCTGGCGGACCCGAGGGTCACCACGAGGTCGTCGGCGAACGAGGCCACCGGCGGCGGCCCGTCCAGCGGGTCACCGTCCAGGTCCAGTTCCACTATGGTCTCGTCGACCACGAGCGGGGTCCGCGCCCTGCGGGCGAGGTCGGCCAGCTCGGCGCGGGTCGCCGCGTCCATCCGGTGCGCGGTGGGGTTGTGGAAGTCCGGCACCACGTACGCCATCCGGGGCGCGGCCTGGCGCAGCGCGGCGGCGATGCCGGGCAGGTCCCAGCCGGTGTCGGTCATGGCGACCGGGACCGGGATCGCCGACATGGCCTTGATCGCGTCGAGCGCGTTGGGGTAGCTGGGCTGCTCCACGAGCACCCGGTCACCCGGCCCGGTGAGCATCCGCAGCACGAGGGCCAGCGCGTGCTGCGCCCCGCTGGTGACCAGGATCTGGTCCGGGCTGGTGGGCAGCCCGCGCGCCTCGAACCGCTGCGCGATGCGCCGCCGCAGCTCGGGCACCCCGTGCTCGTAGTACCCGTGGTCGACGAGCTGCTCGGGCAGCCGGGCCCGCACCGCGTCGAACGCGGGCAGCAGGCCCGGGATCGCGGGCGGGGCGGCGCGCGCGAAGTCGACCATGCTGCTGCCGACCAGCGGGGTGTCCGCCCCGCCGACCAGCGCCCCGCCGCTGGGCAGGCTGATCCACGTGCCCGCCCCGCGCCGGGACGCCACGAGCCCCTCGGCGCGCAGCTGGTCCAGGGCGGCGCTGACCATCGTCCGGCTGACCGGCAGCGCCTCGGCCATCTCCCGCTCGGCGGGCAACCGGGTCCCGGCGGGCAGCCTCCCGTCGAGGACGAGCATCCGGACGGCGGCGGCGAGGTCGGCGGACCCGTGCCGCGCGCCTCGTCGTCGCCACTCGCCGAGGAGCTTGGCGAGCCTGAACCCGGAAACACGTCCACCTGGCGGGATCGAGTGCTGCATGAGGCCAATTATTGGCTATTGGCCCTTCTCAGTTCGATGAACACGGGCTGAAGATGGCCACATGCTCGCAGCCCTGACCCAGTTGCCCGTCACCACGGCACCCGTTCGCCGCCTGCCCCAGCTGTTCCTCGGCCTGTGGCTCTACGGCACGAGCATGGCCCTGCACATCCGCTCCACCCTGGGCCTCGACCCGTGGGACGTGCTGCACGAGGGCCTCGCGCAGCGCACCGGCCTGTCGTTCGGCACGATCACGGCCCTGGTCGGCGTGCTGGTGATGCTGTGCTGGATCCCGCTGCGCCAGCGGCCGGGCGTGGGCACGCTGGCGAACATCGTGGTCATCGGCGTCGCGGTGGACGCCGGGCTGGCCGTGCTGCCCGAGCCGACCTCGCTGCCGTGGCGGGCGGTGTTCCTCGGGCTGGGCATCGTGCTCAACGGCCTGGCCGCCGCCACCTACATCGGCGCCCGGCTCGGCCCCGGCCCGCGCGACGGCCTGACCACGGGCTTCTGCGCGCGGACCGGGACCTCGCTGCGCCTGGTGCGCACCACCGTGGAGGTGGCGGTGCTGGGGATCGGCTGGCTGCTCGGCGGCACGGTCGGCGTGGGCACCGTGCTGTACGCGCTGGCCATCGGCCCGCTGACCCAGGCGTTCCTGCCGCTGGTCACGTACGTGGAGCCGCGACCAGCCTCCTGACCTCGGCGTACCGGACGCCCCGGCCGCCGAGCACCTCGGACACCGGCCCGCGCGCGACGAGCAGCGCGAGCACGAGGTGGTCGGCGGTGAGCACCGACGAGCCGAGGTCGAGCGCCTCGGTGAGGCAGCGGGTGAGCACCTGCTTGCTCTCGGGCGCGAACGGCACGTGGTTGCCGAACAGCCGCCACCTGCGCCCGGTCCTGGTCGCCGTCCCCCCGCCGCCCGCCGCGCCGAGCGAGCGCTCCGCCGCGCCCAGCACCTCGTCCACGTCGATGCCGAGCCCGCGCAGCGCCTCGACGTCGGCGCCGGTCAGCCCGCCCCTGCGGCGGATGTCCGCGAACTCGGCCGCCACCTCGTCGTGCGGCAGGTCGAACCCGGCGAGCGCGGGCGCGTCGAGCAGCGCGAGCGCCAGGTGCTCGGGCTCGACCCGCTTGGACCCGGCCCGCTCCGCCTCCCCCACCGCCGCCACGACCGCCTGGCGCGCCTCCCTGGTGAACCGCTCCCCGATCATCGGTCTCCCCCGTGCTTCTTGTGGACGGCCTGCCGGGTGACCCCCAGCTCGGCCGCGATCTCCTGCCACGACCACCCGTTCGCCCGCGCGTTGCGGACCTGCGCCGATTCCAGGTGCTCCAGGAGCTTGCGGAGCGCGCTGACCGCCCGCAGCCCCACCCCCGGATCCCGATCTCCCGCCGCCGAGGCGAGTTGCGTCGCTTCCGTCATGGCGTCAACCTTGGTTG
Organism: Actinosynnema pretiosum; assembly: GCF_002354875.1. Classification (GTDB taxonomy): domain Bacteria; phylum Actinomycetota; class Actinomycetes; order Mycobacteriales; family Pseudonocardiaceae; genus Actinosynnema; species Actinosynnema auranticum. The sequence goes on from NZ_CP023445.1 coordinate 7,797,128, forward strand.
ACACATCCGGGTTTGTCAACCTGGGTTGACGCCGTTCCGGGTCGACGCCGCTCTAGGCTGGCGGCGTGACGCAGGCCCACCCGACGCCCGTGATCAGCACGGCCGAGCGGCCGGGCGTCGGCCTCGACGGGCTGCCCCGCCCCACCGAGGACCGGGTCGTCCTGCTGGAGAACGCCGTGGTGCTGCTCGACGGGGCCACCTCGCCGACGCCGAGGCAGCGCGACGGCGGCTGGCACTCGCGGGAGCTGGCCGCGCAGTTCACCGGGCCGCTGCTGGGCGACCTGGCCGAGGAGCTGGCGGGCGCGATCGACCGCCTCCGCGCCCGGCACGGCCTGGTCCCCGGCGACTCGCCGTCCAGCACGGTCGCGATCCTGCGCTGGTCGGCCGAGACGGTGGACGCGCTGGTGCTGGCGGACAGCCCGGTCGTGGTGTTCGGCCCGCCCGGCGGCCCGATCCCCGAGGAGGGCGAGGTCGTGGCCGACCACCGGCTCCGGGACCTGCGCGGGAAGGTGGCGAAGGTCACCGACTGGCGGAACCGGCCCGGCGGGTTCTGGGTGGCCGAGGCCGATCCGGCGGCGGCCGGGATGGCGGTGCGACGGAGCTGGCCGAGGGACGCGGTGTCGACGGCGGTGCTCGCGACCGACGGCGTCTCCTGCGGGGTGGACGACTACGGGCTGTTCCCGTGGCGGGAAGTGACGCGGATCGCATTCCGGAATGGGCCGGAGGCGGTGCTGGACCGGATCCGCGCGGCCGAGGAACGTGATCGGGATCGCACTCGCTGGCGGCGCGCGAAAGCGCACGACGACCAGGCGATCGCGGTGATTCGATTCGACTGACCGAACGGCTCCCGGATAGCGCGCGACTATTCGGGGACGACACCGCGGAAAAGCGAGAGCCCCGCAGGGAATCCCTGCGGGGCTCTCGAATGTTGTTGGTGGCCAGGGGCGGGGTCGAACCGCCGACCTACCGCTTTTCAGGCGGTCGCTCGTACCAACTGAGCTACCTGGCCAGGTAGCTGGCCCGGCCTCAGCCGAACAGCCTTGCGACCCAGACGGGACTCGAACCCGCGACCTTCGCCGTGACAGGGCGACGCGCTAACCAACTGCGCCACTGGGCCTTGCTTCGTGCAGATCGTACCTTACTCTACTGCGTACCCCCAACGGGATTCGAACCCGCGTTACCGCCTTGAAAGGGCGGGGTCCTAGGCCGCTAGACGATGGGGACCCTCGTTCCTCCGGCAGCCCTGGTGGGCCACCTTCTTCCCAGGCCCTCCAACCGCTGTCGTTGGAAGCATCGTAACTATAGAACACACCTGCCAGATACTCCAAAACGGGGGGTCCAAAGGTGAGGTGACCTGCGATTTCAGGTTCACCGCCGCGCCCAATCCACGATCTCGGGGCCCCTCGACCCGGCGCATTCGTCGCCGAGGAGGGGGTAAGCCCTGGGAACCGGGCACCCCGAACGGGCTCACCGCTCCGAGCGACCCACCCCCGACTACCCGTTCCACCCCGACCAACACCACCCGGACGAGCCACCACCGCTCGGACCGCCGGGGCGCGGGCGGAGGGGCGCGGACGGAGGGGCGCGGACGGAGGGGCAGCCCGCGCCGCGCACCAGGCGCCGGCCCCGCGCGGCCCTCAGGCGCCCTCGGGACCCGCGCGCCCACCCGGCCACCCCGACCGGACGCCGCCACGCCCCCGGAACGCCTCAGGCCCGTTGGAGGCCCGGAGAGCGGGGAGGCCGTGAAACGCAGAGCACCACCCGCGCCCCGGAGGGCTCGGGTGGTGCTCGTGGTGCGTCGACGCCGGTGAACCGCCCCCCGCCACGCGCGGGGAGCGGAGCCCGGTCACCGCTGGACGGGCGGCACACCGCCGTCCTCGCCCGGCGACAGGCCGAGCATGTCGAGCAGCAGCTTGCAGTCCTCGGCGCTGGTGGCCCCACGCGCGACCGACAGCCGCGCCCGGTGGACCTGTTCGTCGGAGACGCGCGACGGCTCCCCGGTTCGCTGGGCGGGGACTCCTCCTCCGCCCGGCCTCGACCCGATCTCGTCCTGGTTCCACAGGAACTGCCGAACTTCTAGGGACCCGCTCATGACGCCTCCCCGACTTGAGGTTGGCGCGAGGCTAAGCGAGCCCTGCGAAGTGCCGCAGCCCCCCGGAGAGTGATTCGGGGTCCACGCAGCGTTACTTTCCGTGCAAGCGCACGGCCCCCGGAGCACTCGTGGTGTGCTTGGCGGCGAACAGGAGGGCGGTACCCCATGACCCAGCCGGAACCCGGCAAGCAGCAGGAGCAGACCACCGAGCCGACGCCCGAGGAGGTGAGCGCGCCCGCGGCCGGGGAGGTGACCACCGGTTCACCCGAGCGGAGCAGCGCTGAGACGCCCGACGCGCCGCACGTGCCGTTCGCGGACCCCCAGGCGGTGTTCGCCGGGCTGTCGCTGGCCTCGCTGGAAGCCGACCTCGACGCGCTGATGAGCGACAAGATGGGCGAGCTGGACGGGATGCTCGCGGGTCTGGAGCAGCTCGTGGAGCAGTTGGAGGGGGAGGTCACGCAGCTGGAGAAGCCGTCGGACGACTCCGCCTGAGCCACTACTACCCCCTGGGGGTATCCTCGGAAGCGCAAACGGCCTTCGAGGAGAGCGAGTGGACATGACTGTCGCCACCTACACCGTCACCGGCATGACCTGCGGTCACTGCGTCAGCTCCGTCACCGAGGAGCTGACCGGGATCGCCGGGGTCACCGACGTGTCCGTCGTGCTGGAGAGCGGCGCCGTCACCGTGACCAGCGACCGCGAGCTGGGCCTGGACGAGGTGGAGGCCGCCGTCGCCGAGGCCGGTTACGAGCTGGTGGGCTGACGGCGATGACGACTGCGGAGACCGGGACCAGCAGGGTCGAGCTGGCGATCACCGGCATGACCTGCGCGTCGTGCGCGAACCGGATCGAGCGCAAGCTCAACAAGCTCGACGGGGTGACCGCTTCGGTCAACTACGCCACGGAGAAGGCGAGCGTCGAGTACCCGGACGGCACGGACGTGGCGGACCTGGTCTCCACGGTCGAGGCGGCCGGTTACGGAGCGCAAGCACCGCAACCGGACCGCGCCCCCGAGCCGGAGGAGGACGACCACGCGGGCGACCTCCGGCTGCGGGTGCAGCTGGCCGCGGTGCTCGGCGTGCCGGTCATCGCGCTCTCGATGGTCCCGGCCTGGCAGTTCCCCGCCTGGCAGTGGCTCTCGCTCGCGCTGGCGACCACCGTGGTCTGGGTGTGCGGCTGGCCGTTCCACCGCGCGGCGGCGGTCAACCTGCGGCACGGGGCCAGCACGATGGACACCCTGGTGTCGATGGGCGTCGCGGTGTCCTACCTGTGGTCCGTCCACGCCCTGGTCCTCGGCGGCGCGGGCGAGCTGGGCATGACGCACGGGTTCAGCCTGCTGCCGCGCCCGTCGTCGACCGGTGACGTCTACCTGGAGGTGGCCGTCGGCGTGACGCTGTTCCTGCTGCTCGGCCGCTGGCTGGAGGCCAGGTCGAAGCGGCGGGCGGGGGCCGCGCTGCGGGCGCTGCTGGCGCTGGGCGCGAAGGACGTGGCGGTGCTGCGGGACGGTCGCGAGACGCGGGTCCCGGTGTCCGAGCTGCGGGTCGGCGACCGGTTCGCGGTGCGGCCGGGCGAGCGGATCGCGACGGACGGGGTCGTGGTCGAGGGCGCGTCGGCGGTGGACCGGTCGATGGTCACCGGCGAGTCGGCGCCCGAGGAGGTCGGGACCGGCGACCGGGTGGTCGGCGGGTCGGTCAACGCGGGCGGCCTGCTGGTGGTCGAGGCGACCGGGGTCGGCGGGGACACCCAGCTGGCCAGGATGGCGGCGCTGGTCGAGCAGGCGCAGTCCGGCAAGGCCGAGGTGCAGCGGCTGGCGGACCGGGTGTCGGCGGTGTTCGTGCCGGTGGTGCTGGGCATCGCGCTGGTGACGCTGGTCGGGTGGCTGCTGTCCGGGGCCCCGGTGCAGTTCGCGGTGACGGCGACGGTGGCGGTGCTGGTGATCGCGTGCCCGTGCGCGCTGGGGCTGGCGACGCCGACCGCGCTGCTGGTGGGCACCGGGCGGGGCGCGCAGCTGGGCATCCTGGTCAAGGGGCCCGAGGTGCTGGAGTCGACCCGGCGGGTGGACACGGTGGTGCTGGACAAGACCGGCACGGTGACGACCGGGCGGCCGGAGCTGGTGGACGTGGTGCCCGCGCCGGGCGTGGAGCGGGCGGAGCTGCTGCGGGTGGCGGGCGCGGCCGAGCACGGCTCGGAGCACCCGATCGCGGCGGCGGTGGTGCGCGGGGCCGGGGCCGAGGTCGGCGAGCTGCCGCCGGTGACCGGGTTCGCGAGCGAGGTGGGCGTCGGGGTGTCGGCGGTGCTGGGGGGTCGGCGGGTCGAGGTCGGCCGGTTGACGTCGGCGCGGCTGCCCGAGGAGCTGGCGGCGGCCGGGCGGGAGCTGGAGGGCCGGGGCCGCACGGTGGTGGCGGTGACCGCGAACGGGCTGCCGCTGGGGCTGCTGGGCGTGACCGACGCGGTGAAGCCGACCAGCGCGGAGGCGGTGCGCGGGCTGCGCGCGCTGGGGTTGCGGCCGGTGCTGCTGACCGGGGACAACGAGGTGGTGGCGCGCGCGGTGGCCGCCGAGGTGGGCGTCGACGAGGTGATCGCCGGGGTGCTGCCCTCGGGCAAGGTCGACGCGGTGCGGCGGTTGCAGGAGCAGGGCCGGGTGGTCGCGATGATCGGTGACGGGGTGAACGACGCGCCCGCGCTGGCGGCGGCGGACCTCGGGCTGGCGATGGGCACCGGCGCGGACGCGGCCATCGAGGCGGGCGACCTGACGCTGGTGCGCGGCGACCTCCGGGTCGCGGTGGACGCCATCCGGTTGTCCCGGCGAACGCTGCGGACCATCAAGGGAAATCTTTTCTGGGCGTTCGCCTACAACGTCGCCGGTTTGCCGATCGCGGCGCTCGGATTGCTGAACCCCATGCTCGCGGGGGCCGCGATGGCCTTCTCCAGCCTGTTCGTGGTCTCCAACAGCCTGCGCCTGCGCGGGTTCCGCGGGACCGCGGGCTGAAGAATTTCCGCGCACCCACTCCCGTGGCGCACGGGCGCGTGCAAGAATCCGAATTGCTGACACACCCCCGGTCAGCACCTGTGGAGATCCCCTCCGGCCCCCGCGTTCCTCCCCCTGGCGCGGGGGCCTCTCCATGCCACAAATACTGTGACCCGCGCCACACGCCTAGGCGTTCCGCAACCGGACCGTTATCGTGGCGCGGTGGCTCTTGGTTCCCTGGGACGCAGGTCCAGCAAGCACCGCTCCGAGCAACCCGAAGCGGGTGGTCCGGTCGGTGGCGACGACGAGCTGACGTCGTACCTCGCCGCGCTCGCGCCGGAGACCGTCGACACCGAGACGACCGGCTCCGGTTCCAGCTTCGGCAACGCGCAGGTGTACCAGCTCCGGCTCCAGCTCATGGCCAACGAGCAGCTGCGCGAGCTGGCCGCCGAGCGGCAGACCTCGCCGCAGGCGCTGGCGACCGAGTGGGTCATGCAGCGCCTGGAGTGGGAAGCGCGTCAGCGCGGCATGATGTAGCGCTCCGTGATGTGGTGTCGCCCGTACGGCGTGCACCTGTGCGGGTGAGGCTCCCCAGTGGGCCGACCCCCTCCGACGAACGCCGAGGGCGCCGTCCCGGACCTTCCCAGGTCCGGGACGGCGCCCTCGGTCCGTCGTGGGGAAGCCTTCGGCCGCGGTCGGCGGCGCCCCCGGCGGGGTTCGCTCAGAAGGCTCGCACGTTCTGGGCCTGCGGCCCCTTCGTGCCCTGGCCGATCTCGAACTCCACCCGCTGGTTCTCCTCCAGCGTGCGGAACCCGTTGCCCTGGATCTCCGAGTAGTGCACGAAGACGTCAGGTCCGCCGTTGGACTGGGCGATGAAGCCGTAGCCCTTCTCAGCGTTGAACCACTTGACAGTGCCCTCTGCCATCCGCCTGCCTCCATCGCAGGAAAGCTTGGGGCTGCACGGTGCGGCCCCGGCCGTCCCGGGGGCGTTCCCCCCGCCGACGCAAGCGGGGAGAGGCACGCCCGCGTGTTGTTCCGCGAGCGTGTGACACGACACAGAAACCACGGCCTGCGCAGGCGAGAGTATCGGGACAACCCCGCCAGCACTACCGAGTGCGAGGAACCATCACTTCTGAGTGATCACTTTTCGGTGACCGCGGGCGGCTCGGGCAGGGCGATGTCCGCGCTGCCGAGGTTGCGGTCCAGCGCCGCCTTCCACTCCCCGGTGCTCACCATCTTCTCGATCGCCGAGGCCACCTTGCCCCTGCCCGCGGCGTCGTCCTTGGCCAGGCCGATGCCGTAGCGCTCGGTGGTGAAGGGCTCGCCCGCGAGCTTGAGCAGCTCCGGGTTCTGCCCGACGAAGCCGGTCAGGATGGCCTCGTCCGTGGTCACGGCGTCGACCTTCTCCGCGAGCAGGGCGGTCACGCAGTCCGAGTACTGGCCGTACTCGACCAGCTCGACGTCCTGCGCGAACTCCTCCTTGACCTTCGCCGCCGAGGTCGTGCCGGTCACCGAGCACAGCTTCTTCCCGCTGAGCGCGTCGGTGCCGGTGATGGCCTCCTCGGTCGCGCGGACCAGCAGGCCCTGCCCGGTCTGGAAGTACGGACCCGCGAAGCCCACCTGCTGCTTGCGCGGCTCGGTGATCGAGTAGTTCGCGACCACCAGGTCGACCTCGCCGGAGGCGATCAGCTTCTCGCGGTCGGCGGGCCGGACCTCGCGCCAGGTGATGCCCGAGGGCTGCACGTCGAACTGGGCGGCGACGTACTTGGCCACGTCGACGTCGAAGCCGACGAACTCGCCGTCGATCCGCCGCTGGGACATGCCGGGCAGGTCGTAGCGGATGCCGATGGTGAGGGCGCCGTCGTCCGCCTTGCCCTCCAGGGTGCCCTGGTCCGCGCTCCCGCAGGCGGCCGTCGCCGCCAGGACCGCAGACCCCGTGATCGCCATGACCAGCTTCCGGTAACGCATCCGCTCGCACGCCTCTCGTCGTCCGGGAACGTGGTGCGGATCGCGCACCAAGCCGCCAGCAATGCTAAGCAGCCGGGTCCGAATGCCGGCTGTGCGGTACGTCTCAAAAGCGCAACGACATACCCCTTCTGGAGCAACAAAGGGGTTGTTCGCACCCTTCCCGAACGCGTCCGGATGTGCTTCCAGGGGGTGGGGGTCAGGGGCGTTGGGGATCGGGTCAGGGCTGGGGCAGCAGCGCCCGGCGCGGGACCACGGCCAGGCCGCCGCGCCGGATCGCCCGCGTCACGTGCCCGCCCGGCACGCTCCACCGCAGCGGCGCGGGCACGAGCCTGGCCGCCGCCCGCAGGCCGCGCAGCAGCCGGGTCGCCCGCTCCGCCGGGTAGGCGGGGCGGCCGTGCAGCGCGATCGCCCAGTCCGGCAGCAGCGAGTACGCCAGGCGCCCCAGCAGCGGCTCGTACACCGCCAGCGCGTGCCGCAGCGGGCCGGGCAGCGGCGGGCGGCGCAGGAACTCGCGCACCAGCTCGGAGTCGGCGGTCCGGCGCAGCCGCGGGCGCACCCCGGCGAAGTACTCGGCCAGCTCGCCCGCGCTGCCCGGCACGTCCCGCGCCCGCAGCCCGACCAGCTCGGCCGCGCGCCGCTGCTCCCGGTAGTACCGGTCGACCTGGGCGGGGCTGAGCCGGTAGCCCGCGCGGCGCACCACGGTCGCGAACGAGGACACCTCGGCGCAGTGCACCCACAGCAGCAGGTCCGGCTCGTCGAGCGGGAACGCGCGGCCGTGCTCGTCGGTGGCGCGCAGCGCCCGGTGCACCGCCCTGACCCGCCGGGCGGCGCGCTCGGCCTGGTCGGTGGTGCCGTAGGTGGTGACGCCGACGAAGCTCGCGGTGCGGACGAGCCTGCCCAGCGGGTCGCTCCGGAAGTCGGAGTTCTGCACCACTCCCGCGACCGCGCGCGGGTGCAGCGCCTGGAGGTGCAGGCTGGTGATCCCCGCGACCCACATCGCCGGGTCGGCGTGGAGCTGCCAGGTGACCGTCATCGGGCCGAGCAGTCCTTGGTCCACGCACGCCATGGTGCTCCAGGCGCTGCCCGTCCGGGCAGACCTCGTCCCCCCGACGCGCCGCACCCTTGCGGGCGAGGCGCTCGTTGCCCGGAGTGGGTGAAGAATCGTCCAGCGGTAACGGATGGCCGCTGACCAGCGATTCCACGTGACACCGTGGGATGCCGTCGGGACGGGTGCGGGGGATGAGCAGTGGGAGACGGGCGCTCCTCGCCGGGGGCGTCGCGGCGGTGGCCGCCACGACGCTGGCGGTGCTGCTGATCGCCGCCGACACCCCGAGGCCGGTGGAGTCGCGCCGGATCGTCGCGCAGCCGGGCGCGGGGGTGCTCAGCGCCACCCACACGACCGACCTGCTCGGCCGCTCGCCGACCCCGCCGCCGCTGCCCGCGCCCACCGAGGTCAGGGCCGCGGTGGAGCCGGTCGGCGAGCAGGGCGAGGGCGCCACCACGCCGACCACGACCGCGCAGCCGGTCGTCACGACCACCGCGCAGCCGCCACCCAGCACCGGTGGCGGGCCGCCGTCGGAGCCCAGCGGCCCACCGCAGGGCGGGGCGCCGCCGGAGTCCGGGCCGGGCGCGGGCCAGCCGCCGCCGGGCGTGCGGCCGACCCCGCCGACGACCACGCAGCCCACGCAGCCGTCGGGGGTGTGCGACCGGGCCTACTGGACCACCGGGTCGTGCGTGCCGTGGCTGATCCCCTGGTACGTGGAGGACTCGTGCGCGTGGCTGCGCGGCCGGGGCGTCGGGATCATCCTGGTGCCCGCCCAGGACCGGCACCGGCTGGACAGCAACCGGGACGGCGTCGGCTGCTTCCTCGGCGACCGGGGCCGGTACTGAGCCGCAGCGGGTTGAGCGCGGCGGACCTGGGCGCAGCCGCGGGCCCCGCCCGCTAGTCGCCCAGCCCCTCGATCGCCTTCCGGACCTCCTCGACCCGGTCGGCCAGCAGCCCCACCGCGCCGACCGCGCGGGTCAGCGGGTCGTCCCCGCCGCCGAGCGCCCGCTCCCGCAGGTACCCGGCCTTCACCTCGGCCCAGCGGCGCGCCCGCTCCCCGTCCAGCGCCCCGCGCAGCTCGGCCAGCTTCAGCAGGTTCGCCTCGGCGCCGGAGGTGAGGGTCTGCGCCTCGCCGAGGTAGTGGTCGTCGAGGACGGCCTCCAGCTCGGCCTCGTCCATCACGGGCACGACCTTCTCCACCAGCTTGTTCATGTTCCGGTAGGAGCCCTGGAGCAGGAACGGCGGCTCGGTGCGGGAGGCGTCGGCCTGGCCCGCGGAGGCGATGTAGGCGCGGTTGACCGCCAGCACGACCTCGCGCAGCCGCAGCACCTTCCGCAGCACCGACAGCACCTGCTCCAGCTCGGCCGCCGGGTAGGTGTGCCCGAGCCGGTCCCGGCTGATCCGCTCCCCGGCCGCCATCCGCACCAGCAGCTCCAGGTCCGCGCGGGACCGGGAGGACAGCGGGGCCAGCACCGGGTTCGCGGTCAGCGCGTTCTCCACGTAGGACAGGGAGAACAGCTCCTCCCGCCCGGACAGCACGTCGCCGAGGTTCCACACGTCGGCCCGGTTGGCGAGCATGTCGGGGATGCGGAACCGCTTGCCGGACTCGGTGTACGGGTTGCCCGCCATGCACACCGCGAACCGCTTGCCGCGCAGGTCGTACGTCCTGGTGCGGCCCTCCCAGACGCCCTCCATGCGGCGCTGCCCGTCGCACAGCGAGATGAACTTCTGCAGGAACTCCGGGGAGGTGTGCTGCACGTCGTCCAGGTACAGCAGGACGTTGTTGCCCGCCTCCAGCGCGAAGTTGACCTTCTCGACCTCCTGGCGGGCGGTGGCGTTCGGCGCGTCGGCCGGGTCGACGCTGGTGACGCCGTGCCCGAGCGCGGGGCCGTTGACCTTGACCAGCAGCAGGCCGAGGCGGTCGGCGACGTACTCGACCAGGGTGGTCTTGCCGTAGCCGGGCGGGGAGATGAGCAGCAGCAGGCCCATCTGGGCGGCGCGCTTGGCGTCGCCGGTCGCGCCGAGCTGCTTGGCGAGGTTGTCGCCGATCAGCGGCAGGTAGACCTCGTCGAGCAGCCGGTTGCGCACGAACGCGCCCATGACCTTGGGCCGGTGCTCGTCCAGCCGCAGCCGGTCGCGCTCGCGGGCGACCAGGTCGTTGCGCAGCCGCTGGTAGGCGCGGAACGCGGGCACCCGGTCGGCGCGGAACGCGGCGGTCCTGGCCAGCAGCTCGTCCAGCCGCACGGCCAGCCGCCCGCCGCTGATCCTCGGGTGGTCGCCGAGCAGGCCGGTCACCTCGGACTCGACGGGCGCGTCGACCGCGCGGCGCGGCAGGTCGGGGCACACCTCGGCGGCCACGGCCTCCGGCAGGTCCGGGTCGGCGACGCCGCCGAGGAACGCCTCGTACCAGCCCTCCACGAGGGCGCGGCGGGCACCGGCGTCGTCGGCGAGCGCGGCGAGGTCGGCGTCCAGCTCGGCGCGGTCGCCGAGCGCGCGGTGGAACGCCTCGGTCAGCGCGCGGGCCCTCGCCCCGGAGGCGAACGCCAGCGGGGCGCGGCACAGCTCCTCGAACAGGTACTCGCCCGCGGTCGGGTCGCCCGCGCGCTCGCCCAGCTCGGCGCACAGCGCGTCGACGGCGGCGGAGCGGCCGAACCTGGCCCGCGCGCGGCCCAGCGACGCGGCGCGCAGCGACCAGCGGCGGCGGTCGTCCTCGTCGGCGCCCGCCCACAGGTACTGGGCGGCGGCGCGGGACGCGGGCGGGTAGCGCAGCACGTCGGCGCCGTCGGCGAGGCGGACCAGCTCGGCCAGCAGCAGCGCGGCGTCGTGGTCGTGCACGCCGCGCTCGTAGCCCTCGTCCAGCCTGCTCTCGGCGACGTGCCTGACCAGCTCGGGCAGCGTCCCGGCCTCGGCCCCGGCGCGCAGCTCGTCGGCGGGCTGCTCGGCCAGCACGGACGCGGCGAGGTGCTCGCCGCGGTAGACCTCGGCGGTCTCGGAGACCACGGCCTGCGACCAGAACGGCGCGGTGCCCGCGAACCCCGGATCGCGCACGGGCGCGCGGAAGTCGGTGCCGGTGACCGCGAACGCCATGCCGCCGTCCTTGGGCACGAGCGTCACGTCGACGGGCTGGGTGTTGACCGCGAACCGGTGGGCGCCCAGCTTGATCGCGTCGCCGTCGAACATCTCCAGCCGGTCGCGCAGCGCCCGCCCGGCCTCCTGCCTGGCGGCCAGCACGCGGCCGTCCAGCTCCTCGGCGCGCACCTGGTCGCCGAGGCCGCGCAGCTCGTCGGCGACCGCGCGCAGCCTGGCGACCATCGGGTCGGAGGCGAAGTAGGTGTTGACCTCGTCCTGCGAGGACAGGCCGACGACCCGGCGGGCCACGCCCGCGAGCACCCGGTCGGCGGAGGCGGCGAGCCGGTCGGCGCGGCGGGCGCGCTCGTCCAGCAGCGCCTGCTTGCGGGAGGAGAACGCCTCGTAGACGTCGGTGCGCCGGTCGGCCAGCCGGGCGAGGAAGTCGTCGAACTCCCCGAAGCGGGACTCCAGGTTCTCCAGCTTGAGCAGCAGCCCGCCGAGCTGCTCGTCGCAGCGCTCCGGGGTGTCGGCGACGGCGATCGCGCCGGTGACGGCCTGGCCGAGCAGCGCCAGCTCGGCGGCGAACTCGGCGCGGCCCTCGGCGGCGACCAGGTCGCGGCGGCGGCCGTCGACGGTGGCGCGGACCCGGTTGAGGCCGGCCAGCACGGAGCCGATGCGCTCCAGCACCGAGGTGCGGGCGGTGGCGTCGGCGATGTCGAGCCCGCCGACGACCTCGGTGAGCACCTCGAGGCCGCGCTGCTGGGCGAGCAGCTCCTGCGCCAGCGGGGCGGCCTCGGCGGTGGTGCGCAGCTCGGTCGCCTTGGCCAGCAGCGAGTCCACCTGCTCCTGGTGCGCGGCGAAGGCGTCCTCGCGGCCGAGGAACGCGACGGCGCGGGCGCCGACCGAGGCGATCTCACCGTCCAGGGTGGACACCAGGCCGTCGATGCGCTCGTCGTCGGCGTAGCGCACCTCCTTGAGCGTCACCAGGTTGCCCTGCGCGCCGCGCAGGTCGGTGAGCAGCCGCACCCAGGCGTCGGCGGTGTCGAGCACGTCGCTGTGCGCGCGGCGCAGCAGCGCGGTGACCCGCTCGTCGGCGTCGGACAGCGCGCCCTCGGCCTGCGCGGTGAGCTCGCGGACCGTCTCGAACTCGTCGAGCACCAGCCGCGCGGTGGCGCGCAGCCGCGTGACCGGGGTGCGCAGGTCGCCGAGGTCGGCGTCGCCGAGCCAGTGGTGGGTGTCCACGACCCTGGCGCACGCGGCGATCAGCGCCTCGAACACCGCGGCGGTCGGCTCGCTCTCCTCGGCGGCGGCCACCACCGACAGGCAGTCGGAGATGCCGCGCACCAGGTCCGCGTTGCCGACCCGCTCCAGCGGTCCGGTCCCGGTGCGCTGGGCGGCGGCGTGCGTGTCGGACTGGAACGGGGTCAGCCACACCTGCACCGGGTGCACCCTGGTCGGCTCGTCGCCGCCCGCGCGCAGCAGCACGAGGCCGCCGTCGTCGAACAGCGCGTGCCCCCGGCACGGCAGCGGGGCGGCGACCTCCTTGCGGATCACGTTGTAGGGCAGCAGGAGCGCGCGGTCGGCGGCGCGGAAGGCGTAGAGGACGTCCTCGCCGTTGGGCGAGCGGACGACGCGGTCGAACGCCAGGCCGCCGGTGTCCACGCCGTCGAACGTGCGGGCCGCGCCGGTGGCCAGCAGGTAGCCGCCGGGGAAGACCAGGCCCTGGTCGTCGGGCAGCCGCACGCAGGAGGCGCCGATGCCGTCGAGGCGGGTCGCGGCGCCGGTGCGGGTGTTGAAGACCAGGTGCCGCCAGGCGGTCTCGTTGTACGGGCGGACCCGGATCAGCACCAGCGGGCCGACGCGGGCGTGCTCGACGTCGGCGTCGGCCAGGCTCTGCAGCGGGTCGTCGACCGGCTCGCGCAGGACCGCGCGGTCCGAGTCGGGGTCGTTCTCGGTCTTGATCACCAGCGAGCCGCCGACCGCCGAGACGAACACCTCGCCCAGCACGGAGATGTGCGGGTGGCGGCCGAGGACGTGGTCCTCGCGGGTGGCCGGGGTCCAGGTGAAGTCGTGGGTCGGCGGGTGGACGTGGTCGCGCTCGCCCCGGTTGTCCAGGTAGCGCACGGCGCCGTCGACGCCGACCTCCCAGCGCAGCACCCGGATGTCCTGGGCGCGGGCGCCGGTCTGGAACACCGCGAGCAGCCTGCCCTCGACCCGGCGCAGCCGGACCAGGCGGGCCTGGCGGTAGTAGCGGTGCAGCTCGGCGAAGTCGCGCAGGAAGCCGGGGTCGTCCAGGAGGCCGGGCAGGTCGTCGTCCCCGGCGTCGAGCAGGGTCGCCGAGCCGTCCACGTCGGGCTGCCCGCCGGTCCCCGCCGCGCGGCGGTGCAGGGAGAGGACCTCGGCGACGGCGGTCTCGTCGACGCGCAGCGCGGCCGGGGCGTGGTAGCCGACGAGCAGGCGGCCCGCGACCTCGACCACGTCGACCGGGACCAGGTTCGCGCCGGTGCGGACCTGCTCGGTGCCGAGGAGCCGCAGCTCCGCGCCGCCGAACGCCTCCAGCCTGCGGGTGTTGAGCGCCTCGGCCGCCCCGGCGAGCCCGGCGGCCTGGTCGGCCAGCCGGGCCCGGAGGATCTCGTAGGCGCCCGCGTCGAGGGCGGCCGTCACGACTGCGCGGCGAGGGCGGCGACGGGGCGCTCGGCGACGCCGAGGCGGGTGGCGTGGTCGAGCAGCTTGCGGAGCTTGTCGGCGTCGGGGCCGCCCGCGCTGATCATGTGGTGGAGCGCGGCGGACACGGTGAGGTTCTTGACGTCCTCGGTGCCGAACGAGCCGAGGACGCGGGTGATGTCCTCGGTGAAGCTGGCCTTGCCGTTCAGCCACGGCTCGACCAGGGTGCGGGCGACGTCGGAGTGCTCGACGAACCCGTCGACGCCCTTGCCGACCGAGATCGCGCCGACGACGCGCTCGAAGAACGCGGTCTCGCCGCCGACGATGTCGATGTCGGCCTTCTCCAGCCCGGCGGCCAGCACGGCGGCCTGCGACTCGGCGACCTGCCGCTGCACGTGGAGGCCCGCGAGGCGGATCTCCTTCTCGGCCTCCAGGCGCAGGCGGTACTCCTCGTGGCCGCGGGTGACCTCGTCCATGGCGGCCATGGCGCCCGCCTTGTCGGCCAGGCCCTCGGCCTCGCCCTTGAGCTTCTCGCGGATGGCCTCGGCGGCGACGAGGGCCTTCTCGCGCTCCACGACGGCCTCGGCGCGGCCGACCTTCTCCACGGCGGCGGCGGAGCGCTCGCGGACCTGCGCGTCGGCCAGGCCCTCGGCGGCGGCGTCGGCCTGCTTGCCCTCGGCGAGGCGGATCATGGCGCGGGCGTCCAGCTCGGCGGCCTGCTGGCGGGCCTCGGCGAGCACGAGCTCCTCGCGGGCCTTGAACTTCGCGGCGGCCTCGGCGGCCTCAGCGGCCTTGATGTCCTTGACCAGGCCCTCCTGGGCCTGCCCCTCGGCGCGGATGACGGTGGCCTGGCGCTCCCGCTCGGCCTCCTCGACGGCCCGCAGCCGCTTGATGTTCTCCTCCTGCTCGGCGACCGTCTTCTCCACGGCGACGCGCTCGCGCACGACCTCGGCGACCGAGCGCTTCTCGCCCTCGACCTCGCGCTCGGCGGCCATGCGCGCCAGCTCGGTGTCGCGCTCGCGGGAGACGACCTCCAGCAGCCGGTCCTTCTCGATGCGCTCGGACTCGATCGCGATCACGCGCTCGCGGTTCTTCTCGGCGACGGCGATCTCGCGGTTCTTGTTCTCGTGCTGGATGCCGAGCTGCTCCTCGGTGCGCAGGTGCGCGGCGCTGGCCTTGAGCCGCTCCTCGGCCTGCACCTTGGCGATCTCGGCCTCCTCGCGCGCCCGCAGCGTCTCGACCTCGCGCTTCTGCTTGATCTCCGCGTCGGCCTGGCGGCGCTCCAGCTCCAGGATCGTCTCGCGCGCCTCGACGTTCTGGCGGGTGATCTCCTTCTCCTCGGTGCGCTGGAACTCGTTGGTGCGCACGTGCTCGATCGCCGTCAGCTCGGTGATCTTGCGGATGCCCTGAGCGTCGAGGATGTTCGTCGGGTTGAGCTGCGCCATCGGCGTCTGCTCCAGGTAGTCGATCGCCGCGTCCTCCAGGCTGTAGCCGTTGAGGTCGGTGCCGATGACCCGGATGATGCGGTCGCGGAACTCGTCGCGGTGGGTGTAGAGGTCGACGAAGTCGAGCTGCTTGCCGACGGTCTTGAGCGCCTCGGAGAACTTGGCGTTGAACAGCTCCTGCAGGGTGGCCTCGTCGCTGGCGCGCGCGGTGCCGATCGCCTGGGCGACCTTGATGACGTCCTCGACGGTCTTGTTGACGCGCACGAAGAACGTGATCCGGATGTCGGCGCGGATGTTGTCCTGGCAGATCAGGCCCTCGGTGCCCGCGCGGCGGATCTCGATCGTCTTGACCGAGATGTCCATGATCTCGGCGCGGTGCAGCACCGGCATGACGACGGCTCCGGTGAACGTCACGTCCACCTTGCGCACCTTGGACACGATCAGGGCCTTGCCCTGCTCGACCTTGCGGAACAACCGGCTGACGACGACCAGCAGCGCGATCAGGACGAGAGCGCCGACGGCGATGAGCACGCCGAGGCCCGTGGTGATGGCACCCATTCCCGGAAAACCCCCTACAGCGAAGAGTTCAGCGGCACGACCCAGAAGAACTCGCCGTCCGGGTCGTACTGGTAGATCACGGCCGTGTCCCCCGCCGCGAAGGGGTCGCGACCGGTCTGCCGCACCTGCACGAGCGCTGACGAGCCGTCGCCCGAGGTGACCTCGGCCTGCCCGAAGTCGGAGGTGACCGTGCCGGTCCGCACGACGCAGGTGAGCCCGACGAAGTCATTCCGCGAAGCGGGCCGCTCGGGTTTGCGGAACGGCTCGACCGCGAGGCGGGTGAGGAGCAGCCCGAGCAGCAGCGACAGCAGCAGCAGCCCGACGCCCAGCAGCGTGCGCGGGACGGGTTCGAGCTGCGCCTGGTCGAGCAGCACCCCACCGGCCAGCGAGCCGAACCAGGACAAGGCGACGAGGATCGAGACGGAGATGGCGGCCGGGAAGTCCCCGAGCCCGAGCCCCAGCTCGAAGCCGACGTCGTCGGAGTCGAGCACGCCGAGGACGGCGAGGAGCCAGAACACCACCACCAGGACCAGCGGAACCCCGAGCACGACGGCGGGGAACGACAGCGCGGCGGCGGCGAACTCTCCCAACGAACCTCCCAGCTTCGTCTTGCGGCGAAGATAGCTGGACGCAGGGGGTGCGCGTGGGGGAACGGCGGAACGTGTCGGGCGGCACACGGGGCGTGGGGAGGAGGTGGGGGTCGGGGACGGGCCAGGAGGGGGCGCGCTCCGCTAAGCTGTGGGGTGAGGGCTGCTAGCTCAATTGGCAGAGCAGGAGACTTTTAATCTTCGGGTTCAGGGTTCGAGTCCCTGGCGGCCCACCAAAGCAGCAGGTCAGCGATGCGGGGCAGGCCACGGCGGAGATCAACCCCGCGTTTACCCCTCTTTTTCAACGGCCTCTCCCCCAGCGTTTTCCCTGATCACAGCGCTGAGCGCGTCGGCCCCGGCCCGGCTCCGCACCCGCCGCCCCATGTAGACGTCCTGCGTCATCGACGGCCGCGAGTGGCCGAGGATGTCGGCGATCTGCCGAGCCGTCAGCCCGGCCTCGTCCAGCAGGGTCGCGACCGTGCGCCGGAAGGTCCGGAAGGTCACCCACTCGTAGCCCGCGCGGACGAGGAACGGCTTCCACGCGCGGTTGCGCACGTTGGTCGCCTCCCGGATCGTCCCGGTGGAACTGGGGAAGATCAGCCCCGAGGCCACCTCGGCCTTCGCACGCCGCTCCACCAGCATCTCCGTGCACCAGTCGGGCAGCGGGATCGGCCGGATCGCGTTCTCCGTCTTGCCCCGGTTGACCACCCGCCCCTTGCCGCGAGCCCGGATGACGTTGCCCGACATGGTCAGCTCCCGCGCCGACTCGTCCAGGTCAGCCCAGTGGGCGCACAGGGCCTCACCGGTCCGCTCCCCCGTGGCCAGGAAGAACCGGACCAGGTCCGGCAGGTCGGCCTGGACCGCTGCCGGATCGGCGTCCAGCTTGCCGAGCAGGTCCAGCGCCTCCGCCGCGCTCAACGCCCGAGACTTCACCGGCTTGTTCTTCGCCCGCCTGCTCTCCAAGCGCGTGATCTCCCTGGCCGGGTTGGACTCCAGCGCCCCGTTCCGGATCGCGTAGTCGCACACCCCGCTGAGCACCGCACGCACGGTCTTGGCCGAACTGGCGCTGGAGGCGTCGCGCACCCGCTTGCACAGCGCGTCGAAGACCCGCGTGGACACCTCGTTCATCCGCAGGTCCCCCACGGCGGGCAGGACGATCCCCTCAAGCCGGTTCCGGTAGGTGTCGACCGTGCCCCACGACCGGAACTCCCGCTCGGCGTCGCGCTCGACCTCGGCCAGCCACAGCACCGCCACGTCCCGGAACCTCGCGGACGCCGTGATCTCGGCCCCCGCCACCGGGCTCACCCAGTCGCGGACAGCGGCCTTGAGCCGGTTCTCGGCGTCCGTGCGACTCGCACCGGTCCGCTCGACCTCGTAGACCTTGCCGCTGAAGTCGCGGTAGCGGCACTCCGCCCGGTACTTCTTGGGGCCGAGGCGCGTGATCCTGATCTTGCCGTGCGTCCCCACCGGCATGGGCGGGCGCGGCATCAGGCCGCCTCTGTCGGCAGGGCGGCGAACCAGGCCCGCACGTCCTCGGCGTAGAAGCGCAGGTGCTTGCCGATCCTGCGCGCGGGCGGACCGTACTTCCGGGTGCGCCACTGGTAGATCGTGTTCACCGGCACGCGGAGGTACGCGGCGACCTGCTCGATGTCCCACAGCTCGTTCATGCTGGCTCCTCCTCGGTGTGTTCGCGCTTGCGTTGGGCGCGGAGTCGTTCGGCGATGGCTGCGGCCAGTTCGCGTTCTGCGTCGTTGGCGTGGCCGGAGCCGATGTAGGTCCAGTGGTTGACCACCACGACGTCCTCGGCGGTCAGGTCGAGGCGGGTGAGGGCTTCGGTGGCGCGGTAGGCGCGGCGGTCGTCGCGGATGCGCTTGAAGGTGGTGGAGTAGTGCTGGGACTTGGTCAGGAAGTGGCCTCGGAAGCCGAGCATGTGGGCCCACTTGCGCAGGTTGAGGTCGGCGTAGTGGTCGTGTTCGCCCAGGTCCCAGGCGGTCTGCACCATCCGCCGGTGGTGTGCGGAGACCGGGAGGTGGTCGATGTCCAGTTGTGAGCGGATGGGCCGGTCAGGGGTGTCGCGGGCGCCGGTGCCCTTGGTGGCGTACTTGGCCACGTAGCCGGCCAGCGCGGCCGAGTCGGCCTGGTCGCTGCGGATGGGGCGGACGTCGACCTGCTGCCCCCAGTGGAGGTCGAGGGCGAGGCCGTCGGGGTGGCAGGTGGTGATGGTGACCGCGCGGGTCGCGCCCCGGATCGCCTCGTCCAGGAGGTCCGTGGTGGCCCACGGGGGTGCTGGGTCGGTGGTGCCTTCGGGGCCGTCGAGGCGGATGACGGCGTGGAAGTGGACCAGGCCGCGTCGCTGGTACTCGGCGACCTTGGCGTACGAGAGGCGGGCGTGGTCGCCGAACTCGCGGACCGTGAGCCCGACCGCGTGGGCGAGGTGGCGGCGCAGGGCGATGGTGAAGCGGTGCCACAGGGCCCCGGCGTGGGCCTGCCACAGAACCGCGCCGACGTAGTCGTACTCACCGACCGGGCCGCCGATGCGCGGGTCGTCGGGGTGGTGGAAGTGGCCGCAGCCGGTGCAGGGGCGGGCCTTGCCCGTACGGGTGGTGGGGCGGTTGTGGACCGCGCCGAAGGACGGGGCGGTCAGGGTGGCGAACACGCGGGGCTTGTCCGCCACGCTGGTGGGGACGTCCTTGGTGCCGCCGGAGAGTCCGGCGCGCAGGAGGTGGAAGGCGTCGGCGGCGTAGCGGTCGGAGCAGGCTTGGCAGACCGAGGCGCGGCGGTTGCCGCAGGGCACCAGCACCTCCCCGCCCAGGTGGGCCAGGACGGTGTTGGTGTGGCGGTCGTGCAGTTGCCAGGCCCCGGACAGGCGGATCGGGGCGGCGCAGCCGCGTGTGGCGGCGACCTGGGTACGCCAGTGCTGGTAGTCGGGGCGTTGGACGCGGTCGGTGATGCGGTCGTAGAGGGTCAGGACCATGTGGGGCCTCACTGGTTGAGTTGGGCGGCGAGCTTGACGGCGTAGGCGTCGGGGACGTTCACCGCGGCCTGCACGTCGGCCGGGGTGACGGGACGGCCCTCACCGCGGACTTGGGCCGCTTTGCTGGCCAGCGCCTCGTGGAGGTGGGCGGGCAGCTTGAGGGCGGGGCGCGGGGTCGGGACGGTGGGGACCGGTTCGGGCCGGGTGGTAGCGCAGCGGTGCTGGATGACCGGCATGGCCTCGGCGATCAGGAACACCACGAGCGGGATCACCAGGTGCAGGAACACCATTCCGGCGTTGATCCCGCCGGTCACGGGGCGGAGGGAGGCCCAAACGTTGGTGATCAGGGTTGCGCCCAGCAGGAGGCGCTTGAGTTGACGAACCGGGCGGGCTTCGGGGTCCAGGCCGCGCGCGAGCATTTCGGCTTCCCAGCGCAGCAAGGTGATCAGGATTCCGGCCAGGCCGGGTTCCACCAGCCACGCGCCCCACCACATCGGGTGGGACGGGTCGAGCTGTCCGGCTAGGAACTCGTGCACGCCGGTCGTGGTGAACCCCAGGCCGAGTGCGAGAAAGAACCACAGGGAGCGGGTGACCGAGGCCCGGAAGCGTTCCATCCGGACCGCCCGCAACAGCGGATCATCGGTGAGCGCATGGAGTTGGCGGGCTTCATCGAGACGGGCGCGGAGCTTGCGAACTGCCCGTGTCTCGTTACCGGACAACGGTTTCCGCCCTTGTCATGCGACCTCACCGCGTCGGCGCTTGGCCCGCAGGGCGCGGCGGTCGCCGTTGGTCAGGCCGCCGTACATCCCGCCCGCGTGCAGGCGACGCAGCCGCGCGCCGTCCTCCCAGGCCATCTGGTCTTCCCGGCACAGCTCGGCGACGGGGCAGTTCGCGCACAGCTCCCGCACCTCCTTCGTCGGCGATATGGCGAAGAAGGCTTCGGTGTCCTGACCTGCGCAGGCGGCCTGTTGCCGCCACGCGGGCGGCTCTCCTGTCGCCCCGAACAGCAGGGTCATCAGGACGCGGTGGGCGTAGTAGCCGGGCGGGGGCGTGGTGAGCGCCCCGGCGATCCGTTCGGCGCTGAAGTGCATGGTGTACTCGGACACGGGGAACCTCCCGGTGGTGACGGACAAGCGGAAGTGCCTGGTCAGGCTCAAGCGGCGGTACGCAACGCCGAGCCACCCACCGCGCCGGAAGGACCGGCCTTGACGAAAGCCACCAACTCGGCGACGTCCGTGTCGGTGGTGTAGGCGGCGCGGACCCGGCGCGGGGTGCGTGAGCGCGGGTCGACCCGGTAGCCGATCCCGGCGGTGGAGGCGTCCTCGGCGATCTCGTCCGCGATAGCCCCACGGGCACGAGCGCCGTCCCCGAGGACCATGTCCGGGTGGCGCTCGGACGTGACGCGCAGGCACAGGCGGTGCGGGAGCAGGTCCCGGATCGGGACGACGTCCTTGGACGGTTCCTGCACGTAGACATCCAGGACGTCATGGGTGGCGCGACCCATGCTGGAGATCACCGCGCAGGCGTTGACGATCTCGTGCGTGCGCTCGGAGCTGTAGGCCATCAGGAAGCCGACTTCGTCCACGATCAGCCAGTCCAGCGGGTTCTCCCGCGACACCGGGACGCCGCGCTTCCTGTTGCGCTGCAAGCGTTTCTGCTTGCGTTCCATGTTCTCCACGAACCGGGTGATCAGCTCGGCGCAGTCGTCCGGGTTGTCCGCGTACCGGCCATCCAGGATCGGCTTGAGGGCGACGAACTCGAACCGCTTCGGATCGCACACCCACGGCCGCACCAGCCCGTCCCGGATGAGCGGTGCGACGGCGCGCATCTTGGCCATGACCACCGAGTTCTTGCCCGAGCCGGTGGCTCCGGCGGTGATGTGGTGGGTACCCAGCAGCGGCTCACGCCACCGCCCGCCCAACTCCGTCTCCCCCAGGCACAGCGCGGTGAGGTCGACCGCGTCGCACGTCTCCGGCATGGCCGGGGCGGGGATGACGTGGGTGAACGGCTCGCCACGCTGCACGATCAACACCACCTCGCCGGGCCGTCCCTGTTCGACGGCGACGCGGTCGGCCTTGAGGGTGGCCGCCAGTTCGGGCAGGACCGCCGCGAACGCCCGCATGGCCTGACCGGGTGCCAGGCGGACCCGGACGGTGTCGATCGAGGGCGACCAGGAGCGCACCCGCAGCACGCGCGGCACCAGGACCTCCCCGGTGCGGTGGTGGACCTTGGTCAACCCGCACGAGCCCATCAGCCGCGCCCAGCGGGGGCCGAGGTAGGCACCGGCCCACCTGCGCCGCCAAGCGCGCCCGACCGGGGCCGCCCAGGTGTCGAAGCTGTCCGGGTGCCCCCGGTACCAGCCCAACGCACCTGCGGTGAGCCCGCCGAGCACTCCCCCGGTGACCTGGGGACCCACCTCCAACAGCAACGCGGCCAGAGCGCCGGGCGTGGCAAGCGCGCCGGGGTGGCGGACCAGCCAGCGCACCAGCCGCCACTCCCACCCGACACCGCGTCGGGACGACGGTTGTTCAGACATGACACCTCCTGGGGGAAGGGCAACGGCCGACCACCTGACGCGGTGATCGGCCGTTGCCGTGTTCTGTGTGTGGTGCTGCTACCTGCGGCGACGCCCCCGCAGCGGGGAAGGGTCAAGCTGGGAGCGGGAGTGGGACAGGGAGGTGCGCAGCACCGCCACGGCCCGCACGAACGCGGTGTGCCCGGCCCAGAACCCCTCCCGCCGGTACGGCACCTCCCGCACCGCCTGACGCAGTTGCGTCATGGCCTTGTCCAGGCCCTCCAGCGCGGTGGTCAATTGCTGTGACATGACCGTCACGCCTTCCACTCGCGGGTTTTCAACTCGATCTCGTACCTGGCCGCGAGTTCCTTCAACGCGGTCAACTCCTTCCGGGCACGGTTGAGCATTTTCTTGAGTTCATCGGGAGAAGTGATCTGCCAAGCGCCAGCAGGGGCCGGGTTGTCCCGCATTCGCGCGATGAGCTTGTCCAGTGGCGGGAGTTGTTCGGTGACGAAGTCGATAGCGCCGACGAGGTTCGCGTACCGCTGCTCCGCCCGGTTCACCCCTCACCGCCGACCCGGTCGGTCTTGGTGACCATGAGCCACCAGGCCAGGGCCTCAAGCCCTTCCTCGGTGGGCAGCATCAACTGCACCCGTGTGCGCAGCGTCCCGTAACTCATGACCTGCGAGTGCGGGTGGATCACGCTCCACCCCTGCTTGATCAGCTCCCACACCGCTTCCCGCTCCCAGACCGTGACCGGGCACATCAGGCGGGCGTCTATCTGCCGGAACACCGCCTGCGAGTCGCACGTGATCACGTACCCGTGCTCCGAGGAGGCGTTGTTGAGCGTCGTCATGGTGTTCCGGATCTTTTCCCTGGATTCCGACATGACCAGCCCTTTCCGTTGACGAGGACCACGGCGACCCCAGAACACGGAACACGGTTCTGGGGCCACCGAAATCCCCGGCACACCGCTCGGATGCGCCGGTTTCAGGCATGGCTCTACCCACTGTGGAATTGACAAGGAACGAGCAGCCCAGAAGAACGGCTTGAGAAAGTCAGTAAGTCAGCACTTCAGCAGGTCAGTACTTCAGTGGTTCAGGCGGCGGGCCGGACGGCGCGCGCGACGGGCTTGAGCCCGGCGGCCTTGAACCACAACCCGGCCGAGGCGATCTTGCGAGGGTCCATACGGTCCGGGATCTCGTAGGTGTTGACCACCGCCCCGACCAGCTCCACGTACATGCCCTCCTCGAACCCCTCGCCGGGGTCGCCGGGCAGGTTCACGCGGATCTCCTCGCCCTTGCCCGCCTTCCGCCCCTCCACCGGGAGCGGCTTGGCGAACAGCGTCACCACGAACTGCTCCTGCTGCGTGACCCGGTCCAGCACGGGCACCACCGAGCCGTCCTCCAACTCCCGCACCTTCACGGCGGGAGCCTCCGTGATCATCAACCGGTAGCCGCCGAGCACCACCGGCAAGTCCTGAAGCGCCATGTCGAACCTTTCGTCGTCTGACCTACTTCTCTTACAGAACCAACCGTACTACCAACATAGCTAGTAAAGCTAGCAGAGCAATGTAGACCGTTCGGCTGACTTTCAGCACAGCTAGCTTTGTCGATAGAGTCAGGTCATGGCCCTTGACGCCTCAGACCCCAGACCGGCTTACCAGCAGATCGCCGACGACCTGCGTCGCGCGATCACCTCCGACGAGGTCGCGGTGGGGGACAAGCTCCCGTCGCTCTCGGAGTTGCAGAAGAAGTACGACCGCGCCGTGATGACCTTGCAGAAGGCGTTGGACGTCCTGCGGCACGAGGGCTTGGTGGTCTCGCGCCAAGGCGAGGGCACGACCGTGGTCAGGAAGCCCGAAGCCCACGCGGCCGAGGACGTGCCTTCACCGCGTGAGCTCCGGGAGTTGCTGTCCCGCATCGACAGCACGTTGAGCGACCTCAACCAGCGCGTTTCGGCTGTTGAGGCCGAGGTGTTCGGCCCCACGCCAACCGATTCTCAACGCGAGCCAGACGCCCGCTGAGGTCTTCCAGCCCTTCCAGGAGCTTGGAGGCCGTGGCGCGGAGTTCCCGCCAGTCCTCAGCCGTCCACTCGGCTTCCTCGTCCGCCATGACCCCGCACCTCCTGAACGCCAGCCGCAGGGACCTCTACAGGTACCCCTGCGCGGGCTTCGGTTCCTGATCACTCGCGCGTGTTCCCGTGCTGTGCAGCCACACCAACCGCGTGGTCACGTCCTCGTCAGCTCCGAAGTACCGCAAGGCGTTCTCCGGCTTGCTGACGCGAGTCCGCACCCTGCCTTCCACCGAGAACACCTCGGCGTGGTCACCGAAGGCCATGCCCCAACCGACGATCCAGCCGTCAAGGCAATCGCCCCAGGTCTGAGTCACCGCGAACACCCTCGGCGCGTAGTCGGTGACCAGTTCGTCCAGCAGGACTGCGAACTCCGCCCGGCCGAACAGCGGCCCCGACGTGCTCCCGTCCTCAGCGCTGTCGTGCTTCTCGACGGCGTTCGTCATCCCTCGCGCCTTTCCATCAGCGATAAGTCCACACCCTGTCTGCCCTGTAGCTGAAACGGGTGAAGTTTGGAGCGCCGTACGCGCCATCTCCCCGCAGGAAGGACCACGAAGAACGCCATGAGCCTCACCTCCGCAAGTCAGTCAGGGCTTGCAAGACGACATTCGCGCGCGAGGCTGATCGATTCCATACCAACTGCCGATCGGAATATCGGCGGAACCACTAACCGCAGGTCAGAGGCAGGATGCCGGTCTACACTGCCCTGAGACTGGTCGGTCCGGGCAGGAATCGGGGGTGCGGGTGAGCGCGGGCAAGCGTCGCTGCCGCACGTGTGAGACCTTGCTGGCCAGCGACAACAAGCGTAACCAGTGCGGACGTTGCGCAGCCGCACACTCGGCTCACGCGCCCGCGCTGCCCGCAGATTTCTGGAACCAGGCCACGATCCGCGACGCATTCCACTCGCGCAACATCGGCCAGGTTTTCCGCGCGTACCGCCAAGCGCAGCAACCGACGCTCCCGCAGGCGACGTTGGCCGCGTGGCTGGACCTCACCCAGGGCCGCATCAGCGAGATGGAGCGCTCCCGGCGTCCAGTCAGCGATCTGGAGCGGCTGGAGCGGTGGTGCAACGTCCTCCAGGTGCCGCAGCACCTCCGCTGGTTCAACGGCAGCGGCCGGGAGGTCCACGACGTCCAGGAGTTGTTCTCGGCGAAGTCGGTGGACACCCTCCCGCTGCCGTCAAGCCACGTGGTGTGGGCACCGGGCGACACCGGAGGCCCCACCACCTCGCCGGACGTCGA
Source organism: Actinosynnema pretiosum (assembly GCF_002354875.1). Classification (GTDB taxonomy): domain Bacteria; phylum Actinomycetota; class Actinomycetes; order Mycobacteriales; family Pseudonocardiaceae; genus Actinosynnema; species Actinosynnema auranticum. Next base: position 7,822,326 of record NZ_CP023445.1, read on the forward strand.
TCTCATCCACGTGGGCATCCCGCGCATGCGCCGCGCCCTGGACAACCTCGACCTCCCCGACGACGGCCACACCAGGACCGCCCAGGAGTTGCAGGCTGACGTTCTCCGGATGAACGCGCACCGCCTGGACGCCAGGTACGGCGACCTCGTGCGGCACCTGCCCGGCTTGATCAACGAACTTTCGCGCGCCAGGATCACTGCCACCGGGGCGGACCGGAACCGCGTGGCCGCGCTGCTGACCTTGGCGCTGCGCGCAGCCGACGGGGTGGCCTACAAGTTCCGCTACTACGACCTGTCAGCACGTCTGATCGACCTGATGCGCATGACCTCCCAGGCAGCCGCGGATCCACTGCTGACAGCCGCGGTGGCCTACGTGCGCACCGAGACGTTCTTCTCCAGCGGCGACCTGCGAACCGCCGCACGCGCTCTGGCCCTAGCCATCGACCAGCTTCCCAGCCGCGACTTGAAGCAGGTCCAGGTGGCGGCAGCGTTCGGCTCGCTCAACATGCGCGCCGCCGTGGTGGCCGCCCGCTCAGGCATCGCGGACCAGGCGGCCGAACACCTCCACCTCGCACGCCAGGCTTCCTTGGCCGTGCCCGAGGGGGTCTACTACGGAACGGCCTTCGGCCCGGCTTCGCTTCGCATCCACGAACTCGCCGTGGCGGCCGAGCTTCGCGACCCGGCAGGCATCCAGCGCGCGACCACGTGGAGCCCGCCGAGCGATCTGCCAGCGGAGCGCCGGTCGCACTACTACATCGACCTGTCCCGCGCTCATCTCGACCTGGGCAACCACGAAGACGCCTACACGTGCCTGTTGGCCGCCCGAGAAGCGGCGCCAGAACACACTCGCTCTCACCCGCAGGTCCGCCAGGCGTTGTCGGTACTGCTGCGCACCCATCCCCGTCTGACCACGGGGTTGCTCGACCTGGCCGCGTGGGCGGGAGCGCGCTAGCTCTGTCCGGAGAGCAGCTTGGGCAGGTCGTGCAGGGAGTCGATGACCCAATCGGCGTCACGGCGCACCAGCGGATCATCCGCCCATAGGTAGCCCCACGGCCCGCGCCGAATGAGCGCCGTACGCAGCCCGGAAGCCTTCGCCGCCACGACGTCGTTGTCCCGGTGGTCGCCGACGTACAGCACCTCGTGGGCGTCAGCCGGGGTCATCTCCACAACGCGGGTGAAGAACTCGGCGGCGGGCTTGGCAACACCCCATTCGCCGGAGGTGGCGATGCCGTCAACCGGGAGGTCCATAGCGCGCAGCAGCTCCGCGACGCGGTCGGTCTGGTTGCCCGCGATGTAGATCCAGAGGCCGAGGGCGCGCAGTTCAGCCAACGCTGTGCGGACGTCCGGGTAGAAGTCGCCCTCTTCGATCCGCTCGCCCAAGCCAGCGTCTTCGCGCAGCTGCCGCTCACGGGCGACGTCGAAGCCGGGACGGAAGTACTGGAAGGTCTCGGCGTTGTCCCGACCAGCCGCAGTGACAGCCCCCAGGACCGTGGAGAAGGTGTGCCGAGGCACGCCCACCCAGTCCGCCCAGGCTCCCCACTCGCGGGAGTCGTCAAGCAGCGTCTCACCAACGTCGAACACGACCGCAGCAACCATGCCCTACTCCTACTTGATCTACAGATGCATCGGAGCGTCGACACGCGGGTTCCCAGCACGGCGGCATCCCAAGACCGCACTGCTACGGCTGTGTTCAGAGTTTCTTTACTTGTTCAAGGAGGCCCCCTGCGGGGGCCTCTGGCCGTTCGTACCCAATGCCGTCGTAGAGTTCGGCCCTCGGACTTGTATTGTCCGCCGTGCCCAAGCGGGCCTGGCGGCCCGCGGGCACGGACGGCGAGGCACCGAGGGCCGTCCACGACGGCACGAGGCCACGGCCACCGTCCCCCACAGGGGACCGCGACATCCCTTTCACCTCGCGCCGCCACGATCGGCATGGTCCGCTGAAATGCAGCTAGGGACGAGCGCCAACGGGTCGATTTGATCCGCCGGTCAGGGCGCTCGGCTGCCGCACCTGTGGGCAGGTCGTCGCCTGACGGCGGCGACCTGCCCACAGGCTTGCCGACGACATTCGGTACCGGCAATCACCGTTTCAGGCTTCCTCGTCACCGTCAGTGGGGTTTTGCCCGTGGAGCAGTTCAAGAATCCTCAAGGAATACTCAAGCTCCTTCTGGTGGACCTGAGGGCGTTTTTGGGTCAGGGCACGGCGGATGGTGACGGCTTCGCTGATCACCTCCAGCGCCTCCTCCCTCCAACCCGCAGCCGCCAAGAAGGCCGCCTGGTTGTTCAGGCTGCCCGCCAGGTCGGGAAGGAAAGCATCGGGACGGGCCTTGGCCAAAGCACGGCGAATGGTGACGGCTTCGCTGATCACCTCCAGCGCCTCCTCCCCCCGCCCCACAGCCGCCAAACTGTTCGCCTGGTTGTTCAGGCTGCCCGCCAGATTGGGAAGGAAAGCATCGGGACGGGCCTTGGCCAAAGCACGGCGAATGGTGACGGCTTCGCTGATCACCTCCAGCGCCTCCTCCCCCCGCCCCACAGCCGCCAAACTGTTCGCCTGGTTGTTCAGGCTGCCCGCCAGGTCGGGAAGGAAAGCATCGGGACGGGCCTTGGCCAAAGCACGGCGAATGGTGACGGCTTCGCTGATCACCTCCAGCGCCTCCTCCCCCCGCCCCACAGCCGCCAAGAAGGCCGCCTGGTTGTTCAGGCTGCCCGCCAGGTCGGGAAGGAAAGCATCAGGACGGTCCTTGACCAAAGCACGGTAGGTGGTGACGGCTTCGCTGATCACCTCCAGCGCCTCCTCCCCCCGCCCCACAGCCGCCAAGAAGGCCGCCTGGTTGTTCAGGCTGCCCGCCAGGTCGGGAAGGAAAGCATCAGGACGGTCCTTGACCAAAGCACGGTAGGTGGTGACGGCTTCGCTGATCACCTCCAGCGCCTCCTCCCCCCGCCCCACAGCCGCCAAACGGGCCGCCTGGTTGTTCAGGCTGCCCGCCAGGTCGGGAAGGAAAGCATCAGGACGGTCCTTGACCAAAGCACGGTAGGTGGTGACGGCTTCGCTGATCACCTCCAGCGCCTCCTCCCCCCGCCCCACATCCGCCAAACGGGCCGCCTGGTTGTTCAGGCTGCCCGCCAGGTCGGGAAGGAAAGCATCAGGACGGGCCTTGACCAAAGCACGGTAGGTGGTGACGGCTTCGCTGATCACCTCCAGCGCCTCCTCCCCCCGCCCCACATCCGCCAAGAAGGCCGCCTGGTTGTTCAGGCTGCCCGCCAGATTGGGAAGGAAAGCATCAGGACGGTCCTTGACCAAAGCACGGTAGGTGGTGACGGCTTCGCTGATCACCTCCAGCGCCTCCTCCCCCCGCCCCACAGCCGCCAAACGGGCCGCCTGGTTGTTCAGGCTGCCCGCCAGATTGGGAAGGAAAGCATCAGGACGGTCCTTGACCAAAGCACGGTAGGTGGTGACGGCTTCGCTGATCACCTCCAGCGCCTCCTCCCCCCGCCCCACAGCCGCCAAACGGGCCGCCTGGTTGTTCAGGCTGCCCGCCAGGTCGGGAAGGAAAGCATCAGGACGGGCCTTGGCCAAAGCACGGCGAATGGTGACGGCTTCGCTGATCACCTCCAGCGCCTCCTCCCTCCACCCCACATCCGCCAAACGGGCCGCCTGGTTGTTCAGGCTGCCCGCCAGATTGGGAAGGAAAGCATCGGGACGGTCCTTGACCAAAGCACGGTAGGTGGTGACGGCTTCGCTGATCACCTCCAGCGCCTCCTCCCCCCGCCCCACAGCCGCCAAACTGTTCGCCTGGTTGTTCAGGCTGCTCGCCAGATTAGGAAGGAAAGCATCGGGACGGTCCTTGGCCAAAGCACGGCGAATGGTGACTGCTTCGCTGATCACCTCCAGCGCCTCCTCCCCCCGCCCCACAGCCGCCAAACTGTTCGCCTGGTTGTTCAGGCTGCTCGCCAGATTAGGAAGGAAAGCATCAGGACGGTCCTTGGCCAAAGCACGGCGAATGGTGACTGCTTCGCTGATCACCTCCAGCGCCTCCTCCCCCCGCCCCACAGCCGCCAAACGGGCCGCCTGGTTGTTCAGGCTGCTCGCCAGGTCGGGCAGGTACTCCGTGGTGTCCTGGTCAGCCTCACGGCGACACCGCACCAGGCGGCCGGTCCACCGCACGGCACTCTCGGCCAGACGGTGACTGGACTGCGGCAATCCGTCGACCAGTTCGACCAGCAGGGGCACGTCCGTCTCAGGCGCGTCGCCGATCAGGATCAAGGCCTCTAACAAGGGCTGGTAGTACTCAGCTTGGACCACCACCTCCACAGCCACCCGTGCCAGCAACGAAGCCCGCTTGATGCACAACTGCGTCAACCCCGCATCCAACGCGCCGTTGAACACAGCGTGACCGGCCGCGCGGGAATACACCGTCAGCAGCCTTGCACGTCGCTCCTGCGGTGCCTGCACAAGCCGGTGTGCCAACTCAGGGCGTTTGGTTAGGTGTTCGCCGATGAACCGTTCGGCGAGTCGGTCCGGTTGCAGGGATGAGAACGGCACCGGTGCCACTCCCGGATACAACCCGCCGATCCACTCCACCACCGCGTCACGCCGGTCCCGAGGCTGATCGGCCAACCCCGCGATCAACCCCAACAGCCCATCAGCCTGCTCATGATCATCCGCGCCCACCAGAACGGCGGCGGCCATCGCGTCATGCAGCGTGGCATGCCCCAACTCCAGCCGAGACGACGCGCCTGCGGCATGAGTCCAGTAACGCTGCTCGTGCTCCAACAGGCGACTCTCCGCGTCACCATCCGGCGGGCCGGTAGCGTCTGTATCGTCCCCGGACGGGCCGGGCACCGCGTCGAGCAGGTCCGCCAACGCCGCCATGTGCAACGCCAACACACCACGCGCCCCCACCGGGGCAACGGGCACACCCGGCATCCCGGCGGCGATCCGCGACCAGGGGTGGTCTTCCAGTCCTCGTACCCGCGACAACCCGGCCGAGAAGCCCTCCACCGCCTCCCGATACGCCCGCTCCCGGCCCCGATCGTCGGATTCCAGGGGTTCCAACGCCACCAGCGGTGTCCCCTCCAACAACCACGACACCGGGTCGGAGGAGGTCTTGAGCCGGTCCCACCAGTCCCCGGCGCTCCGCGCCAGCAGCAACACCTTCAACGGCGTCCCACCACCGTGCTCCTGCGCCGCGCGCAGCAACGCCTGCACCTGGCCGGGCCGGTTGTCGGCGTAGTCCACCACCACCAACGTCGGCGCCACGGCGTCCGCGAGCACGGCCAGGTCCTGCTCGGCGCATTCGTGCTTCGGCCACACCACCGCCCACCGCTCTCCCAGTTCTTGGGCGAACCGGCGGGCCAACCGGGTCTTGCCCTGACCGCCTGGACCATGCACCACACACGCCCCGAACCCTTCAAGCCCGGCCCACCGGCCCAGCCGCTCCAACTCCTGCCCACGACCTCGGAAGGGCACCACCTCCAGAGCCGGGTTCAGCAACCACCCAGGCGAAGCCAACACCCCCGTCACGGGAAGCGCGCGCTCCTCCATCCCGGCGAACTCCACCGGCCGCAACCTCGGCTCACCGCCGTCGTGCTCGGTCAGCGCCTCCCGGAACCCCGCGTCCCGGTGCAGCACATACGAAGGGGCTACTCGTAACCGGGTGTGGCCGCTGTCGGCCTCGTCGGACCGCACCACGCCGATCAACAGGCCACCGCTGAACACCGCTGCCCCGGACAACCCGCCCCACGGCGAACCCCCCAGGTTCGGACGATGCCCTTCCAGCGCCATCACGTACACATCCGAGACCACCTGGTCATCGGCGTTGAACCACCCCAGCAGCTGTTCGTTGTCGGCCGCCTCCCCAGGACGCTGCGCCCGATCCGGCAGCCCTTTGGTCTCGCAGACGATTCCCGCCCTGTTGGTGACAGTCCGTCCCCACTCGACCGACTTACCGGCGGGCGGAGTCCAGGTCGGCGAGTCGATCCGTACCAACGCCGCGTCGTCACGCCCCTCCGGCGTGCCCCGCCACACCACCGTGCCCCCGAACACCCCCGCACGGCCCGGACGGAACACCTCCACCGCCGCACCCCGGTCGGGCACGACATGGGCCGAGGTCAGCACCAGACCGGGGCCCACCAGATACCCCGACCCTCGACGCTCACCGTTGACCTGCACCACGCGCCACTGATCCATCGGTCATTCCCCTGTTGTTCGCGGCCGATCAGCGGCCAGCGTGATCGGACTCGACACCTGGACCGGGAGGACGCTGGGCCGAACCACCCACCAACAGGTCCCCGCCGTGCTGGTCCTTCGGGGTCAGCGACACCTTCACCCGATGGGTGGAACTCCTGGCCACCCCGGCCGACGCCTCACCGGTCATCACCCACGCCTTGAACCCGCCCTTGGCCTTGGCGTCGACCTTGAGCTCCACGCCGAACTCCAATTCGATCGTCCCCACCGCGAACTGGACCTCCTGCCCACGGCCGTAGACCACCGCCTCCAGCAGTTCATCCCGCAACGCCGCCACAGCCTGGGCCAACTCGATCTCCATACCCACTCCCATCGACCACCAGGCCCTCACCGCTACACCACCCGCACCACTACCCGATGACCGCACCCGACACTCCGCACATCTGCGGAAGTGAGCCAAAGACGCAGCCGTGAAGACACGCGAGGTGGAGAGAAGGCCACAACCGCTACGCAGAGGGGATGCGACAGAACAAGATCATCTTCATGCTTTACTCCTATGGAACGACGGCAGACGACTGCCGGAAACCTGCGATACCGGCACCCCTCTCGCCCCCCTCCTTGTGTCACCGGGCAATCGGGCGGGGCCCGCCCTGGCAGCCACTCACCCACACCCCAGCGATGTGAGATAAGGCCGAGACCACGCGAACGGGGCAACGACCGGCCGAAACCGCCGAGATGAACAGAATGCGCAGTGCTCAACGCCCACTGCGCCCCGCCCGGCTGTGGCTACTGAGCAACGGCCGCTCATCTCTGTTGCGAAGTCCCCTGGGACAGCGTCAGCCCAGGGGCCGGAAGTTAAGATCATCTTCCCGGTTTACTCCCCACAAACACCGACAACCAGCCACTACGGACACTCTGCGACACTCATTTGCTTTAACGAAACGCGCAGGCAGTAACCATCAGCGGAAAACATCGTGAACCACCACCCGCCCAAGATCCACAACCTTCGGGTTCAGGGTTCGAGTCCCTGGCGGCCCACCACGCTTGACCTGGGTTTTCCCTTGTCGCTCGAGTCCTCCGACACCGGCGGTGCTGTCGGAGTCCGCCGGGCCCGCGTCGCGCCCGTGAACACCCGGTCCGCGAACGCCCACCTCCACGCTGTTTGCCCTGCACGCCAGTCCTTGATGGCGTCTTGGCGATGTCGACACCGCCGCGCTTCGCAGGACGAGCGACCGCAAGCGCGAACGACCACCGCCTCTGGTGCCGCGGCGTCGACCTCTGGGGTTCATCTGCGCGGTGGGGCGCAAACGCTTGGAGAAGCAGGCACCCCGCGGCCAGCGAAGTTGGAGGTGAACATGAAAGCTGAGGTGAACGGCTAACAAATCATGGGTGAATCGCGACTTCCGATCTGATCGGAGGTTCACAAAATGCGCATCCGCCTCATGTTTTCCTGCTTGCTGTTGACCGCTGCCGCCGCCTGCTCTCAAGGTGGACGAGTTTCGAGTGACACGTCCGCAAGCTCATCTGCGACAGCAAGTTCTACTACCGCCACGACGCGCACTACGACGCCCTCACCCACGACGACCACCGCCCGGACGACCGCATTCCGCTTAGGCGAGCAGGCGAGCGGCGGGTGCATGGGGAACGACTGCGCCCTGAAGTTCACCATCACCAGGATGTCGGAGTGCACCGGCAGGTACGCGGGTGACCCGCCTCCCACTGGCACCACGCGGAAGTTGTTGTGGATCGAGGTGGAAACAGGGAGCGGTTACAACGTTTCCGAACTGCCGTCCGGTTACTTCACCGAGTTCACGGCCATCAGCGCGAGCGGCGTGACCGGTGGAAGGATCAATCCTTCCACCTACTGGACGTGCGCGCCTGAAGGCAATCGCATCGGCGCAGGGGACGAGAACTGGTTGCCCGGCAAGAAGTACGCCGGAGCCGTAGAGGTGTACCTGCCCGACGACGCGACAAAGGTGGCCAACGTCCAGGGGCACTGGGAGTGGTTCGTGCGGTGAGCCAACGGGGTGCGCCTCTCCTCGCGCAACGACCAGTCAGGAGAGGCGGCACAACCGGGTTTGATGGATTGTGCGAGGCGGTGGTCAGGTCACTCGGCGGGGAACCTCAGCACCGGCTTCACGCAGCGCCCCGTCGACGCGTCCTCCGCCGCCCTCTCGATCTGCTCGAACGGGTACTCCCCGATCAGCCGCTCGACCGGCAGGACGCCCTGGCGGTGCAGGGCCACCAGGTCCGGGATCAGGGTCCTCGGCGCCGCGTCGCCCTCGATCACGCCTCGGACGCGGATGCCGTTGTGCACCAGCGTCCTCAGGTCCAGCTCCACCTTGCCGCCCAGGCCGACCAGCGCCAGCGTCCCCCTCCGGCGCAGCGCCCCCACCGCCTCGCCGATCGCGTCCGCCCGGCCCGTCGTGTCCACCGCGTGGTGGGCGCCGCCGCCGGTCAGGTCCGCGAGCGGCGTTCCCGGCGGTACCGCCGCCACCGCGCCCAGGGACAGCGCCAGCGCGCGCCTGGACTCCACCGGTTCCACCACGACCGTGCGGCACCCGCGCACGGTCGCCGCCAGCAGCGCGCTCAGGCCCACCCCGCCCGCGCCGTACACCACCAGCGACTCGCCGGGGGCCGCGTTCAGAACGGTGAAGACCGTCCCCGCCCCCGTCTGGACGCTGCACCCCAGCGGCGCGGCCACCACCGGGGGCAGATCGGCGGGCACCTTCACCACGCTGCTCTCGTGCGCCACCGCGTGCGTCGCGAAGCTCGACTGGCCGAAGAACCCGCCGTACACCGGCTTCCCCGCTCGACGAAGCGCGGTGCTGCCGTCCTCCCGCACACCGCGCGCGTTCGCCCCCGCGTGCAGGCAGTACGCGTTCCACCCCGCCGCGCACTCCGCGCACCGACCGCAGCTCCGGTAGCTCAGGCACACCGAATCCCCCACCACCACGGAGCCGACCCCCGCGCCGACCGCCTCCACGACCCCGGCGCCCTCGTGGCCGAAGACCATGGGCAACAACCGCTCCGGCCACGTCCGGCGCACCAGCAGGTCCGTGTGGCACACGCCCGCCGCCAGCACCCGCACCACGACCTCGTCCGGCCTCGGCTCGTCCAGCTCCACCTCGCGCACCTCGAACGGCCCGCCGGGGCGTTCGACCAGGGCAGCGCGGGCGCGGCGGGTCACGCGCGCTCCAGCACGAAGTAGTAGTGCTTCCCCCCGTCCAGCACGCCCTTGCCGTTCATCACCCCGAGCACCGCGCGCTCGTCGAGCCGCTTGAAGTGGTCCAGCACCGGCCTGCCGTCGTAGACCATCGTCGCGGTCGCCTCGCCCCGGAACTCGACCGTCCACAGGCTCGCCCCGCCCCCGGCCAGCTCCTCGTTCGCGTACAGCCCGCCGTCGGCGTCCCGGCACACCAGGGGCGTCACGTCGGTCAGCGACGTGAACGTCTTGCCGTACCACCCGGCCTTCTCCAGGTTCCCCTCGAAGCTGTGGCCGCTCGCGAACTCGCTGCCGCGCCAGTCCCCCAGCAGCTCCTCCGGCGCCACGGTCGGCAGCGCCGCCCACAGGGCGTCCAGCTCCTCGACCGTCGTGCGACCACCCGCCCGGCGGATCTCGGCGATACGGGCACGAGCCTCGTCGGCGGTCATCCGAACCTCCCGGACACGGGGAACAGGGTCACCAGACCTGACAAATTAGACCGACACTGTCAGGTTGTCAGCCCCCGAACGGTCAGCTCCACCAAGCGGCGCAGCAGCACCTCCTGCCACTCGACCCCGCCCAGGTGCAGCGTGATCCCCTTGACCCCGTAGAACAGCACCCCGGCCACCTCGTCCACCCCGGCGCACGGCCCCAGCACGCCCTCCAGGACCTCGATCATCCGCCGCTCGAAGAGCGTCCACTGCTCGACCGCCCGCTGCTGCGTCTCGTCGATCAGCTCGGCCTGGAACACCTCGCCCGCGTGCATCCGCAGCACCAGCCCGAGCACCGCGGTCAACCGCTCGGCCACCCCACCGGGCCCCCGCGCCGCGGCCTCGGCCCGCTCCAGGAAACCCTCCAGCGCCCACTGCACGGCCTCCCGGAAGATCTCCTCCTTGCCCCGGTAGTACTGGTACAGCGCGGGCCGGGAGACGTCCGCGGCTGCGGCGATCGCGTCCACGGACGTCCGCCGGTAGCCGTACCGGGCGAAGCAGGACACCGCCGCGCGCATGTAGCGCTCTCGCCGCTGATCGGGTGATGTCGCCACCGGACGACTGTAACCAGCGGGAAGGCGCGGGGGCGGTCACGCGGGCAGCAGCTCCGCGACGCCCGCCACCAGGTCCGCCCGCGCCGCGCCGTCCGGGGTCCACCGGACGACGCGGGTGGTGGACGCGTGGCGCGCCGCCCACTCGCGCGCCAACCCGGTCGGGCCCGAGGCGGTGACCACGACCAGGCCGGTGGCGCCCGGCCTCCCGCGCCGCTCCAGGTCGAGGCGCTGGAGGGAGGCCGCGTCCACGGCGCACCCGCCGTCGAGCACGACGACGGCCACCGCCGCACCACCGCGCTCGACCACGTGGTCCGGGTTCCCGCCCTCGACCGCCACGACCGTGAACGGCCCCCCGGCCAGCGCCGCCGCCACCTGCTCGCGGATCGGGCCGGGTGGCGCCTGACCGGCGTTCACGGCCTGCGCCACCCCGTCCTCGACCTGGAGCAGCTTCCGCTCGACCCGCGCGAACGGCGCGACGAGGACCGTCGCGCCGCCCAGCTCCAGGCACAGCCCCCGCCAGTAGTCGTCGTCCACGAACCACCCCAGCACGAGCAGGACCACGCCGAGGGCGATGAGCACCGGTGCGAGCCCCCGGCACGAGCGCCCGCTACGAGGCGACGCGCTGCTCATCCACCTGCACCAGGCCGACCGGCCCCTTGGTGTTGCTCCCGACGCGGATCCGCAGCACCTGCCCCACCCGGTGGTTGAGCGGCGCGTCGGGCCCGAGGTCGACGAACAGGTCCCGCCGGAAGCCCTTGCCGTCGCGGGCGTCCAGGAAGCCGTACTTCTCCCTGACCCTGAGCAGCTCCACGTCGAGCAGGGCCCCGAGCGGCACGGTGACGTTGGCCCTGGGGTTGCGCCCGCCGTCGGGCTGCGGCTCGGCCAGGAAGAACACCTCGTCCCCCGGCGCGAGGTCCACGACGCCCCGAACGAGGTTGTCCCGGTGCAGGTAGTAGGTGCCCCCGTTCCGACCGCTCGCGAACCCGCTGCCCTTGACCGAGTCCCACCTGGTCACCCGGCCCACGACCCACGGGTCCTGCTCGTTGCCCCGCGCGGGGCGGACGGCGGGCGGTGGCGGGGTCGGCGCCTGGCCCTGCGGCGCGGTCATGTCGGTGACCATGCTCGACTTCACGCCGAACGGCTGCGCGTCCCAGAGCACCTCGCGGTAGTCGATCGAGGAGCCCGCGTTGGGCAGCTTCTGCGGCGCCCCGAGATATCCGCGGCCCTCACGGCTCACGGCGTTCCCGTAGATGGAGAAGACCTCCATCATGTTGGCCGCGCTCACCGTTTCCTCGTCGACGAAAACCGCGCCGGGACTGCCGCCGAGCGCGAGTCGCTCGACCTGGTCCACCGAGGTTCCGATGAAGTCCTGCTGCTGGCCGTTGACGAACGGCACGACTTTGCCCGTGGTGATGCCGACCGAGCAGTTGCAGAGGTAGGTGTTGTCCCGCTTCGCCTCCCTCAACCGCTCCTGGATGGCGATGGCGGCGTTGATGGCCTGCGCCGCCTGCACCACCGGGAAGGTGGCGATCACGCCCGACGAGAGGTACTTGCACACGGTCCCGCCGTTGCGGGAGACGGACTCGGTGACCTGGTCGAAGAACCAGCCGAAGGTCGGCAGCCAGCTCACCTCGGCGCTGGAGGTCTTCAGCTCCGTGGCGCCCGTCAGGTCGACGTGCATGACGACGACGGACACCTTGGCGGTGTTGTTGAAGGCATCGCGCAGGATCTCCACTTTTCACGATCCTCTCACCGGAAAGCGGCAGCACGGCGCCGTGAAGCGCGCGCGGCGACTCTGGGGGGGGTGGCCGGAAATCCCCGAGCGGGGGCCGGTCCACGACGGAAGTACAAATGGTGCTTGAAAATTTCACATTGTCACTAGCCGTATCGAGGGTTTTCGGCCGAGCGTTATCCACGTGATCACCGGCCACCCGAACAGATCAACAAGCGACAAAAACGCCCCCCCTGCACAACTGCCCGTAGAAAGCACTCCCCGGCCGAGGACCCCACCCCCCGTTCGAGGGAGCCGTCCCACCACCTCCACCCCGTGTCCACCACGAGCGGAAACCGGTGGAACGGCGGGCGTGGGACCCGGCTGCGGCTAGCCTGGTCGGCGTGGCTGCTCCCCCTCCCTCGCTGAAGATCGGCCGGTACTCGGTCGACCCGGCCGTCGTGCTCGCCCCGATGGCGGGCATCACGAACATCGCCTTCCGGCAGCTGTGCCGGGAGTTCGGGAGCCCCGGCTCGCTCTACGTCTGCGAGATGATCACCGCCCGCGCCGTGGTGGAGCGCGACTCCAAGACCATGGAGATGCTGGCGTTCGGCCCCGACGAGCACCCCCGCTCGATGCAGCTCTACAGCGTCGACCCGGTGTCCATGTCCGAGGCCGTCAAGCTGATCACCGGCGAGGACCGGGCCGACCACATCGACATGAACTTCGGCTGCCCCGTCCCCAAGGTCACCCGCAAGGGCGGCGGGGCGGCGCTGCCGTACAAGCGGAAGCTGTTCCGGGAGATCGTGCGGGCCGCCGTGCGCGCCGCCGAGCCCGCGGGCGTCCCGGTGACCGTGAAGTTCCGCATCGGCATCGACGACGAGCACCTCACCTACCTGGACGCGGGCCGCATCGCCGAGGACGAGGGCGCGCAGGCCGTCGCGCTGCACGCCCGCACGGCCGCGCAGCGCTACTCCGGCACCGCCGACTGGTCGGCCATCACCCGGTTGAAGGAGGCGGTGACCTCCATCCCGGTGCTCGGCAACGGCGACATCTTCAGCGCCCAGGACGCCCTCGACATGGTCGCCCGCACCGGCTGCGACGGGGTCGTCGTCGGTCGGGGCTGCCTGGGCAGGCCGTGGTTGTTCGGCGAGCTGCAGGCCGCCTTCCGGGGCGAGCCGCTGCCCGCGCCGCCGACGCTGGGCAAGGTCGCCGACATCCTCTGGCGGCACGGCGCGCTCCTGGCCGACTACCTCGGCGAGGAGAAGGGCGTCCGGGACCTGCGCAAGCACGTGGCCTGGTACCTGAAGGGCTTCCCGGTCGGCGGCGACCTGCGCCGGTCGCTGGCCATGGTCAGCACGCTGGCCGAGCTCCAGGACCTGGTCGGCCAGCTCGACCGCACCGCCGGGTACCCGGCCGACGCCGACGGGCCCCGCGGCCGACAGGGTTCCCCCGCTCGGGTGATCCTGCCGGAGGGCTGGCTGGACGACCCGGAGGACGCCGCGGTGCCCGAGGCCGAGGAGATGCACTCGGGTGGCTGAGCTGGCGCGCGGCGCGGCGCTGCTGGTCGGGGCGCTGCTGGTGGCGGGGTGCTCCGGCGCGGTGGCGGGGACGGCGGCGCCGATCCGGTTGAGCGACTCGGACCGGGGCCTGGTGCGGAACTACTTCGACGACCTCAACTCGGCGGGCGAGCAGGGCGTGGAGAAGCAGCACGCGCTGCTGGAGGAGACCCAGCACCCGGACTACCGCGACCAGGGCTGCCGACCGCCCGACGGGACGATCGCCTACCGCCCCGCGATGGGCACGTTGCGCCTGGACAACGAGTGGGCGCCCGCGGGCGGCGACGAGGCGCACCCGCGCGGCGTGGTGCTGGTCGTGGCCGTGACGATCACGGTCCACCGGGACGGCGTGGAGGTCGGCTCGCAGATCGGCTCGCAGCACGTCGTGCTGCTGAACGGGCGCGCCTACGGCTTCGCACCGTGCGCCGCGTGACGGTTTTCCGCTGCCCGACCGGAAACGTCACCGTTTCGGAGCAGTGCACGGTCAACCGGTAGAGGGAAATCAACCTCTGACGTGTCCCGCTCGCTCAAGAGCCGCCTCCTAGGAGACGACACCTTGGCAAGTGAGGAGGTGAGCACGATGACCGCACTGCGGCCCGAGGTCGCCGATCCCGATCGGGAGGGCGGCCCCGAGGCGCCAGCGCCCGCTTCCGAGGGCACCGGGCTGGTGCAGCTGCACGAGTCGATCGCGACACTGCTCGCCTCCAGGGGCCAGTGGCGGCAGGCCTACCAGCACCTGCGCTCGGCGTTCGACCTGGTCCACGCGGGGCGCGAGGAGCAGCCGAAGGTGCCGGAGCAGCTGCGCCGCGAGGTGGACCGGCTGCGCAGGGAGCACGCGGAGGCCCGCGAGCAGAGCCTGCGGGACAGCCTGACCGACAGCTACAACCGCCGCTACCTGGACGAGCGCCTGGTCGCGCTGGTCGCCGAGCGGGGCGCCACGACCGGCGGGCTGGCCATCGCGCTGATCGACCTCGACTGGTTCAAGCAGGTGAACGACACGTTCGGGCACCTGCTGGGCGACCGGGTGCTCCAGCGGGTGGTGGAGCTGCTCCAGGCGGAGCTGCCGGAGCAGGGGTTCTGCGCCCGCTACGGGGGCGAGGAGTTCGTCATCGTGCTGCCCGACGTGGACGTCGCGAGTGCGATCCAGATCACCGAAGCGGCCAGGATGCGTGTCGAGCGTCACGCCTGGGCCTCGCTCGCCCCCGGCCTGAGGGTGACTGTCAGCATCGGCCTGGCGTACGAGCCGCCCGCCGCCGAGACGCCCTCCCGCCCACCGGTGGCCCCGGAGCAGCAGTTGTTGCGCGCCGACAGCCTCCTCTACACGGCCAAGCAATCGGGACGGAACGCAGTCGCCTACCGGGAGGGCGGACGCGTTCGGCTGGCCGGTGCTGCTTCTGGGCGACGCGGAATCACTGAACCACGGGTGTCTGGTTACTGAAACACGCACCCCACTCACCCGTTCGGGCGTAACCTGCTGCGCGTATCCGACCACCCCCCACCCCTCTATCACCGGGAGTGGTCGTCAGAATTGGCGGGCGTCCGTAGTATCGCGTGCGCAAGTGACACGCCGCAGGTGCTTTCACCGTGTCCTTGCTGTCGTCAACTCGTGATGACGACCTGACCGATGACCAATTGCTGAAGGGAGACCGGGTGCCCGACGAGCCCCGCCGTGGTGGCACCGGACCCGGAGGCGACCAGGCCCCGCAGGATGACCAGACGACCGGGCGTCGCCGCAGGTCGATGGAGGGCAGCGGCGGTCTGAGCGTGTCGGATCTGCTTGAACAGCACAGCCGCACGAACATCCCGCGTCCCATCCCGCCGGGCCAGTCGGACTCCGGTCCGCAGCGCGGCGCCGCACCGGAGCCGTCCGGTCGCCGCGCCGCGCCGGAGCCACCCGCCCACAGATCCGAGCCGCAGGGCCCGGAGAGCGGTCGCCAGCAGGGCGACCACGAGCACCGACCAGCGCAGGAGCCGCAGCAGGGCCGCAGGAGGGCCGCCAGGGAACCCGAGGACGACGTCCGGGGTCCGTCCCACTCCGCCGGACCCGGCCAACCGGGTGAGACGGGCCCGCGCACCGGCCGCAGGGCCAAGCCGGAGCCGTCCGCGTACCCGGAGCCGTCCGCGTACCCGGAGCCGTCCGCGTACGAGGAGGAGACGCGGTACGCCGCCCCCGTGCACGTCGAGCCGGACCCGGCCGCCGAGGCGGGCGGACGGCGCGCCAGGCACGACGAGGCCCCCTCCGGTCGCCGCGCGGCCCCCGAGGAGCCCCGGACCGGCAGGCGCGCCGCGCCGGAGGCCGACCGCGACGCCGCCGCTCCCGAAGGCGTCTCGCGCGCGAGCAGGCGCGCGCGCCACGACGAGCCCGCGCCCTCAGGCAGGCGCTCCGCCCCCGAGGACGGCGTCCCGGCCCACGAGGAGGAGCCCGGTCGCCGAGGCCGCCAGGCTCCCGGTGAGGGGGTCGGGCGGCGGTCCAGGGCGGTCGCGCCCGAGGACGGCTTCGCCGAGGAGGGCGGGCGCCGCGAGCCCGCCGCCCGCAGGGGCCGCTCCTTCACCGACGAGGCCCCGTGGCCGCAGGCCGCCGACCGGCGCAGGCCGGACGTCCGGGGCGACGAGGGCGACGGGGGTGCCGAGGACGCGGGCGGGGAGTCCGCGTCCCGGATGTCCCGGCTCTCGCCCGGCGAGCCGAACGGCCGCAGGTCGCTGCCCCCGCGCGGCCCCGAGGCCGACGGCCGGGGCCAGCGCGGTCCCGGTCCCGAGGCCACCGGCCGCAGGGCCAGGCCGGACGCGGGGCCGCAGGGTTCCGACGCCACCGGTCGCCGCGCGCGCCCCGAGGTCGACGGCGGTCCGCAGGACGGTCCCCGCAGGCCGGGGCCCGGAGGGCCGGTCGACGGCCCGCCCGGTGGCCCGCTCGCCGGTCCGCCGCCCGGTGGTCCGCGCAGGCCCGGTCCGGACGGCGCGGGGATGCGCCCGCGCCCGGCCCCCGGCCTGCCCGGCGAGGACTTCGAGGACGGCCCGCGCCGGGGCCCGGAGGGCACCGGCACGCGTCCGCGCCCGATGCCCGGCGACGGCTTCGACGGCGGTCGTCCCCCCGGCCTGCCCGAGGACGGTCCCCGCAGGGGTCCGGAGGGCGCCGGGATGCGCCCGCGCCCCATGCCCGGCGACGGCCCCGGCCTGCCCGAGGACGGCCCGCGCCGCGGCCCCGAGGGCACCGGCGTGCGCCCGAGGCCGATGCCCGGCGACGGCGGCCCGCTCGGTCCCGGCCCGGACGGCACGGGTCCCCGCTCCCGCCCGGTCCCGCCGGACGGCAGCAGCGCCCGGATGCCGCGCCCGGTCCCCGAGGACGGTCCCCGCAGGGGTCCCGAGGGCACCGGCACCCGTCCGCGCCCGATGCCCGGCGACGGCCCCGGCCTGCCCGAGGACGGCCCGCGGTCGCGCCAGGCCAGGCTCGCGGGCCACGACGGCCCGCCCGCCGGTCCGCCGATCGGCCCTCCGCCCGCCGGTCCGCGCCGCCCCGGTCCCGAGGGCAGCAGCGCCCGGATGCCGCGCCCCATGCCCGGCGACGGTCCCGGCCTGCCCGAGGACGGTCCACGCAGGCTCGCGCCCGGCGACGGTCCCGCGCCCGACGGCCGGGGTCCGGACGGCCGGGGTCCCGAGGGCACCGGGATGCGCCCCAGGCCCGTCCCGCCCGGCGACGACCGCCAGGCGCGCGCCGAGAGCTTCGCCGACGGCGACGCGGGCAGGCCCCCGCGCAGGCTCGCGCCCGAGAACGGGCGGCAGGGCCCGCACGACGGTCCCCCCAGCCGGTTCGCCGAGGGTGACGAGGGAGCCCCGCCGCTCCCGCCCCCCGGCGTGTCCGCGCTCGGCGGCCCCCCGCCCGGCGTCGGCGGCCCCGAGCCGAGGGAGCAGATCGACCCGGCGAGCCTCACCACCGAGATGGAGGCCATCAGCGACGACATCAAGAAGCTGCGCGAGGTCGACCACACCCTCGCCCGCTTCTCGGCCGTCCACGACGAGCTCGCCGAGCAGGAGCGCCAGCGCAAGGAGCGCAGGCAGAAGCTGATGCCGTGGAAGTCCGAGGTCGACGAGGACGCCACGGAGTACGCCGAGCCGGTGGACCCGGACGACCCCGACGACACCGAGCCCAAGGGCGGCAAAGGCCGCAAGGGGCGGACCGCCAAGCAGAGCAAGATCGTCCGGATCATCAAGGCGATCTCGCTGACCTCGGCGGTGGTGGTGTTCCTGGCCAGCGGGATCGGCTGGGGGGCGATGCTGCACTTCGACAGCAAGATCACCCGGATCGACGCGCTCGGCCAGAACTCGGCGGCCGTGCACCAGGCGGAGAAGCAGCTCGGTGACGAGAACTTCCTCATCATCGGCTCGGACACGCGCGCGGGCGCCAAGGACTCGGACGGGGTGGGCGACACCAGCGAGGTCGTCGGCGCCCGGTCGGACGTGATGATGATCGCCCACGTCCCGGCCGACCGGAAGCGCATGGTGGTGGTGTCGATGCCGCGTGACCTCCAGGTCACGCGGCCCGCGTGCAACAGCTGGGACTCGGCCAGCGACACCTACTCGGACAAGGTGCTGCCCGAGGCGGAGGGCGTGAAGGCCAACGAGGTCTACGCCACCGGCGGCCCCCAGTGCGTCAGCAAGTTCATGACCGAGCTGAGCGGGCTGGACATCAACCGCTTCGTCAGCGTGGACTTCAACGGCTTCAAGGGCATGGTCGACGCCGTCGGGACGGTGGGCGTGTGCGCGCCCACCGTCATGGACGACGGCGAGCTGGGCATGATCTTCGACAAGCCCGGCAAGTACGAGGTCAACGGCCAGAAGGCGCTGGACTTCGTCCGCGCCCGCAAGGTCAAGACCGAGGAGTTCGGCGACTACGACCGGATCAAGCGGCAGCAGCAGTTCCTGTCCGCGCTGCTGCGCAAGGCCATGTCCAGCGAGCTGCTGCTCAGCCCGAGCAAGCTCAACGGCTTCCTCAACGCCTTCGCGTCCTCCACCGCGGGTCAGAACATCGGCGTGGACTCCATGCTGACGCTCGCCCAGTCCCTGCAGGGGCTGGACGCCGGGCGGGTCAGCTTCGTGACCGTCCCCCACCGCACCGACGAGGGCCCGACCCCGAGCAACGACGACAACTTCGAGGTCCTCCAGGAGGACGAGACCAAGGCGCTCTTCCAGGCGGTCATCGACGGCACCCCGCTGCCGGGCGAGGCGCCGACCGAGGGCGGGACCGCGGAGAAGAAGGCCGAGAAGCAGCCGGGCACCGTGGGCGACCCCGGCTCCGTGCGCGTCCAGGTGTTCAACCAGACCTCGGGTGGGTTCGCCCCGAAGAACACCAAGACCAAGCTGGAAGAGGTCGGCTTCAAGGTCACCTACATCGGTGTCGCGGACCAGGCGTCCACCAGGACGTTCATCCGCTACGCCACCGGCAACGAGAACGCCGCCGCGACCCTGCGGGCAGCCGTGCCGGACGCCGAGCTCCAGGTCGACGAGAGCATGGGCGGCGTCGTGGCGCTCATGATGGGCTCCGGGTGGGAGGGCGAGGTCAAGCGCCCGCAGGCCGGTCAGGGCGGCGGCGTCTCCGCCGACAGCGGCGCCGGGGACCTGCCCGTGGTGAACGCGGCCGTCGACCCCTGCGCGTGACCGGTCGGCCACCACGCGCGACCCCCTCGGGAGCTCGGACCGTTCCCGCAGCTCCCAGGGGGTGCCGCCGATCATCTGGTCGCCACGGGTTCATCCCCGGTTCACCGGGGAATGTCGCTCGCGCGATCAGGTGGCCCTAGGCTTGGACCATGCGTGAGGCCTACCAAGACCAGCTCGGACAGCTCGCGGAGCGACTGGCCGACATGTGTGCGATGTCCGGCAAGGCGATCGAGCTGGCCACGAAGGCCCTGCTGGAGGCCGACCTGGCCGTCGCCGAGCAGGTGATCAGCGACGACGCCAGGATCGACGAGGTGCGCGCCAGCATCGAGGAGCAGGCGTACGCGCTGCTCGCGCTCCAGGCCCCCGTCGCGACCGACCTGCGCACGGTGCTGGCGGTCATCCACGCCGCCGAGAGCGTGGAGCGGATGGGCGACCTGGCGCTGCACGTGGCGAAGGCCGCGCGGCGCAGGCACCCCAACCACGTGCTGGCCGAGCCGGTCGCCCCCTACTTCGCCGAGATGGGCCGCATCGCGGTCGAGCTGGCGACGGAGGCGACGGACATCATCCGCACCCAGGACGTGGCGCGCGCCCGGTCCCTGGAGGACGCGGACGACGCCATGGACGACCTGCACCGCCACCTGTTCACGGTGATCATGGACAAGGAGTGGCCGCACGGCGTGCCGTCCGCCGTGGACACCACCCTGCTGGGCCGCTTCTACGAGCGGTTCGCGGACCACGCGGTGTCGGTGGCGAAGCGGACCGTGTTCGTGGTGACGGGCAAGATGCCCGGATACGGCGACGAAGAGGCCTGATCGACGACGGAGGGGGCGGGTCCGCGGCGCGCGGACCCGCCCCCTTGGCGTTCGGCTAGCGGTTGAGCAGCGCGTTGAGGTCCTGGCCGAGCTGCATGGCGATCCGGCCGCTGTCGGCGGGCGCGGCCGTCATCCAGCGCTGACCGTCCGGGTTCTCCCTGGTCTGCATCATGTACCGGCCTTGGTCGTTGTCGAACCAGATGACCTCGGGTCCCTTGGTCTCCCGGCCGTACCTGCCGCGAACCGAGAAGCCGAAGTTCCCCAGGCTCAGCTTGGGGCGCGAGAAGATCGCCATGAGCTGCTGCTCCTGGCCTCCCCTGGCGCTCCGCGCGGAGACGGCGCTGGTGAAGGTGTTCGCGTCGTAGTCCTCTTCCCGACGAGGTCTGCGCTGCTCCTGCCCCTGGGGAACCGGGAGGGTCATCGAGTGCCCCGGTCCCGGCCGCACCTGCGGCACGAGTGAGACCAGCGCGTGCAGCAGCGCCGAGGAGCGGATCAGGTCGACCTTGAGCATCCGGTCGTCCAGCACGGCCAGCGCCGCCACGTCACGGGTCGCGCCGCCGCGCGCCAGCAGCTGGCGCTCCGGGACGCGGGCGTCCAGCGCGGCGATCGCGTTGACGGTGTAGTCGGCGCGGACCAGCAAGGTCAGCGCCTCCTGGACCTCGCCCACGACCCGCCCCCGGAACGCCAGCTTCCTGGACTCCAGGTCGCGGTACACCGCGTTCCTGATACCCGCGCGCTCGTCGAAGGTCCGGCCCACGTGGCGGATCTCGAAGGGGTAAGGACGGGGGCCGAGGTCGAGGTCCTCCCAGAGGATGTCGGTCGCGGCGTGGGACAGGCTGAACGAGAACACGCTCACCCGCCGATGACGGGAGGCGCCACGAGCGTCCCGTCCCCGAAGACGTCCTCGGTCTCCTGGAGGTACGAGGCGGTCTTGTGCTCCTTGTCCTCTTCCCCGTTGCCCCGGCCACCTGCGGCTCCCATGCCGCCCGCACCCATGCCACCGGCCGCCGCGCCACCGCGACCGGCCGCCACGCCGCCTAGACCGCCCGCGCCACCGGAGCCGTAGCCGCCGACACCGCTGCGGCCGCCCTCGCCGAGGGCGGAGGAGGAGCCGCCCGCACCGAGGCCCGAGCCGCCGACACCGGACCCACCGGCGCCGAAGCCGCCCGCGCCACCGCCGAAACCACTTGCGCCACCGCCGAAACCACCCGCGCGACCACCCGCCGCGGCGAGACCGCCGGGACCGCCGGACAGGCCGCCTGCGCCACCGCGGCCACCGAGGCCACCCGCGCCCGTGCCGCCGCCGAGGCCGCCACGACCACCGCCGAGGCCGCCGGAACCGGTTCCGGTCCCACCTGTGCCCGTGCCACCGGGCGGGAGGTAGCCGACACCGCCCGGCGGGACGTAGCCGCCGCCGGTGCCACCGCCACCGATGCCACCGCCACCGGTGCCGCCACCTCCGGTGCCACCACCGGTACCGCCACCACCGGGGTAGGTCACGCCGGACTGGTTGGTGTTGCCGCCCGAGTTGTTCGAGCCGCCGCTGCCGCTGCCACCGCCGTTGCCGGTCCCGGTCCCGGTGGTGCCGCCGCCGTTCGGTCCGCCGTCGTAGACGTAGGTGCCGCTGTTCCCGGTGCCGACGCCGCCGATGCGCCCCGTGCCGGTGCCGATCCCGCTGCCGACGCTGGAGTCGGGGCGCGAGCTGATCGAAGTCCTGTCGCCGCTGTCCGAGGAGCCGCTGTCCGAACCGGACATGGGCGGGGGCGCGACGAAGGCGGGCATGGTGGCCCCCGTCTCGGCGAACGTGCTGGACATCGCCGTCATGGTCTCGGCGGCCTTGACGTGGGCTTCCTGCTTCTCGGCGAACTTCTGCTTGATCTCGGAGATCGTGCCGCCCCAGTTGAGGGGGTTCGGCTCGGCGAGCAGCATCTTGGTGGCGTCGGCCGTGCTGAACTGGACAGGCTCGGGCATCTTCGACTTGGCGCTCTCGGCCGCGTCCACCTGGCTCTGCATCTGGGCGCTGGTGTACTGGGCGGACTGGGCCGCGTTGGTCGACCAGTCCGTGACGCTGCCGAAGTAGGACCGCGCGGACTCCGCCGCCTCGCCCTGCCAGGCGTCCTTGCTCGCCGCGGTCGCGCCGCGCAGGTTGTCCTGGAGGGTGACCAGGGTGGTGCCCACCTGGTTCCACGCGTCGACCTGACCGCGCGCGCTGGCGGGGTCCATGCCCTCGGTGACCATCTGCTGGAGGGCGGAGTGCTCGTAGGACATGTAGTTGGTGCCGTCGGGCGTCATGGGGGGACGGGTGTCCTGGATCTGGGCACCGAGCTCACGCCGCTGCTGCTCGAACTGGGTCCGGGAGTCCACCTCCATCTTGACGACGATGGAGGCGGCCTCGACCGCGCGGGACAAGGGATTCGCGGAGGTGGACGTCTGCATCTGGACGTGGGCGTCCGCAGCGTTCTCCTGGCGTATGTCGGTCATGGTGGGGAGGGCGTGGGCGGTGTTCTGCCCGCCCTGCCCCGCTGTGCCCTGGTCGTTCTCCGCCACGTCTACCCCCTGGTGAGCGCTCACAGCCCGTTCCCGAGCAAGCACGGTACCCGTCCGGTGCCGCCCCGTCCCCGGATTCGACGCGCGCCGAAAGCGGAGGGTTCCCGGTTCGTCGCCGGGCCCGCTCCGCAGGCGCTCGAGGTGTCAGCGGCACCGATCGCCCCGCACGGAGAAGATACCTCCGGAACGCGCGCGAAAAAGCCCCCCGCGCGAATCGCGCGGGGGGCTTCTCCGGGAAATCCGGCGGATCAGCCGAAGCGGCCCGAGATGTAGTCCTCGGTGGCCTTCTGGGTGGGGTTCGAGAAGATCTTCTCGGTGTCGTCCACCTCGATCAGCCTGCCGGGCTGGCCGACGCCGAGCAGGTTGAAGAACGCGGTCTGGTCGCTGACGCGCGCCGCCTGCTGCATGTTGTGGGTGACGATCACGATGGTGAAGTCCTTCTTCAGCTCCGTGATCAGGTCCTCGATCGCCAGCGTGGAGATCGGGTCCAGGGCCGAGCAGGGCTCGTCCATCAGCAGCACGTCCGGCTGGACGGCGATGGCGCGCGCGATGCACAGGCGCTGCTGCTGACCGCCCGACAGGCCGCCGCCCGGACGGTCGAGGCGGTCCTTGACCTCGTTCCACAGGTTCGCGCCGCGCAGCGAGCGCTCCGCGACCTCGTCGAGCTGCTTGCGGTTCTTCACGCCCGCCAGGCGCAGGCCCGCCACGACGTTGTCGCGGATGGACATCGTCGGGAACGGGTTGGGGCGCTGGAACACCATGCCGATGGTGCGGCGCACCTGCACCGGGTCGACCGAGGAGGCGTAGATGTCCTCGCCGTCCAGCAGCACCTTGCCCTCGACGCGGGCGCCGGGCGCCACCTCGTGCATCCGGTTCAGCGAGCGGAGCACGGTGGACTTGCCGCAGCCGGACGGGCCGATGAACGCGGTCACGCTGCGCGGCGGAACGGCTAGGGAGACCTCGTTCACGGCGTGGAACTTGCCGTAGTAGAGGTTGAGGTCCTTGACGTCGATGCGCTTGGCCATCAGTGCCCGCTCACTTGGTCTTCGGGGCCAGCCACCGCGAGGCCGCGGTCGCCAGCAGGTTGAACAACGTGATGATCAGGACCAGGGTGATCGCGGCACCCCAGAGCCGGTCGAAGCCCGCGTCCGTCGGGTTGTTGCGCTCCGTGGTCATGAGCAGCGGGAGCGACGCCATCGGCCCGTCGAACAGGTTGTAGTTGATGAACGGCGCGTACGCCGCCAGCACCAGCACCGGGGCGGTCTCGCCCATCACGCGCGCCAGCGCCAGCATGATGCCGGTGAGGATGCCGGAGAGCGCGGTGGGCAGGACGATCTTCACGATGGTCTTCCACTTGGGGATGCCCAGCGCGTAGGAGGCCTCGCGCAGCTCGTCGGGGACGATCTTGAGCATCTCCTCGGTGGTGCGCACGATCACCGGGACCATGAGCAGCACCAGGGCCAGCGACACCGCGAACGCGCTGCGGCCGAAGCCGAACGTGGTGATCCACAGCGAGTAGATGAACAGCGCGGCCACGATGGACGGGACACCGGTGAGGATGTCGACCATGAACGTGGTGGCCTTGGCCAGCCTCGACCGGCCGCCGTACTCGACCAGGTAGACGCCGACGAACATGCCGACCGGGACCGAGATCAGGGCGCAGACCAGGCCCTGGACCAGCGTGCCGTAGATCGCGTGGTAGACGCCGCCGCCCTGCTGCCGGGACAGCAGGCCGGACAGGGACTTCTGCCACCAGTCGGCGTTGAGCACGATCGGGAAGCCGCGCTGGATCACGGTGTAGAGCACCCACACCAGCGGGATGATCGCGACGCCGAACGCCAGCCACACCAGCGCGGTGGCCATGCCGTTCTTGAACTTGCGGACGCCGCTGATGCTCTGGAACGTGGGCGGCTTCGCCAGGCGGTCCAGGTCCGCCGTCTCGGCCATCATTCGTACTCCTTGTGACCTGCGACGATGGACCGGGCGATCGCGTTGACCACGAAGGTCAGCACGAACAGCACCAGGCCCGCGGCGACGTAGGCGCCCGCCGACTTCGGGTCGTTGAACTCGGGCGCGGCCAGCGCGATCTTCGAGGCGAACGTGGCGCCGCCGTCGAACAGGCTCCAGCCGAACGCCTGGGCCGTCGAGCTGAGGATGATCGTCAGCGCGATGGTCTCGCCGAGCGCGCGGCCGAGGCCGAGCATCGAGGCGCTGACGTAACCGGCCTTGCCGAACGGCAGGACGGTGGTCTTGACGACCTCCCACTTGGTCGCGCCGAGCGCGATCGCGCCCTCGACGTGCGCGGGCGGGGTGCGGTCGAAGACCTCGCGGCTGACGGCGGTGATGATCGGCAGGATCATCACGGCGAGGACGATGCCCGCGGTGAAGATCGTGCCGCCCAGCTCGATGGACACGTTGCCCTGCGAGAACAGGAAGATCCAGCCGAGCTTGTCGGTCAGGAACTCGCCGACGGGCGTGAGCACCGGCCCCAGGATGAACAGGCCCCAGAGGCCGAAGATGATCGAGGGGACCGCGGCGAGCAGGTCGATGACGTAGGCGAACGTCCGCGACAGCTTGCGCGGGGCGTACTGGGTGAGGAAGAGGGCGATGCCCAGCGCGATCGGCATGGCGATCGCCAGCGCCACGAGCGAGGCCACCACGGTGACCAGGAGCAGGTCCAGGATGCCGAAGCGCATGTCGCTGACGTCGCCGGTGGACCACTCGCGACTGGTCAGGAAGTTCGCGTTGTTCAGCGCGAGTGACGGGACGGCCTGCATGAGCAGGAACACGCCGATCGCCGCGATGAGCACCACGACGAGGACGCCGGAACCGGTGGCGAGCCCGCTGAAGATCCGGTCACCTGGCCGGACGTGCGCCTTCTTCTCGCCTTCCGAGGTGGGGGGAATCGGAGCCTCCGGGGCTGGTCGAGCGGCCGGGACGCCCCCGCGGGCACCGGGATGGGTCCCGGTGCCCGCGGGGCGCTGCGCCGCAGTGCGGTCGTTCATCGCGTCAACTTCGCGTCAACGTCCGGAGTCTGCCTGACTCAGGCGATCGCCTTGATGGCGGTCAGCAGCTTCTCCTGGAAGGCGTCGGGCAGCGGGGCGTAGCCCGCGTCCGCCAGACCGGCCTGGCCGGTGGTGGCCGCGACCGTCAGGAACGCCTTGACGGCCTTGGCGGTGTCGGCGTCGTAGCCCTTGGAGCAGACGATCTCGTAGGTGGCCAGGAGCAGCGGGTAGGCGCCCTCGGCCTTGGTGCCGTAGATCGAGTTCAGGTCGAGGACGAGGTCGTTGCCCTGGCCCTTGATCTTCGCGCTGTCGATGGCCTTGCCGACCGACTCGCCGGTCAGCTCGACCGCGCCGGCGCCGGAGTCGATCTTGGCGATCGAGAGCTTGTTGTCCTGGGCGTAGGACAGCTCGACGTAGGTGATGGCACCGTCCACGGAGGCCACGGCCTGCGCGACACCGGCGGACTTCTCCTTGCCCTCGCCGACACCGCCCTTGAACTGCTTGCCGTCGCCCTGGGTCCACGCCGCGGGGGCGGCGGTGGTCAGGTACTTCTGGAAGTTGTCCGTGGTGCCGGACTCGTCGTTGCGGTAGACGACCTTGATCTCGGTGTCGGGCAGCTTCGCGCCCGAGTTGAGGGCGGAGATCGCCGGGTCGTTCCACTTCTTGACCGAGCCGTTGAAGATCTTGGCGGTGACCTCGGCGTTGAGGGCCAGGTCGGTGACGCCGTTCAGCTTGTAGCCGAGGGCGACGGGGCCGAAGACCATCGGCAGGTGCCAGGCGGGGTTGCCCTGGCAGCGCTCGGTGGCGGCGGCGATCTCGGCGTCCTTCATGGCGGAGTCGGAACCGCCGAAGTCGACCTGGCCCGCGTTGAAGTTCTTGATGCCCGCGCCGGAACCGGAGCCGTTGTACGCGAGGTCGGCGCCCGCGCACTGCTGCTGGTAGGCCTGGACGAACGTGTCGATCGCGTTCTTCTGAGCCGAGGAGCCCTCTGCGTTCAGCTTCGTCTTGCCACCGCACTCGACGGGCGCGGACGGGGTGCTCGCGCCGCCCGTCGAGGAGCTGCCGGTCGCAGCGGTGTTGTTGTCGCTGCCGCATGCGGTGAGCAGAAGCGCACCGGCCGCGATAAGGCCGACGACGGCGCCGTGCCGCTTGGTCTTCACCTGGGTCCTCCACGTACGGGGGCTTTGATTGAACGGCGTTTCACCGCTCGACACGGACGGTAGGGAGCGAGAGTGGACAGACCCCCAGGGGAACATGAACGGAAGGTGAACACCACACGGGAGGTGACTGGACCCACGGCCATTAGGGTGATCCCGTGACCTGCACGTTTGCATGGCGTGATGGGTTTGTCACTACAGGGCGTATTGGACGTCCGCTTTCCAGCGCGAAAAGCCCAACCGGGTGTACACGCGCACCGCCGGTGAGTTGTCGGACTCGACGTAGAGGTGCACGTCGCGCAGTCCGGTGCTCTTCAGGTGGACCAGACCCGCGAGGGTGAGCGCCTTGCCGAGGCCGCCGCCCTGCGCGTCCGGGTCGACGCCGACCACGTAGACCTCGCCCATGGACTCGTCGTGCCGCTTGGTCCAGTGGAAGCCGAGCAGCCGGTCGGCCCCGTCCACCGCGAGCAGGAAGCCGTCCGCGTCGAACCAGTCCTCGGCCTCCTTGAGCCGGACGTCGTCGGCGGTCATCGCGCCCTGCTCCGGGTGCCAGGAGAACGCCCGCGCGTTGACCCGCACGACCGCGTCCTCGTCCCGCCCCGGTTCGAAGGACCGCAGCGCCACGCCCTCGGGCAGCGGGGGGACCTCGGGCAGCCCGGCCAGCGCGCGCCGCATCACCCACAGCTCGCGGACCCGGCGGGCGCCGAGCCTGGCGGCGAGCCCGGAAGCGCCCTCGCGGTCGCCGTGCGCCCAGAAGCGCACCGGCCCGCCGCGATCGGCGGCGGCTCCGAGGACGGCCCCGGCCAGCTCCGAGCCCACGCCCGCGCGGCGCGACCCCGGCCGCACGGCCAGCTCCGCCACCAGGTTGCCGTCCGAGTCGCCGAGCAGGTCGAGGTGCGCGTACCCGGCGAGGACGCCGTCGACGCGGGCCAGCAGGTGCGCGCTGCCGGAGGCCCCCGGACGCAAGCGGAGGTGGACGGCCTCGCCCGCGGGGGCGACGCCGTCCACCTCCTCGGCTTCGGCGAGCAGCCGGGTGATCTCCTCGGCCTGCTCGGGGTCCAGCGCGTCGTGCCAGGTCAGGTCAGCCACGCCCGCGACGCTACCCGCTGCGGCGGCGGTCGATCAGGCGGCGGTAGATCAGGGGGCCACCCGTCGGCCCCCTGCCTGGGGACCCGCGCTCAGACGCGGAACAGCTCGGTCTCGTCCAGCTGCGGGGCGCCGATGGCCTGCTCGGCCTCGGGGCGGCGCAGCGAGCCGGGACGCGGCGGGCGGACGAACTTGTAGCCCACGTTGCGCACGGTGCCGATGAGCGACTCGTGCTCGGGGCCGAGCTTGGCGCGCAGGCGCCGCACGTGGACGTCCACGGTGCGGGTGCCGCCGAAGAAGTCGTAGCCCCAGACCTCCTGGAGCAGCTGCGCGCGGGTGAACACCCGGCCCGCGTGCTGCGCCAGGTACTTCAGCAGCTCGAACTCCTTGTAGGTGAGGTCGAGCGGACGGCCGCGCAGGCGGGCGGTGTAGGTGGCCTCGTCGATGACCAGCTCGCCGAGCTGCAGCGAGCCGTCGCCGCCGGACTGGGCGGCGCCCCGGCGGGAGCGCACCAGGCGCAGCCGGGCGTCGACCTCGGCCGGGCCGGAGGTGGGGAGCAGGATCTCGTCGACGCTCCAGTCGGCGTTGACGGCGACCAGGCTGCCCTCGGTGACGATCGCGACGACCGGCACGTCGACGCCGCTGGAGTCCAGCAGGCGGCACAGGCCGCGCGCGCCGACCAGGTCGGTGCGGGCGTCCACCAGGACGACGTCGTGGGGGCCCGCCTCCAGCAGCGCGGAGACCTCCGGGCGGAGCGGGCGGACCTCGTGGGGAAGCAGGGCCAGCGCGGGCAGCACCGCCTCGGGATCGGGGTCGGTGGTCAGCAGCAGCACGTCGATGCTCATCGCGGCGCCCTCCTGTTCGGCCGGTGTTGGTCACCGGAGCACTCGCAGCGAAGTACGGTGACCGGGCCCCGTTGCCTGCGGATGACGGAGACGATACCGGTGCGCGCCGCGAAAGACCCAGGTCAGCAGGACAGGGTCACAGTTGTTTCCACAAGCGTCACGCTTGTTACACCCGTGTCACACGGCGGAGTTCGCCTGCACGGGGTACACGTGACGACCCCGTCGACCCCGCCGGACCTGGCGTTCGTCGTGGGGCACGGCTTCACCAACCACACCGGCAAGCCGTACGTGGCGCGGGTGCTGCGCCGCTTCGCCCGGCACGGCGGGGTGATCGCCCTGGACTTCCGGGGGCACGGCCGCTCCGGCGGGCGGACCACCGTCGGCGGTGACGAGGTCCACGACCTCGCCGCCGGGGTTTCGCTGGCCCGCGAGCTGGGGTACCGGCGGGTCGTGGTGGTCGGGTTCTCGATGGGCGCGTCGGTGGCGCTGCGGCACGCCGCGCTCGCCGACGACCGGCCGGACGCCGTGGCGGCGGTCAGCAGCCCGGCGCGGTGGTGGTCGAGGGAGACCGCCGCGATGCGCCGCGTGCACTGGCTGCTGGAGCAGCCGCACGGCAGGCTCGCCGCCCGCGCGCTGGGCGTGCGGCTGGCCGGGCCGTGGGCGCGGGTCCCGGAGAGCCCCGTCGAGGTGGTGCACCGGATCGCGCCCACGCCGCTGCTGCTGGTGCACGGCGAGCTGGACCGGTACTTCGCGCCCGCCCACGCCACCGCGCTGCACCGGGCCGCCGGTGGCGCGGCCGAGCTGTGGCTGGAGCCGCGGACCGGCCACGCCGAGTCGGCGATGACGCCCGTTCTGGTAGACCGGATCGCGACCTGGCTCGACGACGCTTCCTGGAGGACCTGGCGATGACCGCCCCCGAACCCCGCCGACCCCGGCGGGGCCGCAAGCTCGTGATCACGGCCCTGGTGCTCGGCGGGCTGCTGGTCGCGGCCGACTTCGGCCTGGCGGCGGCGGGTGAGTACCAGGTGGCCCAGCGGATGCGGGACAAGCTCCAGCTCAGCGAGGACCCCGCCGTGCGGATCAACGGGTTCCCGTTCACCACCCAGGCGCTGGGCGGCGACTACCGGGACATCGAGATCACCGCCAACGGCGTCCCGGTGCGCGACCAGCTGCGCGACCTGGAGATCAAGGCGAACCTCTACCACACCAGGATCGGCCTGTCCGAGCTGCTGGCGGGCGACACCAGCAACGCGCGCATCGACCAGGTCAAGGGCAGCGTCAAGATCAAGGCGAACGACCTGAACCGCCTGGTCAACCAGGTCACGCCGTTCACCGACATGGCGATCGAGCCGGACACCAGGCCGGTCGAGCAGGGCGGTCCGGAGACGCAGGGCGGGCAGCAGCCGCCCACCGCCGCCGCCGTGAAGCTGAGCGGCACGACCTCGCTGGCCGGGCGGAAGATCCGGATCTCGGCCTACGGCACGGTGACGCTGTCCGGCGGGATGGTGGAGATCGGCGTGAACGACGTGGAGATCGACGACACCTCGCTGGCCGGGCTCAACGAGGTGCTGGGCGCGGTGCGGTCGGCGCTGAACGTGAAGATCGACCCCGGTTCGCTGCCGTTCACCGTGACCCCGACCGCCGTGCGGGTGGAGAGCGGCGCGCTGACCGTCGAGGGGACCCTGGAGAACATCCCGCTGGACCAGCGGTGAGCGCGGCCCCCGGTCGCGGCGGGCTCCCGCGGGGGCCTGCGTGACCGGGGGCCTGCTCGGCCTGCTGTGCGCGCTCGTGGTGGTGGCGGCGGTCGCCGTCGCGCTCCGCGGGCGCGGCCGGGTGCGGCCGGGGTCGCGGCGCGCGCTGCCCGACGAGGTGCGGGCGCTGCTCGACCCGGACGCCGAGGTGACCCTGGTGCAGGTGACGACCCGGTTCTGCGCGGGCTGCCGCCGCAGCCGGGAGGTGCTGGCCGGGCTGGTCGCGCGGACCGGCGGCGTGCGCCTGGCCGAGCTGGACGTGACCGAGCGGCCCGAGCTGGCCGCGGCGCTGGGGGTGCTCGCCACCCCGACGACCGTGGCCTACGACCGGCGCGGCGCCGAGCTGCTGCGGGTCACCGGCGTCCCGGACGCGGAGGGGCTGTCCGGCGCGCTCACCGGGCTGACGCGCCCGTCGGACGGGTGATCCGGTCCTCCCAACCCCTGGACACCACTCCCGGTGGCAGGGACTAGCGGCTACCCTCGACGGCATGAACGCGCTGCTGACGAAGCGACTCGCGGTGGACCTGTGCCGCGTCCGCAGCAGCCTGTGTCGCACGGCGGGCTGACCCGCCGAGGTCGTCGTGACCGCGCCGGGCGTGACCGCGCCGAGCGCGCCGCCCGTCCCCACCGCCCCTGACGCCAACGCCAGGAGGTCGCCGTGCCGAAGGACGTCCCCGTCGATCCCAGGGGGGCCAGGTTCAGCGCCTGGTTCACCAGCGCGGTGCTGGTCCTGGTGCTGCTCACCGGTTCGTGGCGACTGCTGGCGGCGCAGACCGCCCTCTTCGCGATGTGCGCCTTCGTGTCCCTGCGGCTCAACCCGTGGGGGCACGTGTACCGGCGGGTCCTGCAACCCAGGCTGCCGGAGGCGGAGCGGGAGGACGCGGCGCCGCTGCGGTTCGCCCAGGGCGTCGGGTTCGCCTTCGCGCTGGTCGGCACGATCGGCTACGCGGCGGGCTGGACGGCGCTGGGCGTGGTGGCCACCTCGGCCGCGCTGACCGCGGCCCTGCTGAACGCCGCGCTGGGGCTGTGCCTCGGCTGCGAGCTGTTCCTGCTGGTCCGCCGCCTCGCCCCGGCGCCCGCGCCCCGCCACTGACGACACCCGCGTCCCGGACCCCGCCGCCGAGCGCAGCTCGCCCGGCCCCGAGAGCACGACCGCAGACCCGAAACCGCACTTCCGCACAACGAATGGGAGCCGCTCGATGAGCCGTGCAGACGTCCTGGTCTCCGCCGCCTGGGCCGAGGAGAACCTCGCCGCGCCCGGCGTGGTGTTCGTCGAGGTCGACGAGGACACCACCGCCTACGAGGGGGGCCACCTGCCCGGCGCGGTGCGGATCGACTGGCGCACCGAGCTGCAGGACCCGGTCCGCCGCGACTTCGTCGACCGCGCGGGCTTCGAGAAGCTGCTGTCCGCCAAGGGCATCGCGAACTCCGACACGGTGATCCTGTACGGCGGCAACAACAACTGGTTCGCCGCGTACGCCTACTGGTACTTCAAGCTGTACGGCCACGAGTCGGTGAAGCTGATCGACGGCGGGCGCAAGAAGTGGGAGCTGGACGGCCGCCCCCTGGACAAGGAGGTCGTGGAGCGCGAGGCGACCACCTACCAGGCGCAGGAGCAGGACCTGTCGATCCGGGCCTTCCGCGACGAGGTCGTCGAGGCGATCGGCGCGAAGAACCTGGTGGACGTGCGCTCCCCCGACGAGTTCAGCGGCAAGCTGCTCGCGCCCGCGCACCTGCCGCAGGAGCAGGCGCAGCGCGGCGGGCACATCCCCACGGCGATCAACGTGCCGTGGAGCAAGGCCGCCAACGAGGACGGCACGTTCAAGTCCGACGAGGAGCTGGCCGCGCTGTACGCGGACGCCGGCCTGGACGGCTCGCGCAGCACCATCGCGTACTGCCGCATCGGCGAGCGCTCCTCGCACAGCTGGTTCGCGCTGCACGAGCTGCTCGGGCACTCGGACGTGAAGAACTACGACGGCTCGTGGACCGAGTACGGCTCGCTGATCGGCGTGCCGGTCGAGCTCGGTTCCGGCAAGGAGGCGTGATGAGCGCGGCGGGTTGCGGGGCGCCCCAGCAGGGCGTGGAGCTGAGCGTGGGCGCGAACGAGGTCGTGCTGTCGGGCCGGGTGAGCGCCGGGGGCGCGCCGGTCGGCGGGGCGTACGTGCGGCTGCTGGACTCGTCCGGCGAGTTCACCGCCGAGGTGGTGTCGTCGGAGCAGGGCGAGTTCCGCTTCTACGCGGCGCCCGGCGACTGGACGGTGCGGGCGCTGCACCGGTCGGGCAACGGCGAGGCCGCGGTGACGGCGGGCGGTCCCGGCGTGCACGCGGTCGAGGTCGCGGTCGCCTGACGGACCGGCTTCGGGGCCCCGGCAGCGATCCGCCGCCGGGGCCCTCGCACGTGCGCCGGGGCCTCGCGGGGCCGCTCGCGCGACCCCTCCGGGGCCGGAAACCCAACCCCTGGGCCGTTTTCCGGTGTGCGCCCCATCATCTTGATCGTTTTCTGGCTCGGTCAAGTCGCGACGCGCCCGGTGGTCTTCGCCACCGAGTCACGCGCCGCGACGCCCGGTGACGGTAAACTTGCCGGGTGGAACACTTCTTCACCACACTGCTGGTCCTCGTGTCGTTGCTCATCACGTGGTTCGCCGGGTACGTCGTGTACCGGCTGTTCTCCGACCAGCGGTGATGGCAGAGCAGACGCCGGTCCCCGGCAGCGGTGACGCCGCCGTCCAGGCCGCCGCAGAGCGCGCCGAGTCGACGCGCGCCCGCAACCTCCCCCAGTTCGACGACCTGCCGGTCCCGGCGGACACCGCGAACCTGAGGGAGGGCCCGTCGCTGCACGACGCGTGCCTCGCGCTGCTGCCGCTGGTGGGCGTGTGGCGCGGCGAGGGCGAGGTCGTGTACCCGACGATCGAGGGCCCGTACCGGTTCGGCCAGCAGGTCACGTTCGCCCACGACGGGCGGCCGTTCCTCTACTACGAGGCGCGGTCGTGGCTGCTGGACGAGAACGGCGCGGTGATCAGGCAGGCGGCGCGCGAGACCGGTTTCTGGCGCCCGCAGCCCGACGACACGATCGAGGTGCTGCTCACGCACAACACCGGGATCGTGGAGCTGTTCTACGGCAAGCCCCGCAACCAGACCTCCTGGGAGTTCGGCACCGACGCGGTGGTCCGCACGGCGACCGCCAAGGAGGTGACCGGCGCGCAGCGGCTGTACGGCATCGTCAACAACGGCGACCTGGCGTACGTCGAGGAGCGCGCGATGGTCGGCCAGCCCTTGCAGCCGCACTCCTCGGCGCACCTGCGCCGGGTCGTCGGCTAGCCGGGGAGCCGCTCCCAGCCGCAAGACCGCAGGACGGCAGCACCTCTGGACGGTGAGGGGATCGGGTCCGGCTCAGGCCGGTCCCGGCCCACCCGGCCGAGCGGGACCCCACCGGGTCCCCGAGGCCACCCGACCGGCGCGACCCGCCGGTCGGACACCCGGCGAAGCGGAACCAGCCCGGCGCGAACCGGGCCGAGCGCACCACCGGCGGCGTTCCACGGCCGCCGTCCCGGCACGCGGACCACCGGACGAGCCCCGACGAGGGGGTCACCGGCCCCGCCGCGGGGGAGCACGCACGACACACCACCACCCGTTCGAGGGAGTGCCCTTCGCACGGGTTGTTGAACAATCCAACGATCAGACGATCACGACCACCCGATCCGGGCGGAGGGCCATGCGACTGCGGCGGTGCGGCTCCGACGCGGTGCTCGTCGAGGTGAGCTCGCTGGACGAGGTCGCCGCGGTGCGCGCGGCGGTGCGGGCCGCCGACCTGCCGCAGGTCGCCGAGGTCGTCCCGGCCGCCAGGACGGTGCTGGTCAAGGCCGCGCCGGGCGGGCTGGGGGCGGTGCGCGAGCTGCTCGACGGCCTCGACCTGTCGGCGCCCGCCCCGGCGCCCGCGCGGGAGGTCGTGCTGCCGGTCCGCTACGACGGGCCGGACCTGGAGCTGGTCGCGGAGACGGCGGGCCTGGCGGTGGACGAGGTCGTCGCGCTGCACACCGGGGCCGCGTACGAGGTGGCGTTCTGCGGGTTCGCGCCCGGCTTCGGCTACCTGACCGGCCTGCCGGAGCCGCTGCGGCAGCCGAGGCTGGACTCGCCGAGGACGCGCGTCCCCGCCGGGTCGGTCGCCGTGGCGGGCGAGTTCACCGCCGCCTACCCGAGGGCCACGCCCGGCGGGTGGCGGCTGATCGGCACGACGGACGCGCCGCTGTTCGACCCCGAGCGGGACGAACCGGCGCTGCTGGCTCCGGGCGACCGGGTGCGCTTCGAGGCGTTGTGACCGAGGCGACCCGACTCGCGCGGGTGAAGGGGCACAACCGGGGGAACCCCGGCGTTGTTTCGTAGTACTACGAAGGACTTTCGGCACTGTCCAGCACGGGAGGAGGTGGAAGATATGAGTTCACTGGCAAACCCGAAGCGGCTGCGCCTCGGCGTTCCCTCGCGGCCCGCGAGCAGCTCCGAGGAGCACTCGCTCGCCAACCAGACGCGGCACACCGCGGTCTCCGAGGAGCGCGCCGAGCGCGAGTCGGACAACGAGGTGGGAATGTGAGAACGCTCCGCGTCCTGCGGACCGGACCGCAGGCGCTCGTGCAGGACTTCGGCCGACCCGGCCACGCCCACCTGGGCGTTCCGCCCTCCGGGGCGCTGGACCGGGCGTCGCTGGCCCTGGCCAACCGGCTCGTCGGCAACGCCGACGGCGCGGCCGGGCTGGAACTGCTGCTGGGCGGCCTGGCGGTGGTGGCGACCGGCTCGTGCACGGTCGCGGTCACCGGTCCGCAGGTCGCGGTGCGGGTCAACGGCAGGGAGCGGGACTCGCCCTGCCACCTCGTGGAAGGCGACGAGCTGGAGGTCGGGACCCCGACCTCCGGCTTGCGCTGCTACCTCGCGGTGTCCGGCGGGATCGCGGTGCCCGAGCAGCTGGGCAGCCGCTCGTCGGACCTGCTGTCCGGGATCGGCCCGGACCCCGTCGCGCGCGGGGACGTGCTGCCGCTGGGCGAGTCGACCGGCATCCCGGTCGGGGTGGACGTGCTGGTCCCCGCCCGCGCGCCCGACGAGGTCGAGGTCCCGGTGCTGCTGGGACCGCGCGACGACTGGTTCACCGACCCGGCGGGCCAGCTGGCCGCCGGGAGCTGGGTGGTGTCGGACCGGAGCAACCGGGTCGGGCTGCGGCTGGCCGGGACGGCGCTGCGGCGCACCGGTGAGGCGACCGGCCGGGAGCTGCCCAGCGAGGGCCTGGTGACCGGCGCGGTGCAGGTGCCCGCGGACGGCCAGCCGGTGGTGTTCCTCGCCGACCACCCCACCACCGGGGGCTACCCGGTGATCGGGGTCGTCGCGGAGCGCGCGCTGCCGGGGCTGGGCCAGGCCAGGCCGGGCACGCGGGTCAGGTTCCGGGTCGGGCGCTGACGCGGGGGGACTCGCGGGCGCGGGTCCCCACCACATCGCCTCCGGCGCCGCTCCGGCGCTGCGACCCGGTGCCGCGGCCCTAGTACTGGGACTCGTAGAGCGCGTGCAGCTCGGCGTGCAGCGCGGTCGAGTCGGGCAGCGCCTTGCCGTCCAGGGTGTGCACGCGGGTGATCGAGCGGACGCTCGACACCAGCAGCACCGCGTCGGCGGTGAACAGGTCCTCGACGGCGATCGGCTCGACGACGACCGTCCACCCGGCCTTCTCCGCGGCCTGGAACAGCACCGCCTGGGTGGTGCCGGGCAGGATGCCCAGCGTCGCGGGCGGCGTGGTCAGGGTCCGGCCGCGCACCGCGATCAGGGTGGACGTCGGGCCCTCCAGCACCGAGCCGCCGGAGGTCGTGAAGACCACCTCCGCCGCGCCCCTGCGCTCGGCCTCGCGCAGCGCGGCCATGTTCACCGCGTACGACAGGGACTTCGCGCCGAGCAGCAGCCACGGGGCGCGCTCGGCGAGGCCCGGCTCGATCCCCCGGTCCAGGGTGACCGCCGCGATGCCCTCCGCGCGCTGCGCGAGCACCTTCGGCGAGATCTCCAGCCCGAGCGCGAAGCCGGTGGGCGTGCCGTCGCCGCCCTCGACTCCCCTGGTCATGACGAGCTTGAGCGCCAGCTCGGCGCCGCCGGACCAGTTGTCCAGCACCGCCTTCGCCGCCCGCTCGTAACCCGCGCGGTCCGGCGCGGGCAGGTCGAGCATGGCCGCCGACCGCTCCAGGCGGTCGAGGTGGGGACCCAGCTCCCTGGGCTTGCCACCGACGACGAGGATCGTCTCGAAGACCCCGTCACCGCGCACGAGGCCGAGGTCGTCGATCCGGATGAGCGGGGCGTCGGGGTCCGCGAGGGTTCCGTCGAGCAGTGCGAGCACGCGCATGGGGGCGAGCGTACCCACGGGCTTACCATCGAGGTCGTGGACACGGCGGGTGGTCAGCGGGCTCTGCGCAGCACTCTGCACCAACGGGGGATGCGGATGACACCGCAGCGCCAGCTCGTGCTGGACGCGGTGCGGGCGCTCGGCCACGCGACCCCCGAGCAGGTGTGCGCGCGCGTCCAGGAGACCGCGCCCACCGTCAACATCACCACCGTCTACCGCACGCTCGACCTGCTCGACCGGCTCGGCCTGGTCAGGCACACCCACCTCGGGCACGGCGCGCCGAACTACTCGGTGGACGAGCACGAGCACGTGCACCTGGTGTGCCACCGCTGCGGCCGGGTCGACGAGGTGCCGTGCGAGCTGCTGGAGCCGCTGTGCGGAACACTGCGCGAGCGGGACGGGTTCGAACTGGACGCAACGCACCTCGCGCTGTCCGGCACCTGCCGGGACTGCCTCAAGGAGACCGAGTGAACTCCCCGACGCTGACCACGCCCGGCGCCGTGGCGCCGTTCGACGGCGCCCCCGACCAGGGCGTTCCCTGGCACTTCGGCGACCCGTTCGCCGAGCAGCGGGCGGCGGTGCGCGGCGTCGCGGTGTTCGACCGCTCGCACCGCGGCGTCATCGCGGTGCCCGGCGAGGACCGCCTGACCTGGCTGCACTCGCTGACCAGCCAGCACTTCACCGCGCTGGGGCAGGACCGGGGCACCGAGATGCTGGTGCTGGACGCGCAGGGCCGGGTGGAGCACCACGCGGTGGTCGCCAACACCGGCGGGACCGCGTACCTGGACGTCGAGGCGGAGACGACCGCGCCGCTGCTGGAGTACCTGTCCCGCATGGTGTTCTGGTCCAAGGTGGAGCCGCGCGACGCGACGGCCGAGCTGGCGCTGCTGACCGTGGCCGGGCCGGACGCGGCGGAGCTGCTGGCGAAGCTGGACGTGCCGGTCCCGGACGGGTCGGACGGCGTCCGCGAGCTGCCGGGCGGCGGGTTCGCGCGCCGGGTGTCCTGGCCGGGCGCGGGCGCGGTGGACCTGCTGGTGCCGCGCGGCGAGCTGGCCGACTGGTGGTCCCGGCTGACCGGCGCGGGCGCGCGGGCGGCGGGCAGCTGGGCGTTCACGGCGCTGCGGGTGGAGTCGCTGCGGCCGAGGCCGGGCGTGGACACGGACGAGAGGACCATCCCGCACGAGGTCAACTGGATCGGCTCGGCGGTGCACCTGGACAAGGGCTGCTACCGGGGGCAGGAGACGGTGGCGAAGGTGCAGAACGTCGGCCGCCCGCCCCGGCGGATGCTGCTGCTGCACCTGGACGGCACGCGCGAGGTGCAGCCGGAGACCGGCGACCCGGTCAGGCACGGGGACCGGGTGGTAGGCCGAGTGGGTAGCGTCGCGCTGCACCACGAGCTGGGGCCGGTGGTGCTGGCGCTGGTGAAGCGCTCGGTGCCGGTGGACGCGGAACTGCTGGTCGGCGACGAGGACCGGGTGGTGCAGGCGAGCGTGGACCCGGACTCGGTGCCCGCCGACTCCCCGCGCCTCGGCCACGAGGCGGCGCGCAGGCTCGCCAGGTGAGGGGCCGGGATGTGCCACTATCACGGCATGTCCCGTCCCGGTCCACGCGGAACGATGATCATCGCGGCCCCCGCCGGGGTCGCGCGCGGCGACGTCCCCCACCTGCCGGTGGCCCCCGGTGAGCTGCTGACCGCCGCGCAGGCGTGCGAGCAGGTCGGGGCCTCGGTGGTGCGGGTCGACGTCCGGGGATCGGACGGCCTGCTGTCGCTGGACCCCGGTCAGGCCGCCGAGTGCGTGGC
Source organism: Actinosynnema pretiosum (assembly GCF_002354875.1). Lineage (GTDB taxonomy): Bacteria > Actinomycetota > Actinomycetes > Mycobacteriales > Pseudonocardiaceae > Actinosynnema > Actinosynnema auranticum. The sequence continues at coordinate 7,861,043 of NZ_CP023445.1, forward strand.
GGCGCTGCGCGAGGGCACCTCGCTGGCGGTGCTGCTGTCGCTCGACGGGCCCGGCGGCGCTTCGGACGCGGACCGGTTGCGCGTGCTGGACGCGCTGCCGGACTCGGCGTCCCTCGCGCTGGGCGCGCCCGGTGGCGGCGACCGCTGGGAGTTCGCGGTCGCGGCGCACGAGGCGATGCGCGAGCGCGGGATCGTCCCCGAGTACGCGGTGAGCGGCGCGGGGCAGCTCGCGCTGCTGCGCAGGCTGCTGGACGAGCGCGGACTCCCGGCGGGCGGGGTGGTGCACGTGGGGCTGGTGCTGGGCGCGCCCGGCGGGCTGCCCGGCGACGCGGACACCCTGGTGCCGCTGGTGCGGGAGCTGCCGGAGGGGGCGCTGTTCTCGGCGACCGGGCTCGACCGGGCCGGGTTGCCGGTGCTGCTGGCGGCGCTGGCGTGCGGCGGGCACCTGCGGGTGGGCCTGGCGGACACGCCGGAGTACGCCGAGGGGCAGCGGGCGCAGAGCACCACCCAGCTGGTGGCGCGGGCGGCGGGGGTCGCCCGGATCGCCCAGCGCCCGCCGCTGTCGGGCGCGCAGGCGCGCGAGTTGCTCGGTCGGCGCGCACCGGTACGGGTTTGAGACAACTTTGGAAGCAGGTTTGTGTTGGCGGGCAAGCACGGACTACCCCAGGATGAGTACGTGATCGAGGTGCGCCCCGGAGGGCGCCGCCGCATCGACCGGGTGCTCGCCCCCGACTACACCGAGGGTGTCGAGCGGCTCCCGCTCGCCGAGGTGCGCGCGAAGCGCGACGAGGCCGCGCAGGAGGAGACGGACCTGTCGTACCTGCGGCGGTTGCTGCACGCCCGGATCGACATGGTGCGGGCCGAGCAGCAGCGGCGCAGCACGGGCGGGTCGGCGGTGGTGGACCGGCTGGCCGCGATCCTGTCGTCCAACGCCGTGGGGCCCGCGACCGGGCTGGGCCGCTACCAGGCGCAGGAGCCGTCGCGGGCCGACGCGCACCAGCGGCACGTGGAGGCGCTGGTGTCCGACGTGGACCTGTCGGACGTGAGCGCGCTGGACGACGAGAAGCTGGACCTGGCGCTGCGGACGTTCGTCGCCGAGGAGGCGTCGGTGTCGGCGCGGCGGCGCGAGGTGCAGGGCGTGGTGGACCGGCTGAACGACGAGATCGGCGGGCGGTACCGGAGCGGCACGGCGTCGGTGGACGAGCTGCTCGCGGTGGAGCGCGGACTGCACGGAAAGCGTCCCGGCGAGTAGCCGCGACCTGCGGGAACGTCGTTCGACGTTCTAACAGGTGGGACCACACTCCCGCATCTTGAGCAACCGGGCTTAGCGTCGGGGGCGTGATCAGCCGCGCCCTCCTCCAGCCGCCCCCGTCCGCCCGCGCCCGCCGGGGTGGTGGTCACCGGTGAGCTACCGCTGGGTGGTGCTGCTGGTCGGCGCGCTCGCGCAGGGGACCAACGCGGCGGTGTTCCTGGGGCTGCCGTCGATCAGCCCGTACCTGCGCGAGCACTTCGGGCTGTCGCTGCCGCAGGTCGGGCTGCTGCTCGGCGCGGCGAACCTGGGCACGGTGCTGGCGCTGGTGCCGTGGGGCGCGGTCGCGGACCGGCGCGGCGAGCGGCTGGTGATGGCGGTCGGCGGGTTCGGGGCCGCGGCGTGCCTGGCGCTGGTGGCGCGCTCGGGGGCGGTGCTCGCCGGGGTGGCGCTGTTCGGGGCCGGGCTGTTCGGGGCGAGCGTGAACGCGGCCAGCGGCCGGGCGGTGCTGACCTGGTTCCCGAGGGAGCGGCGCGGGCTGGCGATGGGGGTGCGGCAGACCGCCGTCCCGCTGGGCGCGGCGGTCACGGCGGGGCTGCTGCCCGCCGTGGCGGTCGGGTCCGGGGTGCCGGTGGCGTTCCTGGCGCTGGCGGGCGCGACGGCGCTGGTGGCGGTCGCCGTCGCGGTGTGGGTGCGGGAGCCGCCGGGGGTGGTGCGGGTCGCGCGCGGCGGGCAGGGCCTGGTGCTGGCGGACCGGCGGTTGCTGCGGCTGAGCCTGGCGTCGGGGCTGCTGGTGGTGCCGCAGTTCACGGCGGGCGCGCTGCTGGTGGAGCTGCTGCACGGCCACCTCGGGATCGCGGCGGCGACGGCGGCGGCGCTGTTCGCGGTGGCCCAGGTGCTCGGCGGGGCCGGGCGGCTCGCGGCGGGGATCTGGTCGGACCGGGCGGGCGGCAGGTTGGGGCCGCTGCGGTCGATCGGGGCAGCGGTCGCGGTCGGGTTCGCCGGGTGCGCGGCGCTGCTGGACTCGGCGCCCCGGTGGCTGGTGTGCGCGGCCCTGCTGCCGACCGCGGCGCTGGCGATGTCGTGGAACGGGCTGGCGGTGACGGCGGCGGGCGAGCTGGCCCCGCCGGGGCGCGGCGGGACCGCGCTGGGGATGCAGAACAGCGCCAACTACCTGACCGCGACGGTGACGCCCGCGCTCGCGGGGTGGGTGGCGGTGGCGCTGGGGTGGACGTGGGCGCTGGTGCTGGCGGGGGTGTGCGCGGCGGCGGCCAGGGTGGTGCTGGCGCGCGGGAAGCTGACCGAGGGACCGGTGGCCGGTTCGGCGGGGTGAGCCGAGGCCTGGGGGATCTGAGGCCCAGGGGGCGGGCAGCGGTGGGCGACCGTGGGCTGGGCTGTGGCCGGAGCCGGGCGGCGGTCGGGTGGCAGCGGCCGGGGCCTGGCGGCAGCGGGGCGGGACGCCCCCGGCAGCGCTCTGCGGGCGAGCGGACGCCCCGGAAGGCGTTGGGGCCGCCCGACGGGGTGGTCTCGACGGGGTGGTCTCGACGGGGTGGTTCTGGCGAGATCGCCCGATCGGGGGGCGGTGGCCCGATCCAGGGCGGCCGGAGCCGCCGGGGTCAGCCGTGCCGCTCGCGCCGGGCCAGTTCGCCCCAGAACTCGCGCAGCACCTCGTAGCGCAACGCGACCTCCTCCGCGTCCCCCTCCTCCAGGGCGTCCACGATGGCGTTGACGTCCTGCGCCGAGGTGTCGTCGGTCAGGTCCTGGTCGTCGACGAGCTGCACGAGGCCGCCGTAGTCCAGCTCGACGGCCGAGCCCGCGTCGAAGTGCTCCAGCCAGCGGCCGGTGTCGGCGAGCACCTTCGCCGGGCCCTCCTCGCCGATCGAGTCCCGGACCACGCGCAGCGCCCGCGCGACCCGCTCGCGCGCGTCCGTCATGGACGCCCGCCAGGACACCTCGCGCTCCGGCGCGTCCCTGGTGGCCAGGACGAGCCGCCTGGCCTCCGGGTCGACCAGCGCGAACCAGGGCAGCGGGACCGTCCAGGTGGTGGAGATGACGTGGACCGCGCCCCCGGTCAGCTCCGCCATGACCGAGCCCGCCCGAGCCCGGACCGCGTCGGGGCTCGCGGGCAGCGCCTCGTCCTGGAGCGGGCCCCAGGAGGTGGCCAGGAAGCCCACGAGGGCGGCGGCCGAGCGGGCGCGGAGGTCCAGCGGGCAGACCAGCGGGCCGTCGCCGACCTCGCCGGGGACGTCGGCCGGGTCGAGCGCCAGCACGTCGAAGGGGGCGTCGGGCGAGGGTCCCCCGTCGGGGCGTTCTCCGGGGAGCAGGCGCGGGCGCCCGCCCAACTGTGATCGCAACCACAGGTGACGTTCCCGCTCCCCCGCCTCCGCACGGGTCAGCGGGCCCTCTTCCAGGGCTTTTCGCACCCGGTCCGCCAACGGTGCGTCAAGGGACGACAGCGGTTCGTACACCCTGAGGTAGGCGACGAACGGTCGAGGCACCCCCGCATCCTCCCACGGTGAGATTTGGCGGCACGTGTCACGCCTACCGCGTCGCGGGCAACCCCATCGACACGGTACGGTAGTTACCAGGAACTAGTTGTCGAGACGAGTGGGGCCGCCGTTCCCCCGGCCGCCCCCGTCCCTGTGCGAGGGGGTCGAGCCATGGGGCGCGGCCGAGCGAAGGCCAAGCAGACGAAGGTGGCGAGGGAGCTGAAGTACAGCTCTCACAACACCGACTTTGACGCCTTGCAACGCGAGTTGTCCGGCGATTCCGACATCGGTCGACGAAGCGATGATCGCGTCGACGACTCGTCGGACGACGATTACGACGACTACCGTCGCTGACGCAATCACACCCATGCAGAGATCGGGCTGCCGGCACCACCGGCAGCCCGATCTTTGACACTGACATCGCCCTGGCGCGCTGCCGAGGCGGAGTCGACCACATCCCCGGACGGACCCGCGCGACGCGGAGCCGTGCGGAGTTCGTGGCACGACTCCCGTCCCCGGCGGCGCCAGGTCGGCCGCAGCACCGGCGGGAAGCCTCCCGTCCCGGTGCTCTTCGGCGATCCGGTTGACCACTCCTCCCCGTCCCGCGCCCCGGCGCGGGTGGTGGGTGAGCGGCGTCCGGTGAGCAGGCGGCCGTGGCCTGGAGCGTCCGGGTTCACACCGCACCGCCCGCTTGACCCGCGTTGCGCTCCACTTCGGAGCACGGCCGGGGACGCGGGCGGATTTTGTGCTGTCCGGGGTCTGGCGGGACCGCTGCGAGGTGGGCCTGGAGCACCGCACCGGGGTCGTGGCGCTCGCGCCGCCGGGTGGGGACTGCGGGGCCGGAGGCGGGCGGGTTCGGGACCGGGGTTGGCAAGTCGAGTCGGAGCGGGCAGGCTGTGGCCGGGCAGACCCGAGAACCTTTCACGTGCCCCGCGTGCCGCCCCGAGGGCGCGGCGGACGGGCGGGCGGTCCGGCGGCCCGACCACGGGGTTCGCGACCCGCCGAGCGGACCGGTTCAGGTCCTTCGGACATCTCAACAGGTCCAAGGTCCCGGATCGGACAGGTCTTCACCGGTCGGCGCGCCGATGGCGACGCGCGGGAGCAGGGCGATTCCATTTGATTGGGCATTGCGAACGTATTCGCGTGCGATCTTCCGGAGGCTCCCGATGGGCAAAACGCCGAACTGGCTCAGCGCACTTACCCCCCAATCGGGTGTACTGTCCGCAGCACGTTAGGGGAGACCATCACTTGCCGACCGCACCGGGTCGACCCAATTGAGTTCCGCCGGTCACGACAGTAACAGGACCCACATGCTGCCCATGCCGAGCACCGCGCCCCAGGAACAAGTGTGGCCCAGAAACAGCCTGCTGAGCAGGCTCCGCGAGAACACCAGACAGGAGCTGCTCGCGGTCGGCACCGTGGTCCGCTACGCCGCCGACCGGGAGGTCATCGAGCAGGACGCGAAGGACACCCACGTCCTGCTGCTGCTCGAGGGCGTCGTGAAGGTGCAGACCACCGACGAGACCGGTGACACCGCGCTGCTCGCGATCAGGGTCGCGGGCGACCTGGTGGGCGAGATGGCGGCCCTCGACCAGAAACCGCGCTCGGCGACCGTGGTCACCTGCGGGGACGTGGTCGCGAAACTCATCACGAGCGTCGAGCTGATGGGCTTCCTGCACCGCAGGAACGACGTGTTCGTGGAATTGATCGGAATGATCAACGACCGGTTGCGAACTGCCAACCAGCGGCGACGCGATTTCCTCTCGCACCCCGCGGCGGAACGCGTCGCACGCGTTCTGGTGGAATTGATCGAGACTTATGGCCGCGAGGAAGTGCACGGCTGGACGCTCGGAATTCCGCTGACGAAGGTGGAACTCGCTTCCATCGCCGGGATGAAGCCGAGGACCGCCGAGAAGGCCTTCAGCGATCTGCGCAAGGCCGGGGTCGTGGTCAGCCACCTGCGCCGGGACGTGCTGATCCCGGACCTGGACGAGCTGCGGACCTACGCGGGGATCTGAGCCCCGACCGCACTGGTGCGGGGTGCGGGCGAGGCCGGTGGGCCAGAGTGTCCCGTGGCGGGAGCTCAGGTCCGGGAGCCCTGGTCCGGGAGCAGCGGTCCGGGAACCCGCCAAAGTGGATCATCGTCACATCCGGCGGGTGGCGTCGAACGGTGGTGGAGCGGGTACCCGTGGGGCGCGCCGGACCTGGTCGGGTGCTCGCGCTCGCCGACACCGGGTCCGCCCCAGGGGGTTTCGCCTCCGGGGCCCGCCCCCTGTCTTCCCGCCCCGCCTGATGAGAGGACGCACGACCTTGCCGGAGGCGCTGCTGATGCTGGCCGGGGCCGTGGCGAGCGCGCTCGCCAGGGCGACCGACACCCCGCTGTGGCCCGCGCTGCGGGACGGGGTCGCGGAGGCGGTCGACCCGGTGCGGCCCGGTGTGCCCCGGTTGCGGCTGGAGAAGGGGCGGCGGGCGCTGGTGTCGCAGCACGCGGTGCGGCGGGAGCCCGCGCGCGCCGCGTTCACGGCCGAGTGGCGGGACTCGCTGCACGAGGTGCTGCTCGGTCGGCCCGAGGCCGCCACAGGGTTGCGTCGGGCGCTGGCCGAGGTGAGCCCCTCGCTGCCCCGGTGGAGCGGGCAGGACGGGGTCGTGCCGCCCTCGGTGCTGCGCGGGAGCGTCAAGCTCGCGCAGGCCTCGCCCTACCGGTGACCCGGCCCCCGCGGTGAACCGGCCCTACCGGTGAACGAGCCCTACCGGCGCCTCCGCCCCAGGTGCCTGACCTGGCGGCGCTTGCCCTCGGCGTGGTCCCGGTGGCCCGCCAGCGACCTGGGCACGCCGACCTCCCACCACGCGCCCGACTGCGTCCACGACGACGGGTCGGTGCGGATCACCACCGCGGCGGGCCGCTTCCCGGACACCGCCGCCCTCCTCGCCTCGCGGTAGGCGTTCGGCAGCGCGGCCAGGTCCGGCGCGGGGTGGACCGAGCAGCCCAGCGCGGCGGCGTGGGCCGCGAAGTCGACCGACGGCGGGTCGGCGTGGCCGGTGCGGACGTCCGCGTACAGGTTGTGGAACGGCCGCGCGCCCTGGTCGCGCTGGAGGCGGTCGATCACCGCGTAGCCGCCGTTGTCGCACACCACCGCCACGAACCCGTGCCCGGCGAACGCGGCGGAGAACAGGTCGGAGTTCAGCATCAGGTACGAGCCGTCGCCCAGCAGGGCGGTCACCACGCCCCGCTCCCGCGCGATCGCCGCGCCCCACGCGCCCGCCAGCTCGTAGCCCATGCAGGAGAAGCCGTACTCGACGTCCAGCTCCGGCTCGCCGCCGCGCGCCCGCCAGCCGCCGACCAGCTCGCCCGGCAGCCCGCCGGACGCGGTCAGCGCGTAGTCGCCGTCCTCGGACAGGTCGTTGACCACGCCCACGACCTGCGCGTACGTGGGCAGGCCCGGACTCGGGGCGCGCAGGGCGGTGACGCGGGCGTCCCACACCTCGCGCTCGGCGCGCGCCCTCGTGGTCCACGCGGGGTCCGCGCGCCAGCCCGCCAGCGCGCCGCCCAGCTCGCGCAGGGCCTCCAGGGCGTCCCCGGTGACGGCGGTCGCGCCGTGCTTGACCGCGTCGAAGCGGGCGGTGTTGACGTTGACCAGCGCCGCCGCGGGGGCGAAGGCCGTCCAGGAGGCGGTGGTGAAGTCCTGCAGGCGGGTGCCGACCGCGAGGACGGCGTCGGCGTCGGCGGCCAGCCGGTTCGCGGACGCCGACCCGGTGATGCCCAGCGGGCCCGCGTGCAGCGGGTGGTCGTGCGGGACGAGGGTGCGGCCCGCCGTGGTCTCGGTGACCGGGACGCCGTGGCGCTCCGCGAGGGCGAGCGCCTCGGCCGCCGCGCCGGAGTAGCGGACGCCCCCGCCCAGCACCAGCAGCGGGCGGGTGGACCGGGACAGCGCCTCGGCCGCCGAGGCCAGCTCGGCGCGGTCGGGGCGCGGCCGGAGCGGGCGGTGCAGGACCGGCTCGAACAGCGGGTCGGGGAAGTCGTGCTCCTCGACCTGCGCGTCCTGCGGCAGCGCCAGGACGGCGGGGCCGCAGTCGGCCGGGTCGGTCAGCGCGCGGGCGAGCTGCGGCAGGGTGGCGATCAGCTGCTCGGGGCGGGTGATCCGGTCGAAGTAGCGGGCGACCGGGCGGAAGGCGTCGTTCGCCGTGGTGGTCGGGTCGTGGAAGTGCTCGACCTGCTGGAGCACCGGGTCGGGGGCGCGGCCGGTGAAGGTGTCGCCGGGGAGCAGCAGCAGCGGGAGGCGGTTGGCGTGGGCCACGCCCGCCGCCGTGACGGCGTTGAGCGCGCCGGGGCCGAGGGAGGTGGTGACCACGCCGACCTGGCGGCGGTGGGTCGCCCTGGCGATCGCGGTGGCGGCCAGCGCCATGCCCTGCTCGGTGTGCCCGCGCCACACCGGCAGGCGGTCGCGGACTTCCTCCAGCGCGGTGCCCAGCCCGAGCGCGTTGCCGTGGCCGAGGATCGCGAAGACGCCGGGGAACAGCGGGGCCCCGGTCCCGTCGAGCAGCTCGGTGCGCTGGGCGAGCAGCCAGCGGACCAGGGCTTGCGCGGTGGTGAGCCTCATCGGGTCCGCCCCTGGGCGCCGGTGACCGGCACGCGCGGGTCGGGCGGCCTGCCGACCCAGGTGTCGCGGACCCAGGCGTGGGCCGGGTCGTCGTGGAAGTCCATGGCGCGCGGGCCCGGTCCGGCCAGGACGTTCAGGTAGTAGAGCGGGTAGCCGGGGGCCGCCGCGCACGGGCCGTGGTAGCCCTCGGGGATCAGGAACACGTCGCCGTCGCGCACCGGGACGTCGTGCTCGGCGCCCTCGGCGGTGTAGGTGCGGTGCAGCGCGAAGCCCTCGCGGGACGGGGTGACGCCGTCGCGGCCCGCGACGCGGAAGTAGTAGAGCTCCTCGTTGGGCACCGGGCAGGTGCGGTCGTGCTTGTGCGGCGGGTAGGAGGACCAGTTGCCGTCCGGGGTGATCAGCTCGCAGGCCATCAGGCGGTCCGCGTGGTCCCAGGCTCCGGGGACGCCGAAGTTGGTGACCTGGCGGGTGGCCGGGCCCGCGCCCCTGGTCTCGACGGGCACCCGGTCGGCGGGGCCGTAGGCGGGGGTGAGGCGGCGCTCGCAGCGGGCCAGCGGGACGGCCAGCTCGGTCGCGCGGTCGGCGCGGATCTCGGCGGTGGCGTCCCTGGGCAGGTAGGCGAAGTCGGTGACGCCGGTGAAGACGCTCTCGCGCCCGCGCAGGGTGAGGCGCTCGCCGTCGACGTCGACGGTGCAGCCGCCGGACAGGGGGAGCAGGAACGCCTCGTGGTCGCCGGTCTCCAGCAGGCGGGTCTCGCCGGGGGCCAGGGCGAGCACGCGCAGGCCGACGCGGTCCCAGCCCGCGTCGGCGGGGGTGAGGACGACGGGGTCGCCCGCGGCGGTGAGGGTGCCCAGGGGGCGGTGGAGGTCGGACACGGGGGCTTCCTTCCCTCTGCGGGTTCTGGCCTCTGCGGGTTCTGCCTCTCGGGTGGTTCAGCTCCGGGGGTGCTCGGGGTCCTGGCCCAGCAGCGGTTCGATCTCGTCCGGGGTGGGCATGGCGTCGGCGCAGGCCAGGCGGGTGGCGACCAGGGCGCCCGCCGCGTTCGCGTAGCGGGCGGCGCGCTCCGGCGGCCACCCGGCGAGCAGGCCGTGGGCGAGCGCGCCGCCGAACGCGTCGCCCGCGCCCAGCCCGCACACCACGTCCACCGGGCAGGGCGGGACGGTCCAGGTCCCGTCGCGGGTGGCGACCAGCGCGCCGTCCGCGCCCAGTTTGACCACGGCTAGTCCGACGCCGCGCGCGAGCATCCGCCGCGCCGCCTCGTCCGGGTCGGCGGCGCCCACGGCGATCTCCGCCTCGGCGCGGTTGCCGACGGCGACCGTGACGTGGTCGAGCATCCAGCCGATCTCGCGCCCGGCCCGCTCGGCGCCGTCCCAGAACGCGGGCCGGTGGTCCAGGTCCAGGACGGTGTGCGCGCGGCGGGCCCGGTGCTCCAGCAGGGCGCGCTGGGTGGAGCGGGCCGGTTCGGCGCACACGCCGGTGCCGGTGACCCACAGCAGCGGCACCCGCGCGACCAGGTCCCACGGCACGTCGGCGGGCTCGAGGGTCAGGTCGGGGGCGGTGGGCTCGCGGTAGAACAGCAGCGGCGGGTCGTCCGGCGGGTCGAGCGCGCAGAACACCACGGGGGTGCGCAGGTCGGGGGCGGTGCCGACGTGGTCGGCGCTGACGCCGAAGCCGCGCAGGGCCGTCCGCACGTAGCCGCCGAAGCCGTCCGCGCCGACCTTGGTCAGCACGGCGGCCGAACGCCCCAGGCGGGCGGCGGCGACGGCGACGTTGGTGGCGGTGCCGCCGAGGGACTTCGCGAAGGTGCGCACCTCGGCCAGCGGCACGCCGCTCTGCTCCGGGTACAGGTCGACGCCGACCCGACCCACGGTCAGCACCTCGGGAAGTCCCCCGGCGGCGCTCACCGGTCGGTCCCGCGCAGCTCGTGCTCCAGCTCGGCCAGCTCCGCGCCGCCCGCCATGCGCTCGGTCAGCTGGGCCAGGCTGATCTCCGACTTGTCGTGCCAGCCGACCGCGCGCCCCCGCTGGAGCAGCAGGAACCGGTCGCCGACCGGGTGCGCGTGGTGCGGGTTGTGGGTGATCAGGACGACGCCGAGGCCCCGGTCGCGGGCGCGGGCGACGTGCCGCAGCACGAGTCCGGCCTGCTTGACGCCGAGGGCGGCGGTGGGCTCGTCCAGGATGAGCACGCGGGCGCCGAAGTGCACCGCCCGCGCGATGGCCACGCACTGGCGCTCGCCGCCGGACAGGGTGCCGACCGGCTGCTCGACGTCGCGCAGCTCGATCCCCAGCTCCGCCAGCGCCCCCCTGGTGGTCTCGCGGGCGGCGCGGCGGTCCAGGAACGGGCCCCTGCGCGGCTCGGAGCCGAGGAAGAAGTTGCGCCACACGCTCATCAGCGGCACCACCGCGAGGTCCTGGTGGACGGTGGCGATGCCGTGGTCGAGCGCGTCGCGCGGGGAGGAGAAGCGCACCTCGGTCCCGTCGACCAGGAAGCGGCCCCGGTCGTGCCGGTGCACCCCGGACAGGATCTTGATCAGGGTGGACTTGCCCGCGCCGTTGTCGCCGAGGACGCAGGTCACGCTCCCGGCCTCGACGGTCGCGGACACGTCGTGCAGCGCGTCCACGCTGCCGTAGGTCTTGCCGATGCCGTCGACCTCGATGAGCGCCGTCACCGCCGCACCCTCTCCGCCCTGCGCCGCAGCGCGTTGTTGACCAGCACGGCGGCCAGCAGCATCGCGCCGAGGAACAGCTGGAACCAGTCGCTGTTCCAGTTGGCGTAGACGATGCCCTGGCGGGCCATGCCGAAGATGAGCGCGCCGATGGCGGCGCCGATCGCGGAGCCGAAGCCGCCGGTGAGCAGGCAGCCGCCGATGACGGCCGCGATGATGAACTGGAACTCCAGCCCGATGCCCTGGTTGGCCTGGACGCTGGTGAACCGCAGGATGTTGATGCTGCCGACCAGCCAGGCGGCTGCGGCGGTGGTCATGAACAGCAGGATCTTGGTGCGCCGCACCGGGACGCCGACCGCGCGGGCGGCGGTGGCGTTGCCGCCGACGGCGAAGACCCAGTTGCCGAAGCGGGTGCGCAGCAGCACGACGGCGGCGAGCGCGGTCACCCCGAGCCACCACAGGACCGAGACGCGGAAGGCGGTGCCGCCGACGTCGATGGTGGAGGCGAAGAAGTACCCGGCGGAGGCGTAGCCGTCGGCGGAGCGCATCCCGGACACCTGGACGGTGCCGGTGACCAGGCGGGTGACGCCGAGGTTGAGGCCCTGCAGGGCGAGGAACGCGCCGAGGGTGACGATGAAGCTGGGCAGGCCGGTGCGCACGACGAGCCAGCCGTTGAGGGCGCCGACCGCGAGGGCGAAGAGCAGCGACACCAGCAGGGCCAGCCAGGTGTTCCAGCCGAGGCGGGTGGCCAGGACGGCGGTGACCAGCGCGGTGGACGCGGTCATGACGCCCGCCGACAGGTCGAACTCGCCGCCGATCATCAGCAGGGCGACGGCGACGGCGGCGATGCCGAGGGTGGAGGCGTCGTCGAGCCAGGTGGCGACGCCCGCCGGGCTGAGGAAGCGCTCGGTGGCCAGGGAGAAGAAGGCGAACACGAGGAGCGCGCCGAGCAGGGCGCCGACCTCGGGGCGGCGGACGAGGCGGTCCACGGCGCGGCCCGCGAGCGGGTCGGCGGGCAGGGGCTTGGTGGTGGTCACTGGGGTCACCTGGTCCCGCGCTCGGCGTACTCGGCGACCCGGTCCACCGTGGAGCGGTCCACGATGCCCGGTCCGGTGAGGACGGGCTTGCCGCCGCCGACGGTGTTGGCGTTGTCCCGGTAGAGCTTGATCAGCACGACCGGGAGGTAGCCCTGCTCGTACTGCTGCTGGTCGACGGCGAACAGCACGTCCCCGGCCTTGATCGCGTCGGTGACGTCGGTGTTGAGGTCGAACGTGACGATCGCGGCCTTCGACCCGGCCGACTTGCCCGCGGTGACGGCGGTCGCGGCGACCTGGGAGTTGAGCGCCAGCACGGCGTCCACCGACGGGTCGGCGCGCAGCGCGCCGGTGATCCGGGCCTCCGCGTCGGTCGGGTTGTTGATGTCGACCTGGAGCGTGGCGGTCTCGCCGCCGAAGCCCGCGCGGGCGCCGTCGCAGCGCTGGTTGAGGCCGGTGTTGCCCGCCTCGTGGATCACGCAGAGCAGCTTGGACCTGCCCTCCGCCCTCAGGCGCCTGCCCGCCTCCTCACCGGCGAGGTCCTCCTCCTGGCCGACGTGGGCGATCGCGCCGAACTCGGCGCTGCGGGCCCCGCCGGAGTTGATGGTGACCACCGGGATGCCCGCGCGGACGGCGCCCTCGACGGCGGGGCGCAGCGCGTCCGGGTTGGCCATCGACACGACGATGCCGCCGACGCCCTGCGCGACCGCGTTGTCCACGAGGGTGGCCTGCTTGCCTGGGTCGCCGTCGGAGTTGTAGTCGACGGCGGCGCCGAGCTGCTCGCCCGCGTCGGTGGCGCCGTTCTTGACCACGTTCCAGAAGGCGTCGCCCGCCGTGCCGTGGGTGATGACGGCGATCCGCAGCGGACCGCCGGTCTCGGCGAGCGCGCCGGTGGGGCGGGGGTCCTCCGCGGTGGGGCCGGTGCACGCGGCGAGCAGGGTCAGGAGCGCCGCGCCCCGCCACCACCGGCCGGGTGGGCGGTGGGCGCGGGTGCTGCTGCGCGGAACGGGGGTCATCGTCGTCTCTCCTGGCGTGGTGGGGACAGGTCCCCGGCGGGGACCCGGCCCGGCGCGGGGGGTCAGCCGAGGTGGGGGTGCAGGAACGCCAGGCCCCGTGCAGTGTCCCCGACCGGGCCCGCCGAGGTCGCGCCCGCGTCGAGCGCGGTGTCCTGCTCCAGCACCAGCCAACCGCCGTAGCCGTTGATCCGCAGCGCGGTGAGGACGGCGGGCACGTCCAGGTCGCCCTCGCCCAGCGGCGGGTACAGGCCGCGCCGGACGGCGGCGGCGTAGCCGGTGCGGCCCTCGCGGACCTCGGCGGCCAGGTCGGCGCGCACGTCCTTGAGGTGCACGTGAGCGATCCGGTCGGGGTGCCGGGAGGCGAGTTCGAGCGGGTCCGCGCCGCCGATCAGCAGGTGGCCGGTGTCCAGGCACAGCGGCACGTCGGACTCGGCGAGCAGGCGGCCGACCTCGGTGGCGCGCTCGACGTGCGTGCCGACGTGCGGGTGCAGGGCGGTGCGCACGCCGTGCGCGGCGGCGGCGTCGCGGGCGGCCTCGGCGGCGCGCAGCAGCGCGGTCCACTGGGCCGGGGTCAGCTCGGGGCGGGCGTCGTAGCCGTCCAGGCCGGTGGCGGCGGCCAGGACGAGGACGTCGCCGCCCGCGCGGGCCAGGCGCTCGGCGGCCCGCTCGGCCTCGGCGACCGCGCCGGGCTCGTGCAGCGGCGTGGCGAGGAAGCCTCCGACGAGGGCGAGGTCGTGCGCGGCGAGCAGGTCGTGCAGCTCGTCGGGGTCGGCGGGCAGGTAGCCGGGCGGGCCGAGCTCGGTGGCGGTCAGGCCGAGCGCGGCCATGTCGGCGAGCACGGTGGCGGGCGGCAGGACCTCTCCCCAGCCGGGGACCTCGCACACGCCCCAGGTGATCGGCGCCCCGGCGAGCCTCACCGCGCGCTCCTCGCGCCGACCGGCTCCTCGGCGAGGCGCACGGGCGCGCCGGTGCGGCGGGAGAGCTCGCACGCCTCGGCCAGGCGCAGGCTGACCAGGCTGTCCCCTGGCGGTGACGGGTTGGCGGCGCGGCCCGCGACCACGTCGACGAAGGTGGCGACCTCGGCGAGGTAGGCGCGGCGGAACCGCTCGGGGAAGCCGGGGTACGGGTCGTCGGGGGCGCGTCCGCCGGGTTCGAGGGAGGTCAGCGGGGTGCGCTCGTCCAGGCCGACGGCCAGGCAGTCGCGGCTGCCGAACACCTCGATGCGGTGGTCGTATCCCGCCGGGTCGTGCCTGCCGCCCGCGAGCAGGGCGTGGGCGCCGCCCGCGAACGTGAGCAGCGCGACGGCGTTGTCCACGTCGTCGGCGGCGGCGAACACCTCGTCCACCAGCACCGAGCCCGCGGCGTAGACCTCGGTGACGGGTTCGCCGACCAGCCACGGCACGGCGTCCAGGTCGTGGATGAGCAGGTCGCGGAACAGGCCGCCGGACGCGGGCAGGTAGCCGGGGTCGGGTGGGACGGCGTCGTTGCCGAGGGCGCGGACCAGGTAGACGCGGCCGACCTCGCCCGCGCGCAGGCGGCGGTGCAGCTCGGCGGTGGCCGGGTCGAAGCGGCGCTGGAAGCCGACGACGACCTCGGCGCCGGTGGCCTCGACGTCCGCGACGAGCGCGCGCATCTGCGCCTCCCCGGCGGCGATGGGCTTCTCGCACAGCGCGGGGACGCCAGCGGCGGTGGTCGCGCGGAGCAGGTCGGGGTGGGTGCTGGTGGGGGTGGCGAGCAGGACTCCGTCACAGGCGGTGAGCAGGTCGGGGAAGCTGTCGACGGCGGTGGTGCGCGGCAGACCCGCGGCCACGGCGGCGGCGCGGCCGGGCAGCGGGTCGTGCAGGAGCACGTGGTCGACCTGCTCCAGCGAGGCCAGGTTCGTGGCGTGCATCGAGCCGATCCGGCCCGCTCCGGCTACTCCGATGCGCATGACGAAGGTCTCCGTCCTGGTGGGAGGGGTCTTCCGTTGGAGCGCTCTACTTCTCGAAGCGCCCCCATGCTGTAACGTGCGTCACACCGGTGTCAAGGGTCGGGCTGCGGGCAGGCGTTCCGGTGATGGGGGTTCGGGGTGTCCAGACCGACGATGGAGGACGTCGCGCGGCGCGCGGGCGTGTCCAGGGCGCTCGTGTCGCTGGTCATGCGGGGGTCACCGAGGGTGAGCGAGGTGCGGCGGTCGGCGGTGCTGGTGGCGGCGCGGGAGCTGGGGTACTCGCCGCACGCGATGGCCAGGTCGCTGGCCAGCCGGACCTCGCGGGTGCTGGGCGTGATGGTGTCGGACCTGCACAACGCGTTCTTCGCCGAGGTGGTCGACGGGATCGACGCGGTAGCGCGGGAGCGGGGCTTCGACCTGATCATGAACACCGGCGGGCGGTCGGCCGCGCGCGAGCGCGGGGCGGTGCAGAGCCTGCTGTCGTTCCGGCCCGCCGGGCTCGCGCTGCTGTCGCCGGTGGTGCCGTCCGCGACGATCGCGGGAGCGGCTGCGCAGACGCCGGTGGTGCTGGTGGCCCGCTCGTCGCGGTTGGCCGCGGTGGACACCGTGAACGACGACGGGGTGCTCGGCATCGGGTTGGCCGTGGACCACCTGGTGTCGTTGGGGCACCGGGAGATCGCGCACCTGGACGGCGGTCGGGGGGCGCAGGCCGGGCCGCGCAGGCGCGGGTACCTGGCGGGCGTGGCCGCGCACGGGCTGGCGCCGCTGGTGGTGGGCAGCGAGTACACCGACGCGGCGGGGGCGGCGGCGGTGCGGGAGCTGCTGGCGCGCGACAGGGTGCCGACGGCGCTGGTGGCGTGCAACGACGCCAACGCCGTGGGCGCGATCTCCGCGCTGGAGGAGGCCGGACTGCGGGTGCCGCGCGACGTGTCCGTGGTGGGCTACGACAACACCTCGCTGGCGGCGCTGCGACACGTCTCGCTGACGACGGTGGACCAGCCGCGCAACGAGCTGGGCAGGCTGGCGGCGCTGGCACTGCTGGAACGGGCGGCAGGCGGCCGGGTGGAACCGGTGCGGCAACTGCTGCGCCCGTCCCTGGTGGTGCGCTCGACAACAGCGCCGCCACCCCGGTGAGGTTCCGGCGGGACGACCCGAACTCCGCCATCCCGACACGCTGACGCACTGGCCTAGGCGCGGGTTGGCGGGGCGTGGGTGGGTGGGGCGCGGGTGGGCATGAGCTGGGCGGGCCAGATGGGCAAACCGGGTGGGATGGGCAGGCCGGGTGGGGTGGGGTGGGCCGGCCGGGATGGGCGGACCAGGCGCGCCAAGCGGGACAGGGCGGGGCCAGGCGGGGCGGGGCCAGGCGGGGCGGAGCCAAGCGGGGCGGAGCCAAGCGGGGCGGAGCCAAGCGGGGCGGGGCGGGGTCAGGCAGGGCGGGGTCAGGCAGGGCGGGGCGGAACAGGGTCAGGCGGGCCAAGCGGAGTGGGCAGGCTGGGCGGGGCCAGGCGGGCCAAGGCGGGTTGGGCGGGCTGGGCGGGCCAAGCGGGCTGGGCGGGCCAAGCGGGCTGGGCGGGTTGGGGTGGCCTAGGCGGGTTGGAGTGGCCGGGCTGGGTGAAGGCGGGCCGGGTGGGGGTGTTGCGGGAGGCCCGGCGGTGGGCAAACGGTGCGCGGGCAGACTCAAGCGTCCTGCGGCGTCCTGCGGCGTCCTGCGGCGTCCCGCGGCGTCCCGCGGCGTCCCGCGGCGCCCTGCGGGCGAGCTGCGGTTGGCCTGCGAGCAGCCCTCGGATGGACCCGTCAGCGGTCCTCCGGGGCCCGCGAATGATCGCTGGGTGGATTTGCGAGTGGCCTGGGGTGAGGCAGTGAGTCCATGGGCGGGCCCGTGAGTGGGCATGCCTGAGCGGGGGGGTGTGAGCGAGGGCGTGCGCGAGCGTGAGCGGGGAGGTGCGCGAGCGGGAGGTGGGAGGTGAGCGGGGGGTGGGCGAGCGGGGGGCGAGCGGGGGGTGGGCGTGGGTTAGTCCCAGGTGCCGCCCTTGCGGCCCTGCTTGGTTTGGGCGCGGCGCTTTTTCTCGGCGATGCGGCGTTCCTGCGAGCCCCTGGTGGGCTTGGTGGGGCGGCGGGGGGCGGTTACCTTCACGGCGCTGGACAGGAGCATCACGAGGCGTTTGCGGGCGGCCACGCGGTTTTGCAGTTGGGCGCGGTGCTCGCTCGCGGCCACCGTCAGGACGCCGTTGACCAAGCGGTTCTCCAGGCGGCGCAGGAGCAGGGGGCGCAGATGTTCCGGCACGGCCGGGGAGGCGCCCACGTCGTACGACAGCTCCACCCGGCTGTCCGCCGTGTTCACGCCCTGCCCCCCTGGGCCCGAGGACCTGGAGAAGCGCTCGCTCAGCTCGCTCGCGGGAATGACGAACGAGCGCAGCACCACCAGGTCTTCGTCCACCCGACCAGGCTAGAACTTAGGACCGCCGAAAGCGCACCCATTTCCCCGCTGACGACAGCACCGCCCAGACCAGCGCCACCGAGGCCGCCGCCACGAGGACCGGGGTCTCCCAGCCCATGTGGATCGGGACCGGCAGCACCCCCAGCGCCAGCAGCAGCCAGCCCAGGAGCAGCATCCGGCACAGCAGCAGCACCCAGCAGACCACGCCGGAACCGTGCTCGAACACGTCCCTCCCGAGCGCCTCCCGCCAGAAACCCTCCCGGTTGGGCTGCTCCTTCCCGGACTGCTCCCGCTCCAGCGCCTTCCGCTCCAGCACCTTCCGTCCCAGCGCCTTCCGCCCCAGCGCCGCCCGCTCGGACTCCTCCCTCCTGAACTTCTCGCGCCTGAGCTCCTTCCTCCGGAACTCCTGCCGATCGGGCGCCGCTGCCCCACGCTTCTCCCGTCCGAGCAATGCCCGTCCAAGCGCCGGAGGCCCAAGCACCGTGCGCCCGAGCGCTGCCCGCCCAAGTACCGCGCGCCCGAACGCCGGACGTCCGAGCACCGCCCGCCCGAGCACCGGCCCCTGGACCCCCTCCCGCTCACGCCCCTCCCTCACAGCTCCGCGCGCAGGCCCACCAGGAAGTCCTTCGTCGCCGCCGGGTCGAGCGACAGGTGCCGCAGGTGGTTCATCGCCTGCCCGTAGTCCTCCACCGCGTCGACCGCGTCGTAGTAGTAGCCGCACCTCCTCGTCTCCTCGTACGCCACGCGCCAGTGGTCGTCGAAGCGCAGCAGGAAGATCGGCCCCTGCAGCGACGGGTGCAGCCCCACCTCCTCGCGCAGCACCTGCAAGGTGACGTTGTCCAGCTCCGCCAGCTCCAGCAGGTGCTCCACCTGCCCCCGCACCACCCCCGCCCCGCCGACCGGCCGCCGCAGGACCCGCTCCTCCAGCACGGCCCACAACCGCACCGGCGCGGTGGCGCGCGTCAGCGGGGCCTGCCCGGTGAGCGCCTCCGCGACCTCCGGCTCCCCGCCGCCCCGGTGCTCGATCACCGCCCTGGCGTACGGCTCGCTGCGCAGCAGCTCGTTGACCAGCATCGGGTCGTACGCCTCGATGCTCGTCGCCACCGACACCAGCACCGGCCCCGGCTCGTGCGGCGTCACCAGCTCGACCACCCGCTCCGGCCTCGCCTTGGCCGCGGACAGCAGCTCCAGCAGCAGCGGCAGGTGCTCCGGGCGCGCGAAGTAGGACACCAGCACCTCCAGCACCGGCCTGCTCGGCAGGGTCCGTCCACGCAGGAACTGGGTGAACCCGCTGCGCGTCATGCCCAGCCGCTCCCCCACCTGCGCGTGCGTCCTCCCGGACTCCCCGCACAACCGCTCCAACTCGCACCTCAGCAGCCGCCTGGCGACCTTCGGCCCGAACGCGCACCGCACCACACCAACCTCCCGTGAGAACCGACCCCGGATTTCGGGGCACGACGAAGTGACCACCACGACGGAGGGCTCAACCGAGCCCGAAGAGCGGGAAATCCCGGACAGGGGAGATCCCGAAAGCCGTGCGGCGGACCGGTGGGCGGCGATGAGGCCTTGCGGCACCGATGAAGTCCGCGGTGTCCGAGAACCGGACTGGAACCAGCTCGCTGCTGGTAGTGATCACTTTACCGGGGGTGAAGGCCGGTGCGAAGCTCTGGAGCGGTCCACGATCGGGTGTAAATCGGGGGCCGATGCGAAAGGGGCGCCGCCGGTGGTCCCGGCGGCGCCCCTCGCGAAACGAGCAAAAACCCAGCGGAGATCAGAACCTGGGGTGGTCCCCGGCCAGCACGGCCCCGGTCTCCCCGGCGGTCACCTCGCCCAGCACCCACGCGGGCACGTGGCGGGCGGTCAGCACCGCCAGGGCGCGGTCGACGTCCTCGGGCGACACCACGGCGACCATGCCGATGCCCATGTTGAACGTCTTCTCCATCTCCTCGCGCTCCACCCGCCCGCGCTGCGCGATCAGCGCGAACACCGGCGCGGGCGTCCAGGTCCCCCGGTCGAGCCGCGCGTGCAGCCCCTCCGGCAGGACACGCGCCAGGTTGGCGGCCAGCCCGCCACCGGTGACGTGCGCGAACGTCCGCACCTCGGCCTCGGCGGCCAGCGCGAGGCAGTCCTTGGCGTAGATCCGGGTCGGCTCCAGCATCTCCTCGCCGAGGGTCCGCCCGAACTCCTCGACGTGCCCCTCCAGCGGCATCCGCGCGATCTCCAGCAGCACGTGCCGCGCGAGCGAGTACCCGTTGGAGTGCAGCCCGGAGGAGCCCATGGCGATGACGACGTCGCCGTCGCGCACCCGGTCCGGCCCGAGCATGGCGGAGGCCTCGACCACGCCCACGCCGGTGCCGGAGATGTCGTAGTCGCCGTCGGCCATCAGGCCGGGGTGCTCGGCGGTCTCGCCGCCCAGCAGGGCGCACCCGGCCTGCACGCAGCCCTCGGCGATGCCCTTCACGAGCGCCGCGATCCGGTCGGGCACGACCCGCCCGACGGCGATGTAGTCCTGCATGAACAGCGGTTCCGCGCCGCACACGACCAGGTCGTCCACGACCATCGCGACCAGGTCGATGCCGACCGTGTCGTGCTTGTCGAGCGCCTGCGCTACCGCGATCTTGGTGCCCACGCCGTCGGTGGAGGAGGCCAGCACGGGCTCCTTCCAGCGGTCCAGCTTCAGCTGGAACAGGCCGGCGAAGCCGCCGATCCCGCCGAGCACCTCGGGGCGGTGCGCCTTGGCCGCCCACGGCTTGAGCTTCTCCACCGCCTCGTCACCGGCTTCGATGCTCACTCCGGCTGCGGCGTAGGTCGCCTTGGCGCTGTCCGTCACGTCTACAAGCTCCATCTTCAGGGCCTCTGGAGGGCGTCCTCGGCACCGTACCCGTTCGGCAGGACCGGGGTCGCCGAGCCCGCGACACCGCGACCGCCGTCCCCGCGAACGCCTTCGAGCAGGTGCTTGCCGATGAGCGCGTCCTCGGGCAGGGGGATCGGGTACTCGCCGTCGAAGCAGGCCGCGCACAGCCGCGACTTGGGCTGCTCGGTGGCCGAGACGAGCTCCTCCAGCGACACGTAGCCGAGCGAGTCCGAGCCGATCGAGCGGCGGATGCCGTCGTCGTCGAGGCCGTTCGCGATCAGCTCGGCGCGCGAGGCGAAGTCGATGCCGTAGAAGCACGGCCACTTCACGGGCGGCGACGCGATCCGGACGTGCACCTCCAGCGCGCCCGCCTCGCGGAGCATCCGCACGAGGGCGCGCTGGGTGTTGCCGCGCACGATCGAGTCGTCCACGACGACCAGGCGCTTGCCCCGGATGACGTCGCGCAGCGGGTTGAGCTTGAGCCGGATGCCGAGCTGGCGGATGGTCTGCGACGGCTGGATGAACGTGCGGCCGACGTAGGCGTTCTTGACCAGGCCGGACCCGTAGGGGATGCCGGAGGCCTGGGCGTAGCCGATGGCGGCGGGCGTGCCGGACTCGGGCACCGGGATGACCAGGTCGGCCTCGACCGGGTGCTCCTTGGCGAGCCTGCGGCCGATCTCGACGCGGGTGGCGTGCACGCCGCGCCCGGCGATCGAGGTGTCCGGGCGGGCCAGGTACACGTACTCGAAGATGCAGCCCTTGGGCTCGGGGTTGGCGAACCGGCTGGACCGCAGGCCGTTCTCGTCGATGGCGATCAGCTCGCCGGGCTCGACCTCGCGGACGTACGAGGCGCCGACGATGTCGAGCGCGGCGGTCTCGCTGGCCACGACCCAGCCGCGCTCGAGGCGGCCGAGGACGAGCGGGTGCACGCCGTGCGAGTCGCGGGCCGCGTACAGCGTCGACTCGTCCGAGAAGACCAGGCAGAACGCGCCGCGCAGGGTCGGCAGCAGCTTCATGGCCGACTGCTCGATGCCCAGGTCGGCGGCGTCGGCGGCGAGCAGGCCGCACACCAGGTCGGAGTCGGTGGTCGCGCCGTGGCCGGTGTCGAGGCCGGCGGCGACGGCCCGCTCGCGCAGCTCGGCGGTGTTGACCAGGTTGCCGTTGTGGCCGAGCGAGAGGGCCGAGCCGGTCGCGGTGTGCCGGAACGTCGGCTGCGCGTTCTCCCACGTCGTGGAGCCCGTGGTGGAGTAGCGGCAGTGGCCGACGGCGACGTGGCCGCGCAGCGAGGAGAGCACCTGCTCGTCGAACACCTGGGAGACCAGGCCGAGGTCCTTGAAGACCACGACCTGGGACCCGTCGCCGACCGAGATGCCCGCTGCCTCCTGGCCGCGGTGCTGGAGCGCGTAGAGGCCGTAGTAGGTGAGCTTGGAGACTTCCTCACCCGGAGCCCACACGCCGAAGACACCGCATTCCTCGCGGGGTTCTCGATCGGGGTGGTCGGGTTCGGTGCGGCCGGTTGCTGACTGGTCGGTGACCACCGAGTGCTCCCTAGCGACGATGTCGGGCTGCACTCCGAGTGTAAGGCGAACGGGGGGTGAACCACCCCCATCAGCACCCCCGGTACGTGACCAAACGCACCTCAGTCGAGTCGGAGCGCCCGCACCAGGGCGGGATCGCCCTCGGCGCGGAGCGGCAACCTGCCCCACAGCCCGTAGTGGACCAGCTGCGCCTCGCCCGAGACGGTGACGTCGGCCTGCTCGCCCGGTCGGGGGGCGCGGACGTCGGGGACCTCGCCGGGGGTGAGGGTGACCAGCCAGGACTCGGGCAGGTCGGTGAGGGCCACCAGCGCCGTCCCGCGCGCGGTCGGCGGGGAGTCGGTGGCGTGCTTGGCGGCGAGCAGGGTGCCGAGGGACTCGTCGATGCCGTCGGCGGCGAAGTCGGCCGCGAGGCCGGGGGCGCCGGGCACGAGGGTGCGCAGCGCGGCCTGGGCGTCCCAGCGGCGCAGGTCGACCTCGTGGGCGATGCGGCGGTGCCACACCCAGGCCAGGTCGGGCGCGGCGGGGGAGAACGTCCAGGTGGCGCGGTTCGCCGGGACCTGCGGCAGGACCTCGGCGGCGCGGGCGAGCTGCGCGTCGAGGTAGTCGAGCGGCAGGTGGGCGTCCGGCGCGGGCAGCGGGTCCAGGCGGACCTGGCTGCCGGTGCGCAGGTGCTCCACCGAGGTCTCCAGGAAGCGCGCGACGTGCAGGGTCAGCTCGGTGAACGTCCAGCCGGGGCAGGACGGCACCGGCGCCGCCGGGTCGGCGCCGCCGACCGCTTCCCGGAACATCGCCGCCTGCTCGGTGAACACCGCGGTCCACCGCTGCGCGGTCCATCCTCGTGCCACTGTCCGCCTCCCTCGAAGGTCGTGTGCCATCGTGCCCCACCCGGCTTCGCCGGGTGGCGGGAACCGGGGCGGTTCCCGGTGCGTCGCACCCGTGCGGTGCGCTGCTCTCCAGGCCCGACCGGCGGGGTGACCGGCTGGTGGGGCCCGGTGTCGGTCTGGTCCGTCCGGTCGGTTCGTCAGCCGCTCAGCGGGTGAAGGGTGGGGAAGTCGTGTTCGGTGTGCAGCCAGAGTCGTTGCGCTCGGCGTCGAAGCAGTTCCAGGTGGGGGCTGACGCCGCGGGCGACGGCGCCGAGATGGTCTCCATGCTCACCCTCGACGCGGGGGCGCTCGGCGAGGTTCCGGCGGCGGGCGAGTTCGCGGCGGCCGTGGCGAAGTTCGCCTCGGAGCAGGGCGAGGACCTGCGGCGGGGCAGCGCCTGGTACCGGGACGCGGGTGAGGGCCTGGTGGAGAACGCGGAGACCTACGAGCGGGTCGACGACCAGTGGACGGCGAGCTTCAGGAACATCGGCGGAGGGCTGTCGTGATCGATCCCGAGGTGCTCTACGGGAAGTTGGCGTCCGGGAGCGCGAGCGCGGTGGCCGCTGCGGGCGACCCGCTGACCGGCGCGTCGAGCGCGCTGTCGCGGGCGGGCGACGCGGTGCGGTCGGGCGGGTCGACGGCCACGTCGGCGTGGCGCGGCACGTCGGCGACCGGGTTCGGCAAGCGGGCGGACCTGTCGGCGCGGGCGGCCGGGGTCGCGCGGGAGCGGCTCGGGACCGGTGTCGAGGTGATCCGGGCGGCGGCGGAGGCGTACTCGCAGATGCGCGGGGCGGCGGACCAGGCGATCTCCGCGTGGCGCGCCCGGTCCCCCCTGATGACGCCCGCCCAGACGCTCCACCTCGCCGGTCAGGTGAACCAGGCGCTCGAAGGGGTGCGGAACGGTTACGAGAACGCGCTGCGGCAGTACGCGAGCGCCCTCGGGAAGGTGAAGCCGGGCTTCGGCGAGGTGGCCTCCGGTGACGCCGGGTGGGGGGCGGCCGTGGCGGCCGTGCGCTCGCCGCAGGTGCCCGCGCCGGGCAGCGACCCGAAGCAGGTGGCGGCCTGGTGGAAGGGGCTGTCGCAGGAGCAGCGGGACGAGCTGCTGCGGACGAGGTTCCAGGAGCTGGGGCAGCTGCGCGGACTGCCGTCCGAGGTGCTGGACCAGGCCAACCGGGCGCGCATCGCCGACGACGCGCAGCGGTTCGGCGCGGAGCGCGACCGGCTCGACACCGCGATGGAGCAGCGGGCGCGGGAGCTGGGGATCGACGCGTCGACGTCGGACGGGCTGACCAGGCTGCTGAACGACCCCGAGTACGCGCGGATGATGGACGAGCGGCGGGTCGCGGCGCAGAAGGCGGACAACGCCAACGCGGCGCAGCAGAGCCTGAACGAGGCGGGCTCGCTGGCAAAGGACAACGGGTGGCCGGAGAGCGACGTCCGGGTCATGGCTTACGACCCGTACGGTCCGCGCGGCGACGGCGGTATGGCGATCGCGTTCGGCAACCCCGACACCGCGAAGAACCTGGCTGTGGCCGTGCCGGGGACGGGGTCGACGCTGGACAGCTTCTCCGTCAACCAGGCGGCGAACCTGCGCGCCGAGATGGGCGCGGACGGCAACGCGACGATCCAGTGGCTCGGCTACGACGCTCCCGGCTGGGCGATCGGCGAGGTCGACAACCCCGCCCAGGCCCGCGAGGGCGGTCTGAACCTCGTCGCCGACGTGGACGGCTACCGGGCCGCCGCCGAGGCCGCGGGCAACAAGCAGCACCTGACGGTGATCGGGCACTCCTACGGCTCCACCACGGTCGGCTACGCGGGCATGAACGGGCTGAAGGCGGACGACATCGCGTTCGTCGGCTCCCCCGGCGTGGGCGCCTCGAACGTGAACCAGCTCTCCGTGGGCCCCGGCCACGTCTACGCGGGCGCGACCGAGCACGACCCGGTGGTCCAGGGCACGAGTTCGACGTGGTTCACCGAGGACGGCTCGTCCACCGGTCCGTACGACAAGGACTTCGGCGCCAGGGTCTTCGGGACCAGCGAGTCCGGGAACCTGATCGACGCGCACGTCCAGTACTACGACCGGGGTTCGGAGTCGGTGCAGAACCTGGCCAGGATCGCCAACGGCGACGGCGGCTCGGTGACCTCGCAGAAGTGGCACGACAGCCCGCTCGGTCCGTCGCTGCCCGGATCGGGTCTTCCGGTCGTCGGCCCGGTCGTCGACGTGGTCAGCAGCACGGCGGTGGGTGCGGCCGACC
Organism: Actinosynnema pretiosum; assembly: GCF_002354875.1. Taxonomy (GTDB): domain Bacteria; phylum Actinomycetota; class Actinomycetes; order Mycobacteriales; family Pseudonocardiaceae; genus Actinosynnema; species Actinosynnema auranticum. Next base: position 7,885,971 of record NZ_CP023445.1, read on the forward strand.
TGGTGGTCGACGCGGGCACCGGCCTGTGGGACGCCGGGAGCGCGGCGGTGGACGGCCGCTGGGGCGATGCGGGCCGGGGCGTGCTGAACACCGCTGGCGAGGTGCTGAACGACGCGGGCGACATCGTGGTGAACGGGGTCGGCGACGCCGTGGAGTTCGGCAAGGACGTCTGGGACAACACCCTGGGCGCCCTGTTCTAGGACCGGGTCCGGGGCCCCGCTCCAGGGGCCCCGGACGGTTCAGGCCGCTCTGCAGGGACCGACGGTCACCTTGGCCTCGACGTCGTCGAACCCGTTGTCGTCGTAGCGCCGGACCGAGCACACCAGCACGTCGTCCACCTTCACGCCGGCCGGGAGCTGGTCAAGGTCGATCGCCTTCGGCCCGAGCCACTTGGGCTCGGCCTGGTCGATGACCATCCGGGCGTACGGCTTCTCCAGCTCGCCCGCCTTGTTCTCGGCGGCCGGGTGCAGCTCGATCACCTTGAAGCGGACGTCCTCCTGCCACTCGCTCGAACAGCCCGTCAGCAGGAACCCCAGCGCCAGCAACGCGATACCCAGCCGCCTCATGGCGTCGAACCTAACCGCGCCGGACGTCCACCACCCTCAGAACCGCAGAAGTGGCAGGTGCTCCGACAGGTCCGCGCGCGTGCCCGACGCCGTCACCCGCGACGCCGCCAGGGCGGACTCCCAGGTCAGCCTGCCGGTCGCCAGCTCCAGCCAGGTGCGGGGGTCCGTCTCGACCACGTTCGGCGGGGTGCCCCTGGTGTGCCTCGGGCCCGCCACGCACTGGACCGCCGCGAACGGGGGGACGCGCACCTCGACGGTGTGGCCCGGCGCGGCGTGCTCCAGGGTGCGCAGGCTGAGCCTGACCGCCGCCGCCAGGTCCGGGCGGGGCGGGCGGGTCGACTCGTCCTCCAGCCACGGCAGCACGGCCTCGACTGCCGCCCTGGTCTCGGTCGGGTCAGGTGGTTTCCTCGGCACGGCACTGACCCTATCGGCGGACTTCCTGCCCCGCGGCCAGCATCGCCTCGGTGAGCAGCTCGTCGACCTGGTGGGCGAGCCTACGGTTGTCGGTCGGGGTGAACGTGCTCCACGCCTCGGCGCCCTGCGAGGTGCGCCGCTGCTGGAGGAAGCGGCCCTCCTCGTTGTCGAAGAACCCCACCACGCGGTCCGGGCGGCAGCGCTTGCCGTAGCGGTCGCGGGCCGCCGCGCCGAAGTTGCCGGTGCCGACCGGGTTGGTGAGCATCTTGGCCAGCGCGGTCGCGTCGGCCTCGCGCAGGCCCTTGGCGCGCAGCGCGCTCTCGATGCCCTTGGTGGTGTTGTCAGAGCCCTCGACGGCGGCTTCCAGGTCGGCGCTGGGCAGGGTCACCGAGTGGCCGACGCCCGCCGGGTGCTTGGGCAGCGCGGCCACGACGGCGGCGGGCAGCCCGGTCCCGGCGGTCCTGCGGAACGTCAGGTGGCCGTCGACCAGGGTGGCCAGCGAGCCGTGGTCGCCGTTGGCGGCGGCGAGGACCCGCACGCTCCGGCCCAGCCACAGCCTGGCGTCGACCTCGCGCTCGGGCCGGATGAGCGTGCGCAGCAGGAAGTCCAGCTCGGGGTGCAGGCCCCTCGGCCCCCCGAGGCCGCGCGCGCCGATCGACCGCCACACGCGGTCCTCCAGCTGCGCACGCTCCGAGTAGGTCTTGCCCGGCGACGGGACCTTGATCACCAGCGGCATCGGCCCCGCGTCGAAGCGCTCCCAGAGCACGTCGAACTCCTCGGCCGACAGCGTGATCGGCTCCGGCTCCCCTGCTCCCCCGAAGTAGTCCACCGGTCGTCTCCCCCAAGAGAAAAAGTGGTCCTGAACGGGAAGAGCGGCCCGCGCGACACCATCGCGCGGGCCGCTCCCCCCACTGGCTACTCGCCGCCGATGACCGGGGGCGCGACCATGCGGTCGTCGCCGAAGACGTCGGTGGTCTCCACGAGGTAGTCGGCGAGCTTGTGCTCGACGTCGTCCTCGTCGCGCGCCGCCGCGCCGGGCGCGCCCGCGCCGCCCACGCCCGCGCCACCGGCCGCGCCGCGACCGCCCGAGGCCGCAGCGCCCGCGGCGCCGGGGCCGAAGCCCTGGACGCCCGCCGCGCCGCCGCGCCCGAGGCCGGGCTGGCCGTTGCCCGCGACACCGGCCGCGCCGGTCCCGTTGGGCAGACCCGCGCCGCCACCGGCCGCGCCGAAGCCGCCCGTGCCGGGCATCCCCGGCATTCCGGGACGACCGCCGCCGAGCCCGCCGGGCATCCCCGGACGGCCGAAGGCGTTCGGGGCGCCGGGAGCGCCGGGGCCCTTGGGCAGGTTGCCGCCCTGGGAGGCGCCGGTGGGCAGCACCGGGGGACGCGCGCCACCGAGGTTCGGGGTGGTCCTGGGCGGGTTGGCGCCGGTGTTGCCGCCGCCGTTGCCGACCGGGTTCGGCATGGTCCAGTTGCCGCCGCCACCGCCGGGGTTGCCACCGCCGGACGGGTTGGTGGCGCCCAGGCCGGGCGGGGTCACCGGGGGCGTGACCGCAGGGCCGGACGGGGTCGGGGTCGCCCACGAGGGGTTCGTGGTGCCGCCGCCGGCGCCGACCGGGGTGTAGCCGCCCGTGCTGACCGGCGGGGCGGTCGGGGTGGGCGTGTAGGAGCTGGTGCCCGTGGTGCCGCCGGTGCCGCTCGTGACGCTCCAGTCGGACCGCGAGGCGTACCCGGCCGACGCGGTGCTCTGGATGCCGCTGGCGCCCGAGGGCGCGGGCGCGTCGATGACGACCTGCGGCGGCGGCACGAACTCGCCCAGCGTGTTGCGGTTCCACTCGCTGTTGGACTCGTAGGCCTTCATGACCGCGATGGCCTTCTGCTGCGCGTTCTCCTGCGCGGCCTCCTGGGCCTCGTGGTCGCGCTGCTGGCGGATCACGTCGGCGGAGCTGCCCGCGAGGCCGAGCGTCACGCCGTCGGTGAAGCCCGCCTTGAACTTGTCCCAACCGGAGGGCGCCTCGGTGGTGACCGGGACCGGCTCCGGCATCTCCTTGCGGGCGTCGGCGATGTAGTCGGCCTGGAGGCTGGCCGAGGTCTTCATCGTCTTCGCGCTCTGCTGCGCGTCCTCGGCCCACTGCGCGAGCGGGGACACCGCGGTCTGGGTCGAGTCGGCGGTGTCGCCCTCCCAGCTCGCGTTGAGGCCAGCCAGGCCGTCGCGGAGGTCCGCGTCGATGGCCTGGAGGGCAGTGTCCAGCCTCTGCCAGCCGTCCTCGACGACGTAGGAGGCGGAGGGGCCGGGACCAGAGTTGATCATGTTGTAGAGCTCGGGGTGGTCGTAGCCCCGCCAGCGGTGGTCACTCATGTCGCGCTCCTCCCCCTCAGGCGTTCGCGGTGCGGTTGAAGGAGGCCTGGTTGCCGGTCTCGACACCCGTGTAGGTGGCCTCGATCTGCGCCAACTGGTCGATGACGCCCTGGATCTGCGCGCGGTACGCGACCAGCGCCTGCATCGCGGCGCTGTCGCCGGCGTCGAAGGTGTCGTGGTTGAACTTCTCCGCGGTCTCCTTGCTGACCGGGTCACCTCCCCACGGCGTCGCCTCCACCTCGCGCTCGGCCGGCTTGAACTGCGCGTCGAAGTCGGCCAGCGCCTTCAAGAACAGCTCCCGAGCCTTGGGGATCGAACCAGCGTCGAGCTTCAACCTCCGCTGCGCACCGCTGTAAGCGGGCAGCTGGCTCTGCGCGGACCCCCCGGCACCGCCATCCGCGATGAACACGACACACCCTCCTCGAAAGTCAATTCCCCTGCGCGCCTGCCTGGACGACTGTAACTCCGACGCGATGCGGGTGTCTCCAGTTCCCCCGGCAAGTCGAGTAGAACTACTTGACCATGAACTACCTGCTCATGAGCACTTGCAGCGAGTAGCTCGCCGCTTTCTCGAGCCTCGCGTGCAGCTCTTCCACGGCCGGCTCCGCGACGCGCGTGAAGTCCATCCGGAAATAGGAGATGTCGAGAGCGAGGACCTGCCCGTCCGCGACGTCCACCAGGAGTGTCCATTCCACCTGGCTCGTGCCGCTCTGGTCGACGAGGTAGGTGGGGAAACCGTCGACTTGGCCGGGCTTCATCTTGTCGCCCGCGTTCATCCGCTCCCGGTAGTCGTCAACGCCTGCGGCCTTGGACACGACGTACCCCATGGACCAGCCGGGGTTCTCCGCCCAGTTCATGCTGCAGGTGTAGGTGCCACTGGCGTTGATGGGATCGGGCTTGTTCCGGACCGGCGGCCTGACCCCCAGCTCCGCGAGCTGGGCGTTGGTCAGCAGGACGTCGCACGTCTCCAGGCTCTTGAGGTCCAGCTCCTTCGGCCTGCTCACCGCGGGCTTCGCCGGCGAGGAGCTGGCCGACAACGGCGTCTCCGCCTTCGGCGTGCCCTCGGTGGTCCCCCCGCACGCCGACAGCGCCAGCGCGGCGGCCAGGACGGGCGCGGCGAGGCTCGGCAGTCTTCTCCCCATGCCGGTCAACGTAGCCGACCGGCGACCCGCGAGCGCCCCGTTCGGGAGTGCCGATCACAACGCCCGTCAGGCCCGACGAGTCCGGCGGCGCGGCTCACGGGGACGTAGCCTCCTGCCGTGGCTGACGGGGTGCGGGCGGCGTGGGCGGTTCCCGGTGAGCCCGACCGGTGCGCGGTGGTCGGGCTGGACGTGGTCGAGCGGGCGGGCGAGGTGCTGGTGGCCGGGCGGTTGGCCGGCGTGTGCGCGACCGACGTGGAGATCGTGCGGGACGGGTTCGGGTGGGTCCCGCCCGGTCGGGACGGGCTGGTGCTGTTCCACGAGTCGCTCGGCGAGGTGCTGAGCGCGCCCGACGGCTCCGGGTTCGCGCCCGGCGACCTGGTGGCCGGGGTGGTGCGGCGGCCGGACCCCGAGCCGTGCGCGGCGTGCGCGGCCGACGCGTGGGACTTCTGCCGCAACGGGCGCTACCGCGAGCGCGGCATCAAGGAGCTGGACGGGTACGGGGCGCAGCGCTGGAGCGTGCCGCCCCGGTTCGCCGTCAAGCTCGACCCGGCGCTCGGCGACGCGGGCGTGCTGCTGGAACCGGCGTCGGTGGTGGCGAAGGCGTGGGCGCAGGCGGAGCTGCTGCGCTCCCGCGCGTTCGTGCCCGCCCGCACCGCGCTCGTGGTCGGCGCCGGTCCCGTCGGGCTGCTGGCGGCGCTGCTGGGCGTGCAGCGCGGGTACGACGTGCACGTGGTGGACCGGGTGGCCGAAGGGGTGAAGCCGGACCTGGTGCGGGCGCTGGGCGCGACCTACCACCGCTCGGTCCCGGACCGGGAGGTCGACGTGGCGGTCGAGTGCACCGGGGTCGCCGAGCTGGCCTGGGAGTGCGCGCGGCGGGCGTCGGTGGTGGTGCTGGCGGGCATCTCCGGGGAGCACGGCCCTGCGGCGCTGGACCGGTCCGTGCTGGACGCCGCCGTGCTCGGCAACCGGGCCTTGATCGGCACGGTCAACGCGGGCCCCGACGACTACCGGAAGGCCGCCGCCGCGCTGGCCGACGCCGACCTCGGCTGGCTGCGCGGCCTGATCACCCGCCGGGTGCCGCTGGAGCGGTTCGCCGAGGCGTTCGAGAAGGCCGACGACGACGTGAAGGTGGTCGTCGACCTGGCCTGAGCGCGGAACCGCCGCGAGCGCTCAGCGCCGCAGCATCTCGTCGATGCCCTCCGGGGCCATCGGCTTGGCGTAGAACCACCCCTGCCCGGTGTCGCAACCGATCCGGTGCAGCCGCTTGGCCTGCGACGGCGTCTCCACGCCCTCCGCCGTCACGCCGAGCCCGAGCGCGTGCGCGAGCTGCACCAGCGTGGACACGATCTGCGCGTCCACCGGGTCCTCCTCGTCGGCGGCCCGCAGCCCCTCCATGAACGACCCGGCGATCTTCAGCTCGTGCACCGGGAGGTGCTTGAGGTACGCCAGGTTCGAGTAGCCGGTGCCGAAGTCGTCGATCGCTATGCGCACACCCATGTCCGACAGCGCCCGCAGCGCTTCGAGGGGCTCGTCGGCGGTGCCCATGATCGCGCTCTCGGTCAACTCCAGCTGCAGGTGCCGGGGCGGCAGGCCGGTCTCGTCCAGGATGCGCTTGACGTCGCGCACCAGCTCCGGGTCGCGGGACTGCCGCACCGCCAGGTTCACGCTCACGTACGGCGCCAGCTCGGCGAACTCGTCCAGCCACCGCCGCCCCTGCTCGCACGCCTTGCGCAGCACCCACCGGCCCAGCGGGACGATCAGCCCGGTCTCCTCGGCCAGCTCGATGAACCGGTCCGGCGCGAGCCGCCCGAACTCCGGGTGCTGCCAGCGCACCAGCGCCTCCACGCCGACCACCCGCGCGTTCTCCAACCGCACCAGCGGCTGGTAGTCCACGTAGAACTCGTCGCGCTCCAGCGCGGCGGGCATGGTGGCGGACAGGGTGAAGCGGGCGATCTCCTTGGCGTTGCGGTCCGGGTCGTACAGCGCCCAGCGGGACTTGCCGTCCGCCTTGGCCCAGTACAGCGTGATGTCCGCGTCGCGCACCAGGTCGGGCGCGCTGGTGCCCTCCAGCCCGCGCTCGACGATGCCGATGGACGCGGACACGGTCAGCTCGTGCCCGCCGATGCGGATCGGGGACTCCAGCTCGCGCAGCACCCGGTCCGCGACGGCGACGATGTCGTCGGTGCGGGTGGAGTCCTCGACCAGGATCACGAACTCGTCGCCGCCCATGCGCGCCACGAGCTTGCCGTCGCCGGACACCGAGCGGTCCAGCCGCCTGCCGACCTCGACGAGCAGCTGGTCGCCGATGTCGTGCCCGAGGCTGTCGTTGATCACCTTGAACCCGTCGAGGTCCAGGTAGCACAGGCCGGCGCGGTGCTTGTCGGGGTTGCCGAAGACCCGGCTGAGCCGGTCCAGGAACAGGGCCCGGTTCGGCAGGCCGGTGAGCGGGTCGTGCAGCGCCTGGTAGCGCAGCCGGTTCTGCAGCAGGTGCCGGTCGGTGACGTCCTCGATCATGGCGACCTGGTACTGCGGGTCGCCGTGGTCGTCGCGCACCAGCGACAGCGTCAGGTGCGTCCACACCTGCTCGCCGTCGGCCCGCCGGAACCGCTTCTCCGCGCGGTAGTGGTCGCGCTCGCCCGCCGTGAGCTGGTCGTAGAGCCGCCACACCGACGGCCCGTCCTCCGGGTGCATCAGGTCGCGGATGTTGTGCTGCCGCATCTCCTCGACGCCGAACCCGAGCATGTCCTGCAGCGCCTGGTTGACGTCCAGGATGCGGCCCTCGACGTCCGCGATGCCGATGCCGATGGCGGCCTCGGTGAACATGGCGCGGAACCGGGCCTCGGAGGCGCGCAGCGCGGCCTCGGCCTGGTCGCGGGCGTCCAGCACGGCGGCGCGGATCGCCTCCTGCTCGGCGAGGGTGCGCTCGCGCAGGGCGCGCGCGTACCCGGCCGCGAGCGCGCCCTGGAGGGCGGCGAGGCGGGTGCGGGTGGCGTCGTCGGCGGGGATGCCCAGCTCGGCGCACAGGTCGTCGCCCATGAGCTGCACGGTGCGGCCGAGCGTGTCGGTGCCGGTGAAGTGCGCCTCGACCAGCCGGGCGCCGATCTCGTGGCCGGGCGCCGGGCGGAAGGGGGTGGCGAGCAGCGCGGCCACCAGGACCTCGGTGAGGGCGCGCAGGTGCTCGACCACCTCGGACCGGGTCATGGGCACGTAGCTGCTGCCTATGACGGCCGTCGCCCAGGTGCGCGCGAACGACTCGGCCCCGGCCCGCAGCGCCGGGTCGGTGTTGTGGGACCGCTCCGAGGGAGCCACCAGGTGTCCAGCCCGTTCCGTCATGTCCGTTCCGCGCCGCGCGGCTGCGCGAGGCCACGAACCGCAGCGCGGGGGCCCGTGCCGCGGCTCGGCGTGGCCCGCCGTCCGCCCAGCACCCCACCGTAACCCAGCGCGGGCCGCGCGTCCCCGCCCGCTTCGGCCCTCTGGCGCGACCTCCGGGCGGGGGCGGCCGGTTCCGGCTCGCCGGGCGCGGTGCTCGGCCGCTGCTGCACTGGGTCTCCGTTCGCGCGTGGTTACCCGCACATCATGGGCCACCGCGCTGGGTGACCGCACCGGACCGCCCCGCCGGTTCCCGATTCCGATCACCGAGGGCGTGGCGGGCGGGCAGAATCGCCCGCGTGGAGCACGTGTGGTGGATCGCGGGCGCGGTGGTGTCGCTGGTGGCGCTCGCGCTGGCGCTGGTGGAGCTGCGGAGCAAGCGGAAGCGGATGCTGGTCGCGACGCTGCTGGGGTCGGCAGGGGCCTTCCTGCTGGTGGCCGGGTGGTTGCTGGCGATCGACCCCGGCTCGCCCAAGCACGAGACGATCAAGACCGGCGGTCTGGCGGGCGGCGCCGTGGTGGCGCTGTACGCGCTGTGGCTCAACGACCGGCGGCGGCGCACCGACGAGGCCAAGCACGAGCTGGAGAGCCAGCGGGCCGAGCACGACCGGTCGCGGGTGGCGGACGAGCGGTTCGCGAAGTCCGTGGAGCTGCTCGGGCACGACGCCGACCAGGTGCGGGTGGGCGCGATGCACGCGATGGCGGGGCTGGCGCGGTCCCGGCCGGAGTACGCGCAGACCGTGCTGGACGTGCTGTGCGCGTACCTGCGGCGCAAGCCGGAGGTACCGGACGGCGAGCAGCGGGAGGGGGACCGCGAGCAGGAGGTCAGGCTGACCGCGCAGCGCGTCGTCGCCGACCTGCTGCCCGCCGCCGACGCGCAGGACCCGCCGCGGTACCGGTTGGACCTGACCAACGCGCACCTGCGGTACTTCGACCTGTCGCACCGGGCGATCGGCTCGCTGGTGATGCGCGGCGCGGTGCTGACCGGGTCGAACTCCTTCCACCACGCGGTGTTCCACGGCGACGTCTGGCTCACCGGGACGGGGAGCGCGGGCGAGCTGCACCTGCACGACGCGGTGTTCCGGGAGCGGGCCTGGTTCAGCGGGTTCCGCTGCGACGGGCCGGTCTCGTTCGAGCGGACGAAGTTCCTCGGTCCCACCAAGTTCGCCGACGCCCGGTTCACCGGGGCGACCACCTTCGACGGGGCCCGGTTCACCGGGGACGCCGACTTCCGGGGCGCGCGGTTCACCGGCGGGGTGGTGCTGCCGACGGTGCTGAGGGCGCAGGCGCAGGGGGTTCGGGTGTCCGAGGAGCACGCGAACCGGCTGCCCGAGGGCTGGAAGGCCGGGCCGCGCGGGGAGGTCCGGTCGTGAGGCGGGTCAACAAGGGCCTGGTCGCCGCGATCGTGCTGTCGGTGGTGGCGACGGTGGGCGCGGCGGTGGGGCTGGTGCTGCTCGACCCCGGCCAGCCCAAGGGCGAGGCGATCAAGACCGGCGGGCTCGTCGGCGCGTCGGTCGTGGCCCTGTACGCGCTGTGGCTCAACGACCGGCGGCGGCGGGTCGACGAGGCCAAGCACGAGCTGGAGAGCGACAAGGTCGCCGACGAGCGGTTCGCGAGGGCCGTCGAGCTGCTCGGGCACGACGCCGACCAGGTGCGGGTGGGGGCGCTGCACGCGCTGGCCGGGCTGGCCCGCGCCACGCCGCGCTACCGGCAGACCGTGCTCGACGTGCTGTGCGCCTACCTGCGCAGGCCCTTCAGCCACCCCGCGTACGAGGAGAACCCCGACGACCCGGCGCGGTGGGGCGCCGCGCGGGGCACGGACGAGCAGGAGCTGGAGCGGACGGTCCGGCTGACCGCGCAGGGGTTGATCACCGACCTGCTGCCGTGGGGCCTGGACGACCCGGAGCAGCGCTTCAACCTGAACCTGTCCGGGGCGAACGTGGAGTACCTGCGCCTGGAGGGCCGCCGGGTCGGCCGGTGCGTGATGCGCCGGACCCGGTTCCACGGGGTCAGCCGGTTCGCCGGGGCCTCGTTCAGCAAGCCCGCGCTGTTCTCCGGGGCGGCGTTCCTGGGTCGGGTGGAGCTGCGGGACTGCGACTTCGCGGGTGGGCTCTCCCTGCAGGAGGCCGAGTTCCGGGCCGGGGTGGACGCGCGCGGGGCGCGGGTGGGGCAGTTCGCGCACCTGGCCGACGCGCCGCCGCCGGAGCTGCGCGGCGGGCTGCGGGTCGTCGGGGAGGTGTCGCTGCGCGGCGGGCCGCGTGCGGGCTGGAACCTGGAGGGCGACGTGCCTGCGGGGGACGACGCGCCGGGGCAGGGCGACGTGCCGGGGAAGGGCCCTGCCTCCCCGGCGTGAGCCCATCGTGCTGGGGTCCCCACCCCCTGACCCGTGAACCCCCTTCCGTCACGGTGCGTCTTTCCGGGTGACACACCGGATGCGTCGTAAGCCGTTCGGGCGGACCATCGGTGTGCCGGAAGCAGCAGCACCGCAGACCGATCGGGGGCTTCGATGACGCCGGAGGGCCGAACACGCAGGTGGGCGACCCGGTGGGGCCTGCCCGCCACCGCGGCGGCGGTGCTGCTCGCCGTGGCGCGCACCACCGCGCTGCACGCCGAACCGCTGCCCGACGAGGGGGCGCCGGAGGGCTCGGACCAGCACTACGCGGGCTCGGAGATCGCCAAGCGCGAGGGCTGGGCGAGCACCCGCTCGGCGGCGGCGCCCGACCAGACGGGCACGGTGCCCGGCATGGACGTGAGCAGCCACCAGGGCGACGTGGACTGGGGGCGGCCGTGGGGCGACGGGGCGCGGTTCGCCTACGTCAAGGCGACCGAGGGCACCGGGTACACCAACCCGCACTTCCAGCAGCAGTACGACGGTTCGCGCGGTGTCGGCATGGTGCGCGGGGCGTACCACTTCGCGCTGCCCGACCGCTCGGACGGCGGGACCCAGGCCGACTACTTCGTGGACCACGGCGGCGGCTGGGCGGGCGACGGGATGACGCTGCCCGGCGCGCTGGACGTGGAGTACAACCCGTACGGGGACACCTGCTACGGCAAGGACCAGGACGCGATGGCCGAGTGGGTGCGGCAGTTCAGCGGCAGGCTCGCCGAGCGCACCGGGCGGCACGCGACGATCTACACGTCGACGAGCTGGTGGAACCAGTGCGTCGGCGACAAGCTGCGGCTGGGCGAGTCGAACCCGCTGTGGGTCGCGCACTACACCGACCAACTGGGGCAGCTGCCGCACGGCTGGGACTACCAGACGTTCTGGCAGTGGCAGGCCGCCGGTCAGTTCCCCGGCGACCAGAACCTGTTCAACGGCGACGCGGGCCAGCTGACCAGGCTCGCGACGGGCTGATCACCCGGATGCGCGCGCTGCTCCGTTTTCGTGAGCTATTAACAATCAGTCTGGTCATCTTGTTAGAAGTGCCGCACACTGCGGTCGAGTCACTCCTGCAGGCTCGACCACGAGGAGTCGAACGATGAGGCCACTCGTCCGACGCGCGGTCGCCGCGCTCGCCTGCGCCGCCGCCGCACTGTCCACATCGGCGTCACCGGCGTTGGCCCTGCCCGAGGGCGACCACGCGATGGGGTCCCAGATCGCCAAGCACGAGGGGGTCGTGGAACGGCGGGTCGCACCGCGCGGGCCGTCCGCCGCCGCGGCCGTCTACGGCATCGATGTCAGCAGCCACCAGGGCAACGTGGACTGGGGCGGGCAGTGGAACGCCGGTCGGCGCTTCGCGTACGTCAAGGCGACCGAGGGGACCACCTACAAGAACCCCTACTTCGCGCAGCAGTACAACGGCTCCTACAACGTCGGCATGATCCGGGGCGGCTACCACTTCGCGCTGCCGGGGAACTCCAGCGGCGCCGCGCAGGCCAACCACTTCGCGAGCAACGGCGGAGGCTGGTCGAGGGACGGGCGGACGCTGCCCGGCGCGCTGGACATGGAGTACAACCCGTACGGCAGCACCTGCTACGGCCTGTCCCCGGCCGCGATGACCGCCTGGATCAAGGACTTCAGCGACACCTACCGGTCGCGGACCGGGGTCTACCCGGTGATCTACACGTCCACGAGCTGGTGGAACCAGTGCGTGAGCGGGGACTTCAGCAGCACCAACCCGCTCTGGGTCGCGCGGTACGCGTCCACGGTCGGGACGCTGCCGCGCGGGTGGGGCGTCTACACGATGTGGCAGTACTCGTCGTCGCCGATCGACCAGAACGAGTTCAACGGCGGCTACGACCGGCTGCAGGCGCTCGCCTACAGCTGACCCGCGCCGACCGACCGCACCACGCGGGCGGGGCCCGCCGGACCGAAGTCCGACGGGCCCCGCCCTCCGTGCGACTCGCTCAGTCGAACAGCGCCGGGAGGGTGCCCTCCCACGCCTCGCGCAGCTCGGCCAGGCCCAGCTCGCCGAGGCCCTGGAACTCGAGGGAGTCCGACTCCGGGTCCACCACGCCGACCTTGCGCCACGGCAGGCCGCGCGCGGTGCACATGTCGGTGAACCGCAGCTCCTCGGAGCGCGGCACGGCCACCAGCACGCGGCCCGCGGACTCGCTGAACAGGTCGGTGAACTCGTCCTCGGCCAGGAAGACGCGCGCGCCGGTCTCGCCGATCAGGCAGGTCTCGACCAGCGCCTGCGCCAGGCCGCCCTCGGCCAGGTCGTGCGCGGCCGACACCATGCCGTCGCGGGAACCGGCGACCAGCACCTCGCCGAGCAGCTTCTCCCGCGCCAGGTCGACCTTCGGCGGCAGGCCGCCCAGGTGGCCGTGCACGACGTGCGCCCACTCGGAGCCGCCGAACTCGGGACGGGTGTCGCCGAGCAGCAGCAGCGTCTCGCCCGCCTCCGCGCCGATCCCGGTGGGGATGCGGCGGCGGACGTCGTCGATGACGCCGAGCACGCCCACGACCGGCGTCGGCAGGATCGCCGTGGAGCCGGTCTGGTTGTAGAAGCTGACGTTGCCGCCGGTCACCGGGATGCCCAGCTCGGCGCAGCCGTCCGCGAGGCCCTTCACGGCCTGCTCGAACTGCCACATGACCGCCGGGTCCTCGGGCGAGCCGAAGTTCAGGCAGTTGGTGACCGCGACCGGGGTCGCGCCGGAGGTGGCGACGTTGCGGTACGCCTCGGCCAGCGCCAGCTGCGCGCCCGCGTACGGGTCGAGCTTGGTGTAGCGGCCGTTGCAGTCGGTGGACAGCGCCACGCCCCGGTTCGTGCTCTCGTCGATCCGGATCATGCCGGAGTCGGAGGGCTGGGCGAGCACCGTGCCGCCGCGCACGTAGCGGTCGTACTGCTGGGTGATCCAGCGCTTCGACGCCAGGTTCGGCGACGCGGCCTGGCTCTTGACCAGCGCCAGCAGCTCGTCGCGGGCCGGGCGGGGCAGCGAGTCGGGCGTGTTGGCCTGGAGCTCGTCCTGGTCGGCCGGGCGCTCGATCGGCCGGTTGTAGACCGGGCCCTCGTGCGCGACGGTGCGCGGCGGGACGTCCACCACGACCTCGTCGTTCCAGGTGATGACCAGGCGGTCCCCGTCGGTGACCTCGCCGATCTCGGTGGCGATGACGTCCCACTTGGCGCAGACGGCCATGAAGGCGTCGACGTCCTCGGGCCGCACGACCGCGCACATGCGCTCCTGCGACTCGCTGGAGAGCACCTCGGCGGGCGTCATGCCGGTGGCGCGCAGCGGGACGCGGTCGAGGTAGACGTGCATCCCGCCGTCACCGGCCGAGGCCAGCTCGGAGGTCGCGCAGGACAGGCCCGCGCCGCCGAGGTCCTGGATGCCGACGACGATGCGCTCGGCGAACAGCTCGAGGCAGCACTCGATCAGGACCTTCTCGGTGAACGGGTCGCCGACCTGCACGGCGGGCAGCTTCTTGCGCTTGCCCGCGGAGTCGTCGAACGTCTCGCTCGCCAGCACGGACACGCCGCCGATGCCGTCGAGGCCGGTGCGCGCGCCGAACAGGATGATCTTGTTGCCCGCGCCGGAGGCGTGCGCCAGGTGCAGGTCCTCCACGCGCATCGCGCCGACGCACAGGGCGTTCAGCAGCGGGTTGCCCTGGTAGGACTCGTCGAACACGACCTCGCCGCCGATGTTCGGCAGGCCCAGGCAGTTGCCGTAGCCGCCGACGCCCGCGACGATCCCGTGCACGACGCGGCGGGTGTCCTCCGCGTCGGGCGCGCCGAAGCGCAGCGGGTCCATCACGGCCAGCGGGCGGGCGCCCATCGCGAGGATGTCGCGCACGATGCCGCCCACGCCGGTCGCGGCGCCCTGGTAGGGCTCCACGTAGGACGGGTGGTTGTGGCTCTCCGCCTTGAACGTGATGGCCCAGCCGTCGCCGATGTCGACGACGCCGGCGTTCTCGCCGATGCCCGCGAGCATCTTCGAGCGCATCTCGTCCGTGGTGGTCTCGCCGAAGTACTTCAGGTGCACCTTGGACGACTTGTAGGAGCAGTGCTCGCTCCACATGACCGAGTACATCGCCAGCTCGGCGTCCGTGGGCCTGCGGCCCAGGATCTCCTTGATGCGGGCGTACTCGTCGTCCTTGAGGCCCAGCTCCTTGTAGGGCTGGTCCTGGTCGGGGGTCGCGAGCGCGGTGTCGACGGTGTCGGTCACGCCTTCACCACCGAGTCGATCAGGGAGAAGAACATGCCCAGTCCGTCGTCCGTGGGGCCGGTGAGCGCGTCGATGGCGTGCTCGGGGTGCGGCATGAGGCCGACCACGCGACCGTTCGCGCTCGTGATGCCCGCGATGTTGTTGCGGGAGCCGTTGGGGTTGTCACCGACGTAGCGGAACACCACGCGGCCCTCGCCCTCCAGCTCGTCCAGGGTGGCCTGGTCGGCCTGGTAGCCGCCCTCGCCGGACTTGAGCGGCACGAGGATCTCGGCGCCGTCGTCGTAGCGGGTGGTCCAGGCGGTCGAGGTGTTCTCCACCTTGAGCCACTGGTCGCGGCACACGAAGTGCAGCTTGTCGTTGCGGGTCAGCGCGCCGGGGAGCAGGTGCGCCTCGCAGAGGATCTGGAAGCCGTTGCAGATGCCCAGCACCGGCATCCCGCCCCTGGCGGCGGTGACGACCTCCTGCATGACCGGGGCGAACCGGGCGATCGCGCCGCAGCGCAGGTAGTCGCCGTAGGAGAAGCCACCGGGCACGATGACCGCGTCGACGCCCTTGAGGTCGGCGTCGGCGTGCCAGAGGCTGACCGCCTCCCCGCCCGCGTAGGTGACGGCGCGGGCCGCGTCGACGTCGTCGAGCGTGCCGGGGAAGGTGATGACGCCGACCCTCATGCCTCGACCCGCCGGACGACCCAGTCCTCGATCACGGGGTTCGCCAGGAAGGTCTCGGCGATCTTGGCGAGCGTGGCGTCGTCGACGTCGTCGGCGACCTCCAGCTCGAAGTGCTTGCCCTGGCGGACACTGGTGACGCCCTCGAACCCGAGACGGGGCAGCGCGTTGGCCACCGCCTGTCCTTGCGGGTCGAGGATCTCGGGCTTCGGCATGACGTCGACGACGACTCGGGCCACGACAGGCTGCTCCCTGGTGGAGGGCGTGCGGTACCGCGCAACCGTACCTGAGCTGGGTGTTCATCGAGTTCACAGGTGGCGTGGGGCACAGGTTCACCTGATCGTGGGGGTGGGAAGGTGCTGTCAGGGGCCGTCCGGCTTGCTATCATTGATCCTGCCAAGGCCCCGTAGGCCGAGGAAGTGAGCACGGTCCCCGTCCGGACGGTCGGCGGCCGTGCTTCGCGCTTTTCAGGGCCAATCAGGCAGCACGACGGTCTTCGCGATCAGAGGTCGTGCCCTGTGCGCCCAATCACCACCCGCTCCAGCGCACCACGCGGCGACGTCCGCGATCCACAGCAACTGCTCCTGCGTGCTGACCATGTGCTCGTAGACCACCTCTGAGTAGCTGGGCCGCTTGCCCAGCGCGGCCCGGATCGTCTGGGCGTCGTGCAGGTTCCGCTCCTCCCTGCTGTCCAGGACCAGACGGCGCAACCGCATGTCGAGCAGGTCGTCGAGCATCCTGACCAGGCACGCCTGCCTGGCGCGCTCTTCACTGTCCGCACAGTCCCGCTGGTAGACGTGGACGACGGGACCGCACTCGACCAGCTTCGAGAGCACCGCCTTGCGCCGCTCCGGCTTCTCCTTCTTGAAGTGCAGTTCCCGCTGTCCCGCGAATAGCAGTCCCCTGAGCAACTTGCGCAGGACGGCGACCTCACCGGGGTCGATCACTGCGGCGGCCAGGAAGTACGTGTCGCGCCGACGGCTCTCGTCGACAAAAGCGTGCAAGCTCACCGGAGCGTTATCGGCACTATCGAGTGAGCCCTCGATCAAGCCCACCCGAACGTGTGTTCGTCCGTTCGCCGTCGGCGGAGTCGCTGGCCCGTGCGGCTCGGGCGCGAGCAAGGTGGCCCCATGCGGATACTGGTGCTCGGGGGGACGGTGTTCCTCGGTCGCGCGGTCGCGGCCGAAGCCGTGCGGCGGCGGCACGAGGTGGTGTGCGCGGCGCGCGGGGTCTCCGGGGGTGTGCCCGGCGGGGCCTCGCTCGTCGAGGTCGACCGGGCGGTCGGGCTCGGGGGGCTCGCGGGCGAGCGGTTCGACGCGGTGGTGGACGTCGCGCGGTCCGTGGGGTGGGTGCGGGAGGCCCTGCGGGTGCTCGGCGACGACGCCGGGCACTGGACCTTCGTCTCCACCGGGTCCGTCTACGCCGACCCGTCGTCGTCCACGAGCACCGAGCTGCTGGAGCCCGTCGAGGACGACCCGGACGCGCCCGTCACGCCCGAGCGGTACGGGGCGTTGAAGGTCGCCGCCGAGAACGCCGTGCGCGACGCGCTGGAGGACCGGGCGTTCGTGGTGCGCGCGGGCCTGATCACCGGGCCCGGCGACCTCAGCGACCGGTTCGGCTACTGGCCCGCCCGGATGTCCCTCGGCGGCCGGGTGGTCGTGCCCGACGCGCCGGAGCAGCCCGTGCAGCACGTGGACGTGCGCGACCTCGCCGCCTGGGTCGTGGACGCGGCCGAGCAGCGGATCACCGGCACCTACGACGGGGTCGGTCCGGCCGAGCCGCTGAGCCTGCTGCTCGGCGAGGTCGCGGGCGCGGTGGCGCCCTCCGGGACCGAGCTGGTGCGGGCGCCGGTGGACGTGCTCGACCGGCACGGCGTGCAGCCGTGGGCCGGGCCGCGCTCGCTGCCGCTGTGGCTGCCCGAGGGGTTCGAGGCGATGATGTTCCGCAACCCCCGGCCCGCCCTCGAAGCCGGGCTGCGGGTGCGGCCGGTGTCCGAGACGGCCGTGGACGCGCTGGCGCACGAGCGGGAGCTCGGGCTCGACCGGCCGCGCCGGGCCGGGCTGGACGCCGCCACCGAGGAGGCGCTGCTCGACGAGCTGGGCTGACCGGCGCGCCGGGCAGGCCGCGCGGCTCCGGGGGTAGAACGGGGAGCAGGGGGCACCGACCTAGGAGAACCGCGTGAGGATCACCCACTTCGGCCAGTCCTGCCTGCTCGTGGAGGCGGGCGGGGCTCGCCTGCTGTTCGACCCCGGCGCCTACTCGGCCGGGTTCGAGCGGCTCACCGGGCTGGACGCGGTGCTGGTCACCCACCAGCACCCCGACCACCTCGACCCGGCGCGGCTGCCCGCGCTGCTCGCGGCCAACCCCGGCGCGACCCTGGTGCTCGACCCCGGTTCCGCCGCGCAGCACCCGGACCTGGGCGCGACGACCGCCGAACCCGGCGCGGAGCTGGAGCTGGGCGGCGCGCGCGTGCGGGTGCTGGCCGCGGCGCACGAGGAGGTCCACCCCGCGATCCCGCTGCCGCCGAACGTCGGCTACCTGGTCGACGGCTTCTACCACCCCGGCGACTCGCTCGCCCTGCCCGGCGAGCCCGTGGACGTGCTGGGCCTGCCCGCCGCCGCCCCGTGGCTGAAGCTGTCCGAGGCGGCCGACTTCCTGGCCGCGATCGCCCCGCGCGTCGCGGTGCCGATCCACCAGGCCGTGCTCGCGGACCCGACCCTGCACCACACCGTGCTCACGTCCACGGCCCCCGCCGGGACGTCGGTGGTGGTGCTAGCGCCGGGTGAGCCGACCGAGGTCTGACCCGGTCATCAGGTCGGCGTAGGTCGTCGGGTCGGCGCCGTGGGCCAGCACGACGTCCACGGCGCCGAGCACCGCGCCGCGCAGCCCCGGCAGGTCGGCCGCGTCGACGCCGATCCGCACCACCCCGCCCCGGCGCAGCGCGGCGGCCAGCCCCTTGGGGCCGCCACCGCGCACCCGGCTCTCCACGTGCCGGCCGGTGCGCAGGTCCCGCACGCCCGCGAGGTCGGCGCACACCGCGAACCGGTGCCTGGCCAGCGCGAGCAGCGCGCCGGGCGAGACCACCCAGGACGGCGGCGCGAACACGTCGGTGGCCAGGCCGTGCCGGGCGAACGCGGCGCGGGCCGCCACCAGCCGCAGCCCGGCCTCGTGCGCGGGCAGCACCGCGAACTCCGCGCGCCTGCGCAGCGCGAACGGGTCGTCGCGGTGGTCGAACCCGTGCTGGACGAGCGCGTCGCCCCCGTCCAGCCGCGACCGCACCCAGTCCAGCGCCTCGCCCCGCCGGACGTGCGCAGGCGCGAGGAGCAACGACAGCGGAACACCCCGGCGGTCCAGCTCACCGGCCAGTTCCGAGCTCGGCCCCACCGACGCGGACCCGATCCCCGACAGCGACACCACCAGGCGCGCGACCATGCCCACCAGTGCGCCGCACGGGCGTGTACTGCGCACCACGGCGGGGTGAAGGCGGGATGCGGATTCCGCGAAACCCGGGGGGAGAGGGCCGGGAACAGCTCCGGCGCGGCCCCGGAGAACCGGGCCCGCGCCGGGGCGCTCAGCGGGGGAGGCTCAGGCCGAGGGCCAGTCCGCGAAGGACAGCCCGGTGATCCGCTCGTACGCCTCGACGTACCGGGCGCGGGTCGCGGCCACCACCTCGTCGGGCAGCGCGGGCGGCGGCGCGTCCGACTTGCGGTCCCAGCCGGACTCGGCCGAGGTCAGCCAGTCGCGCACGTACTGCTTGTCGAACGAGGGCTGCACCCGGCCTGCCTCGTAGGAGTCGGCGGGCCAGTAGCGGGACGAGTCCGGGGTGAGCACCTCGTCGGCCAGCACCAGCGCCCCGGCGCGGTCGACGCCGAACTCGAACTTGGTGTCCGCCAGGACCACGCCGCGGCTGCGCGCGTGCTCGCGGGCCGCCGAGTACACCTGGAGGGTCCGCGCGCGCAGCTCCTCGGCCAGCGCGCCGCCCACGACGGACTCGACGTGCTCGAAGCTCACGTTCTCGTCGTGCGCGCCGAGCTCGGCCTTGGTGGCAGGCGTGAAGATCGGCTCGGCCAGCTCGGAGGCCTCGACGAGCCCCTCGGGCAGCGGCACGCCGCACACCGACCCGGTCTCCCGGTACTCGACCATGCCGGAACCGGTGAGGTAGCCGCGCGCGACGCACTCGACCTGCACCATGTCCAGCCGCTTCACCAGCAGCGCCCGGCCTGCGACCTCGGCCGGGATGCGCGGGTCGTCCCAGGCGACGAGGTGGTTCGGCGCCAGGTCGGCGAGCTTGTCGAACCAGAACACGCTCATCGCCGTGAGCACCCGCCCCTTGTCGGGGATGGGCGTGCTCAGGACGTGGTCGTAGGCGGAGATCCGGTCGGACGCGACGAACAGCAGGAGTTCGTCGTCCACGGCGTGGACCGAGCGGACCTTGCCGGTGGCGATCACGGGGTAGTCGGCGAGCTGCGGCACGCGGAGCAGCGTACTTGTCCCAGCAGGTGAGCGATCCGCCCGGTACGGGGGATGATGACCGCCATGCGCTACCCCGCCCTGCTGATCGCCGCCGCCGCGATCGCCGCCGCCTCCGCGTGCGCCCCCGTCGACCAGTCCGCCCCCGCGCCCTCCGGCTCCTCGGGCCCGGCCTCCTGCAAGAAGGAGGACCTGACCACCCTGACGGCGGGCAAGCTGACCGTGGGCACCGACCAGCCCGCGTACGAGCCGTGGTTCTCCGACGACGACCCGGCCAGCGGCAAGGGCTTCGAGTCCGCCGTCGCGTACGCGCTGGCCGAGGAGCTCGGCTACGCCAAGTCCGACGTGGAGTGGGTGCGGGTGCCGTTCAACGCGGCGATCCAGCCCGGCGCGAAGACCTACGACCTGGATCTGAACCAGTTCTCCATCACCGAGGAGCGCAAGCAGGCCGTGGACTTCTCCGCGCCCTACTACGACGTGGCGCAGGCCGTCGTGGCGCTCGACAGCTCCCCTGCGGCGTCGGTGACGACGCTGGAGGCGCTGCGCGGCGTGAAGATCGGCGCGCAGGTCGGCACCACCTCGTACGACGCGGCGCAGCGGCTCCAGCCCTCGGAGCAGGTGTCGGTCTACAACACCAACGACGACGCCAAGGCCGCGCTGCGCGCCGGGCAGGTCCAAGCGCTGGTGGTGGACCTGCCGACCGCGTTCTACATCACCTCGGCCGAGCTGGACGACGCGAAGATCGTCGGGCAGGTCCCGGCCGGTGACGGCAAGCCGGAGCAGTTCGGCGCCGTGCTGGACAAGGGCAGCCCGCTGACCAACTGCGTGTCGCAGGCGGTCGAGGCGCTGCGCTCCAGGGGCGCGCTCGACGCGCTGGCCCAGGAGTGGCTGTCCAGCGCGGGCAACGCGCCCGTCCTGAAGTGAGCGATCCGCTGGTGGCCGGCCCCGAGGGGGGTCGGCCGCTCCCGGTGAGCGAGCTGCACCGGGAGCGGCTGGCGTACCGGCGCTCGCGGGCCAGGCGGTCGACGGCCGTCGCGCTGGCGTCGACCCTGGTGTTCGCCGCGGCGGCCTGGTTCACGGTGACCGGGGCGCCCGGCTGGCCCAGGGTGCGGGAGTCGTTCCTCAGCGCGGAGGTGGCGTGGGACGCGCTGCCCGCCGTGCTGGACGGGCTGTGGCTGAACCTGCGCGTGCTGCTGGTGTGCGCGGCGTGCGTGCTGGTGCTGGCGGTGCTGCTGGCCGGGCTGCGCACGCTGCGCGGGCCGGTGTGGTTCCCGCTGCGGGCGCTGGCCACCGGGTACGTGGACCTGTTCCGGGGGCTGCCGCTGATCATCCTGCTGTACCTGGTCGGGTTCGGGCTGCCCGCGCTGCGGCTGGGCGGGGTGCCGACGGACCCGGTGGTGCTGGGCGGGATCGCGCTGGTGCTGACGTACAGCGCGTACGTGGCCGAGGTGTTCCGGGCGGGCATCGAGTCGGTCCACCCGTCGCAGATCGCGGCGGCCCGCTCGCTGGGGCTGGACCACCGCAGGACGCTGCGGCTGGTGGTGCTGCCGCAGGCGGTGCGGCGGGTGACGCCCGCGCTGCTCAACGACTTCGTGGCGCTGCAGAAGGACTGCGGGCTGATCTCGGTGCTCGGCGCGGTGGACGCGGTGCGGGCGGCGCAGATCGTGCAGGCCAAGACGTTCAACTTCACCCCGTACGTGGTCGCGGCGCTGCTGTTCGTGCTGCTGGCGATCCCGTCGGGGCGGCTGGCCGACGCGGTGGCGCGGCGGGCGGCCGAGCGGCAGGGGGCGCGATGAGCGGGCCGGTGGCCGGGCAGCCCGTGCTGGGGCTGCGGAACGTGGTGAAGGAGTACGGCGGGCGGCGGGTGCTCGACGGGATCGACCTGGACGTGGCCGAGCACGAGGTCGTGGTGCTGATCGGCTCGTCCGGCTCGGGCAAGTCGACGCTGCTGCGCTGCGCGAACCTGCTGGAGGACCTGGACGACGGGCAGGTGCTGCTCGACGGCGAGGACGTCTCGGACCCGAGGGTCGACGCGGACGTGGCGCGGCGGCGGATGGGCGTGGTGTTCCAGTCCTACAACCTGTTCCCGCACATGTCGGTGCTGGACAACGTGACGCTCGCGTCGCGGGTGGTGCACCGGGCGCCGCGCGCGCGGGCCGAGGAGCGCGCCCGCGAGCTGCTGGCGCGGGTCGGGCTGGCCGACCGGGCGGGGTCCTACCCGGACCGGTTGTCGGGCGGGCAGCAGCAGCGGGTGGCGATCGCCAGGGCGCTGGCGCACGGGCCGAGGCTGCTGCTGCTGGACGAGATCACCAGCGCGCTGGACCCGGAGCTGGTGGGCGAGGTGCTCGGGCTGGTGCGGGAGCTGGCGGCGCAGGGCACGACGATCCTGATGGCCACGCACGAGATGGGCTTCGCCAGGCAGGTCGCCGACCGGGTGTGCTTCCTGGACGGGGGCAGGCTGCTGGAGTCGGGGCCGCCCGCGCAGGTGCTCGGCGAGCCGGAGCACGAGCGGACCAGGTTGTTCCTGCGGCGGATCGTGGACGCGGGGCGGCTGTAGCGCGGGTGGTGGGGCGCGCCGGGGGCGCGTCCCGCCCTCGGGCGCGGCGCGCCGCCGTTAGACCGATCGGGATACGCCGCTTGGAGCAGCGGGTCGCCACCCCTAGTGTGCTCGTCGTGGTGGACCGGAGAGCACTCCCGCGCGCTGCGGCGCTGACCGGAGCGGCGCTGCTCGCGCTGCTCACCGCCTGCGGCTCGCCGCAGGCCGCGCCCGCGCCTGCCGCGACCACGACGACGGCCAAGCCCGCGCCGACGACGGTGCTGGTGCCGCAGGTGGACATCTCGGTGCGGCCCGCGCCGACCGCGGCGAGGCCGACCGCGGCGGGCACGACCACCCCGCCGCCACCACCCGCGCCGACCACGACGGCCCCGCCGCCCGCCAGCGCGCCCGCGCCCACGACGACGACCAGCGCGCGCGAGGACACCCGGCGGTACGACCAGATCGCGCTGGGCGGGTTCCCGTGCGCGGAGGTCGGGACGACGGCGGTGGACCCGACCGGCCGCAGGCTGGTGTGCCAGGCCGGTCCGCGCGGCTGGCTGCGCTGGGAGGGCTGAGCGCGGGACCGCCCGACCGGGGAGGTCCCCGGCCGGGCGGTGTCAGGTCGTGCGGGCGCTCGGGCAGTCCAAGCGCTCAGGCGCTCAGAGGATCGGCGCGGGCGCGTAGTCGGCGGCGCCGGGGTGCTTGTCCAGCAGCGCGGCCACCGCCTCGGCGACCCTGGCGACCTGGTCCTCGGCCACCCCGGTGAACGAGAGCCGGTCGGCCAGCAGCGCGTCCAGCCCGGCCCGGTCCAGCGGGACCCGCTCGTCGGCGGCCAGCCGGTCCAGCAGGTCGTTCTCGGCCAGTCCCTGCTCGCGCATGGCCAGCGCGACCGCGACCGCGTTCTCCTTGATCGCCTCGTGGGCCCTCTCCCGGCCGACGCCCGCGCGCACCGACGCCATCAGCACCTTCGTGGTGGCCAGGAACGGCAGGTAGCGGTCCAGCTCGCGCTGCACCACCGCCGGGTAGGCGCCGAACTCGTCCAGCACGGTCAGGAACGTCTCCAGCAGGCCGTCCAGCGCGAAGAACGCGTCGGGCAGCGCGACGCGGCGCACCACCGAGCACGACACGTCGCCCTCGTTCCACTGGTCGCCCGCCAGCTCGCCGACCATGGACAGGTAGCCGCGCAGCACCACGGCCAGGCCGTTGACGCGCTCGCACGAGCGGGTGTTCATCTTGTGCGGCATGGCGCTGGAGCCGACCTGGCCGGGCTTGAAGCCCTCGGTGACCAGCTCGTGGCCCGCCATCAGCCGGATGGTCTTGGCCAGCGACGACGGGGCGGCGGCCACCTGCACGAGGCTGGAGAGCACGTCGAAGTCGAGCGAGCGCGGGTAGACCTGGCCGACGCTGGTGAACAGCCGCTCGAACCCGAGGTGCCGGGCGACGGCGCTCTCCAGGTCGGCGAGCCGCTCGCGGTCGCCGCCGAGCAGGTCGAGCATGTCCTGGGCGGTGCCGACCGGGCCCTTGACGCCGCGCAGCGGGTAGCGGGCGATCAGCTCGTCGACCCGCTGGAACGCGACGAGCAGCTCGTCGGCGGCGGTGGCGAAGCGCTTGCCGAGGGTGGTGGCCTGGGCGGCCACGTTGTGCGAGCGGCCCGCCATGACCAGGCCGGTGTGCTCGGCGGCGAGCCCGGCCAGGCGCGCCAGCACGGCGGCCACCCGGCCCCGCACGTGCTCCAGGGAGCGCAGCACCTGGAGCTGCTCGACGTTCTCGGTCAGGTCGCGCGAGGTCATGCCCTTGTGCACGTGCTCGTGACCGGCGAGGGCGTTGAACTCCTCGATGCGGGCCTTCACGTCGTGCCTGGTCACGCGCTCGCGGTCGGCGATGGAGGCCAGGTCGACCTGCTCCAGCACGCGCTCGTAGTCGGCGACGGCGTCCTCGGGCACCTCGACGCCCAGCTCGGCCTGCGCCCGGAGCACGGCCAGCCACAGCTGCCGTTCCAGGACGATCTTGTGCTCGGCCGACCAGAGCCGGACCAGGTCCGCTGACGCGTAGCGACCTGCGAGGACGTTCGAGATGCGGGGCTTGCTCACGCGGTCAGGATAGTCAGCCCGCGGTGATCTTGAGGTTCCCGTCCGTGGCGATGCCGTGCATGGCGTCGTAGCTGCCCGTGTCGAGCGGGGGCTGATCGGGCGCGACGGGGTCGTAGACGAAGTTCCGGACGCGCACGACCGTGCCGTCCGCCCGGTGGTGGGTGATCGCGAGGCCGGACGGGACGCCCTCGGCGGCGTAGACGTCGGCGACGTCGACGGTGGTGCCGTCCGGCAGGGTGCTCGTGGCCCGGCAGCTCAGGTGCTCGCCCGAGCACGACCGGGCCAGCGGGGAGTCCTTGCCGCCGACGTCGACGCGCAGCAGCCCGGCGCGGTCCGCCGTCCCGTACGGGACGAGGACGCCCGCCAGGCCCAGCTCAGTGCCCAGCTGGGCGTAGGTGTCCTCGACGACCTTGGGCTTGCCCACGGTCAGCGTCCCGTAGTGGGGGTAGACGGACTCGAAGTAGTAGGCGATCCAGGCCCCCGGGTAGCTGTACCCCTCGAGCTCCTCGAAGCCGGGGGGCACGTCGGACGTCCCGGTGGGGGACGGCTCCGCCGAGACCGCGCCGGGGTCCGCGGTCCCGGTGACGATCAGGCCCGACGCGGCCGAGTCCACCGCGCCGGAGCGCAGCCGGTCGAGCACCAGCGGCACCGACAGGGCCGTCACCAGCAGCAGCGCCGTGGTCGTGCCGACGGCGGCCAGCGCGCGCCTGCGCTTGCGCCGCTGCCTGCCCTTCCTGATCAGCGCGTCGGCGTCGAAGTCCAGCGGGGGCTCGTCGCCCAGCGCGGCGAGCAACCCCTCCCGCAGTTCAGCCTCGCTCATGACGCAACCACCCGCCCCTCCACCGCTTCCACGGCCGCGCGCAGCGCGACCAGCCCACGAGCCGTCTGGCTCTTGACCGTCCCCTCGGTGCACCCCATCGCGACGGCCACCTCGCTCACCGGCAGGTCCTCGAAGTACCTCAGCACGAGGACCGCCCGCTGTCTCGGCGGCACGCGCAGCAGGCCCGCGTGCACCAGGTCCCTCGCCCACAACCGCTCCCCCGCCAGGTCGGGGTCGGCTGCCGCGTCCGCGACCTCCGGGAGCTCCCCGTCCCGCTGCTCGGCCCTGCGCCACGGTCGGCGCCGCTCGTCCAGCCAGGTGCGCAGCAGGACCTTGCGGGCGTAGGCGTTGGCGTTGTCGCGCCACTCGACCCGGTGCCACGCCTGGTAGAGCTTGAGCAGGGTGGCCTGCATCAGGTCCTCCGCCGTGTGCCAGTCGCCGCAGAACAGGTAGGCGGTGCGCCGCAGCGCGCCCGCCTGCCGCTCGGCGAAGTCGCGGAACGCCTGCTCGTCCGCCTTGCCCATCAGAAGTCCCCTTCCGCCCCTCCCCTGGGACTACACGCGCGGGGGGTCAGCGGGGTTGCAGGGCGCGGGAGAGCATCTTCCTCGCGACGCCCCTGGGGTCCGGGTCGACCTCGATGAGGGCGTTGACGACGGTCCCGTCGACGAGGGCGATCAGCTCCTCGACGCGCTCGGGCCCGACCCGCCTGCCCGCTCGGGCGAAGATGTCGAGGATGAGGGCGTGCAGCGCGCTCTTCTGCCGGTGCATGAGCGGGCGCAGGTAGGGGCGGCGGCCGGTGGCGATGAGGCGCTCGTAGCGCAGCACGACGGCCTCGGCGTCGTGCTCGCCGCCCGGTGGGCCGAGCAGGAGCTCCAGGACGAGGTCGGTGACGGTCTCGCCGTCGCAGTCGTCGGGGTCGAGCTCGTCCAGCCGGGCCTTGCCGCGCGCCAGCTCCAGGTCGCCGTGGTGCTCCAGCGCGGCGGTGACCAGGTCGTCGATCGAGTCGAAGTAGTAGGTGGTGGAGGCCAGCGGCAGGCCCGCGCGCTCGGCGACGGCCCGGTGGCGCAGCGCGGCGAACCCGCCCTCCACGAGCAGCTCCGCGGCGGCCTCCACCAGCGCCTGGCGGCGGCGGACGCCCTTGGGTGTCGCGGCGGCTGTCATTCGGGGGAAGGTACCCGGCGGCGGGTCGCCGGTGGGACGCGCCCGCCGCGCCGGTTCACCGCCCGGCCGCGATCGCCTGGGCCAGCCCTGGCAGGTCGGCGGCGTAGGGGGCGGTGGTGGCGCCCGCCGCGGGTTCGCTCAGGACGTGGACGCTCTCCCCGGAGGCGGTGGTGGCCACGGCCTCGCGGCGCAGGTCGGTGGCCAGGCTCGCGCGCACCCCGGCGGGGACCAGCACGACGGACACCGTCGCGTAGTCGGCGCCCGCCCTGACCAGGTAGCTCGCGCCGCGCGCGCCCGCCGGGCAGCCGGTGACCCCGGTGGGCACGAGGTCGCGGGCGACCGGGAGTTCGCCGGCGAGGGCGACAGCGAGCTCCCGGTCGGCCGCTCCGCACCCGCTGGGGGTGCCGCCGACCGTGGGGTCGGCGCTCCCCGGTGGTTCGTCCCCCTGCTCGGACGGGTCACCGGGGATGCTCTTGGGGGGTTGGCCGCCGGTGGGCTCCCCCGCTTCGCCGCGCGGGCCGTCCTCGGTGCCCAGCACGCGGGGTTCGGCGGTGGCGGCCTCCATGTCCAGGGTCGCGGGCGCCTGGCTCTCCAGCGCCGACGAGGCCCGCTCGGGGCCGCCGACCGGCAGCAGCCCGCCCGCCGCGACACCGCCCGCGAGCAGCACGACGGCCAGCGTCGACCCGGCGGCGAGCGCGGAGCGCCTGCGCAGGGTGGCCCGCTTGGACGCCGAGCGCACCGAGTCCAGGTCGAACGCGGGCGCCGGGGCCCCGTCAGCCGCGTCGCGGAACGCCTCCGCGAGCTTCCGCTCGTCCACTACCCCCACCTCCCGTTCCCGTTCCTGCCGTTCCCGTTCAGGACGCCGACCTCAGGTCGTCGAGCGCGTCGCCCAGCGCGTCGCGCAGCGCCGTGAGACCCCGCGCGGTCTGGCTCTTGACGGTGCCCTCGGTGCAGCCCAGCGCCTCGGCGGCGGCCGTGACGTCCAGGCCCTCCAGGAACCGCAGCACGAGCACCGCCCGCTGCCTCGGCGGCACCCGCTTGAGCCCCGCGACGAGCGCCTCCCTGGTGACCACCGACTCGGCGACCTCGTCGGTGGAGGGCCGCTCGGGGACCGCGTCCACGAACCGCTCCCGCCGCCACGGCCGCCGGGACTCGTCGATCACCGCGCGCACCACGCAGCGGCGGACGTAGGCGTCGAGCGCGCCCCTGTCCCGGATCTTGCGCCACTTGCGGTGCAGCGCGACGAACGCGGTCTGGGCGAGGTCGTCCGCCCGGTGCCAGTCACCGCACAGCAGGAACGCCGTTCGGCGCACGGCCTCCCGGCGAGCCGCGAAGTACTCCGCGAACTCCTGCTCGTCGTGCTGGTCCACGCGGACGCTCTCCGCTCGTCGTGCTTGCGCCTACCGGACGGAACCGGGGCACCTGGTGGTTGCACGGCTCGCGCGGGAGACGTGCGTCACCTCCATCGTGGTACCGAGGAGGCCGTCGGGACAGGGCTTGCCCGGTGTGATGTGATCCTTTCGTGACCCAGCTCGCACCGATCGACCTCCGCTCGGACACCGTGACGCAGCCCGACGAGAAGATGCGCCTGGCCATGTCGGCCGCCGAAGTGGGCGACGACGTGCTCGACCAGGACCCCACGATGCGCAGACTGGAGGAGCGGGTCGCGGACCTGCTCGGCGTGGACGCGGCGCTGTGGGTGCCGTCCGGGTCCATGGGGAACCTGATCGCGCTGATGGCGCACCTGCGGCGGGGCGACCGGTTCCTGGCCGCGCGGGGCGCGCACGTGCTGGACGCCGAGCTGGGCACCGCGGCGTGGCTCGCGGGCGGAATGCCTCACCCGTTGGAGTGGGATGTTGCCCCCGGACGGGTCACGGCCGAGTCGGTGCGCGCCGCCGCGGGCTCGCCCGGCCCCTACTACACGCTGACCTCGCGGCTGCTGTGCCTGGAGAACACGCACAACGCGGCGGGCGGGACCGTGACGCCGCCGGACGAGCACGCGCTGCTCGTGTCGGCGGCCCGCGACATCGGCCTGCGGGTGCACCTGGACGGGGCGCGGCTGTGGAACGCGGCGGTGCGGCTGGGGCTGCCGCCTGCGGCGCTGACCGTGGGCGTGGACACCGTGCAGGTGTGCCTGAGCAAGGGCCTGGGCGCGCCGGTCGGGTCGGTGGTCGCCGGGACCACCACGTTCGTGCAGGAGGCGCGGCGGCTGCGCAAGATGCTGGGCGGCGGGGTGCGGCAGGGCGGGGTGCTGGCCGCCGCCGGTCTGATCGGGCTGGACCGGATCGACGACCTGGAGGCCGACCACGTGAACGCGAAGGCGCTCGCGGACGGGCTGGTCGAGCTGGGCTGGGACGTGGTGGAGCCGGAGACCAACATCGTGCTCGCCGAGGTCCCCGACCTGGAGGTGACCCTCAGCGGCCTGCGGCACCTGGGGGTGCACGCCAGCACGATGTCGGGCAAGGTCCGGTTCGTGACCCACCGCGACGTGGGCGCCGAGGCCGTCGCCGAGGCCCTGCGCCGCATCTCCTCGGCGAGCTGACGCCGTGCGCTGGATCGTGTTCGACTACGGCGAGGTCATCAGCCACCCGAGCGAGGAACTGCCCCGGCTGGCCGCGCTGCTCGGCGTCGCCGACGTGGGCGAGGCGTACTGGCGGCACCGGGACGCCTACGACCGGGGGCTGCCCGACGAGGCGTACTGGGCGCGCGTGGGGGCCGACCTGGGCGTCGACGTGGGGCCGGAGCTGGCCGGGCGGCTGGCCGAGGTCGACCGGGCGGGGTGGATGCGGCCGTCCGAGGAGAGCGTGGCGCTGATCGGGGAGCTGGCCGCGGCCGGGGTCCCGCTGGCGCTGCTGTCCAACGCGGCGTCGTCGTTCGGGCGGGCCGTGGAGCGGCAGGCGTGGACCCGGCACTTCCGGCACCTGGTGTTCTCCGGGGACCTGGGCGTGATCAAGCCGGACCCGGAGGTGTGGCGGCTGCTCGCGGAGCGGCTGGGCGCGGAGCCGGGGGACTGCGTGTTCCTGGACGACCGGCAGGTCAACGTGGACGGCGCGGTGGCGGCCGGGATGTCGGGGCTGCTGTGGCGCGGGGTGGCCGACGCGCGGGAGCGGCTGGTGGGGCTGGGCGTGCTGTAGGCGCGTCCGGCGGTGTGGTCGCGGATGCCTCCGGCGGTGTGGTCGCGGGCGCGCGGGGATGACCTGCGGAACCTCGTTTCCGCAGGTCAGCTCACGTCGGCGCGGCGCGCTACCGGGTGTTGGACTTGATCGCCCCGTAGGCGGCGAGGCCGAGGAAGACCGTGCCGCCGATCAGCACGAGCCAGAACACGCCCTTGAGCAGGGCGCCGAGCACGGCGAGCACCAGCCAGAGGGCCAGCAGCACCGCGATGATCCTGAGCATGCCCGTTCAACGCGCGGGCGGGGCCTGGGGTTCCAGCCAGTCCCCGATCCGGCGCAGCGCCTCCTCGACGTCCTCGCGGGACGAGGCGAACGAGAAGCGCACGTGCTCGTGGCCGAGCACGGGGTCGAAGTCCGCGCCGGGCACGATCGCCACGCCCGTGTCGTCGAGCAGCCTGCGGCAGAACGCCGTCGAGTCGTCGGTGAGGTGGCTGACGTCGGCGTAGGCGTAGAACGCGCCGTCCGCCGGGGCCACGCGGGTGATGCCGAGGTCGGCCAGGCCCTTGAGCAGCAGGTCGCGGTTCACCCGGTAGCCCTCGACCAGGCCCGCCATCTCGGCGCGGGACTCGGGGGTGAACGCGGCGACGGCGGCGTGCTGCGGCAGCGCGGGCGGGCACAGGGTGAAGTTGCCGGTCAGCCGGTCGGCGGCGGCCCGCAGGTCCGGCGGCATGAGCGCCCAGCCCAGGCGCCAGCCGGTCATCGCGAACGCCTTGGAGAAGGAGTTGACCACGACCGCGTCGCGGGAGGTCTCCCAGGCGGAGCTGAGCGGCGCGCCGAAGCTGATGCCGTGGTAGATCTCGTCGCTGACCAGCCGCACGCCGCGCTCGGCGCACCAGCCGGTGAGGGCGGCCAGCTCCGGCGCGGCCAGCACCGTGCCGGTGGGGTTCGCGGGGCTGGCCAGCACCAGGCCCTTCAGGTCCAGGCCCTCCAGCATGTCGACCGCGGGCTGGAAGCGGGTGTCCGGGCCGCACTGGAGCTCCACGACCTCGCAGCCGAGCGCGCGCAGGATGTTGCGGTAGGCCGGGTAGCCGGGGCGGGCCAGCGCGACCCGGTCGCCGGGGTCGAACGCGGCGAGGAACGCCAGCAGGAACGCGCCCGAGGAGCCGGTGGTGACGACGACGTCGTCCGGGGAGACGGCCAGGCCGTGCTCGTGGTCGTAGTGGCCCGCGATGGCCTCGCGCAGCTCCGGGATGCCCAGCTGCTCGGTGTAGCCGAGGGGCTGCTCGACCAGGGCGCGGCGGGCGGCCTCCAGCACCGGGGTCGGGGCGCGGCCCGACGGCTGGCCCGCCGCGAGGGAGACCACGTCCCCCTTGGCGCGCTGCCGCTCGGCCGCGGCGGACAGCACCTCCATCACGCGGAACGGGGGGACGGCCGACCTGGTGGAGACACCGAGCATGGCGACAACCTACGCGAGGCCGCTGAGCAGCGCGGCTGCGCGGGCGAGCAGCACGTCGGCGTGGACGGGGCCGTGGAAGTCGACGACGTCCCCGGCGCGGCGCCTGCGGCCGTCCTGGTCGAGCGCGGCGGCCCCGATGCGACCGCTCAGCCCAGGGGCGCCGATCCGGCCGCGGTCGTGCGCGGGGAGCAGGGCGGCCAGCGCGGCGGGCAGGTCGGGGGAGGGCAGCTCGACGAGGGTGACCGAGCGGTCGGCGAGGACGGCGCGGAGCGCGCCGGGGCCGGACGGGGCGGCGAGGGCGCGCACGGCGGTGCTGCCGTAGCCCAGGCGCAGGTCGACCGAGCGGGGCGGGGCGGCGAGCAGCGCGCAGGCGCCCGCCAGCCACGGGTCGAGGGCGGTGGCGCGGGCCAGGCCGGCCGCGACCAGGTCGGACCAGGGGGCCGGGGGTCCCGGCACGTGCAGGACGAGCGGCATCGCGCCGAGGTCGAGGCTGCGCCAGGCGGTCAGGAAGGCCGGGGCCGCGAGCGTCGCCGCGGTCACCGGTGGGTGGATCGACACGACGGAGGACGCGGTGGGGCGGGGCGGGGTTCCACGCGGCGGGCCCGGACGCGCCCGAGGCCGCCCGCGCGGGTGCGGGGGCGGCCTCGGGGCGTGCCGGTCAGACCTCCTGGAGCAGCTCCCAGACGCACCCGGCGAGGCGGGTGTTGTCGATCGGGGTGATCGTGCTCCAGTCGCGGCCGTCCGAGCTGGGGCGCACCAGGTGCAGGTAGCGGCCGGACGGGGTGTCGTGCCAGGCGACGACGCGCTTGGCCCTGGTCGTGGGCTCGCCGCGCTTGGCGGCGC
Source organism: Actinosynnema pretiosum (assembly GCF_002354875.1). Lineage (GTDB taxonomy): Bacteria > Actinomycetota > Actinomycetes > Mycobacteriales > Pseudonocardiaceae > Actinosynnema > Actinosynnema auranticum. The sequence continues at coordinate 7,917,580 of NZ_CP023445.1, forward strand.
GCTCGGCGCCGAACTGGCCGCGCGTGCCCATGCCCTCGCACATGGCGGCCAGCTCCTGGGCCTCGTGCAGCGGGACGCCCTGCCGCTCCAGCTCGGTGATGAGCCGCTCGGCGCTGGGGCCCGCCTTGGTGGAGGCGGTGCGGAGCACGTCGTTGGGCAGGCTGATGGAACGGCCGCGCCCGGCGGGCATCTCGCCCGCCACCGACACGGCGGCCTCGGCCAGGGCGGTGGCGCGGGACGGGATGAGCCACACCTCGTCGCCGTCGACCACGCCCAGCACCGCGTCGTCCCCGGCGGACGCGGCGAGGCCCTTGATCTTGCGGCCGTCGACCCAGATCCAGATGTCCACGCAGGCCTGCGGGTTGGCCAGCAGCGAGAACGCGTCGGCCAGCTCGGGGCTGACCCGCTGCCGGGACGCGAGGTCGCGGCGCTCCAGCGACTCCCACGCCGAGCGCACGAGCTCGGCGCGCTCGGTGTGGGTGATGCCGGGGCTGGGGACGTCGAGGGCGACGTTGCGCCTGGGGAGCCTCTCGGCCTCCCAGGCGACGTCGAACTCCAGGGTGGACAGCACCGCGGTGCCGGGAGCGGTCACCTCGCCTCGGGTTCGTCGCCGATGACGGACTGCACGACCATGCGCTCGTCGCCGAAGACGTCGTCCGAGTCCACCCCGTACTTGCGGATGTGCTCGCCGTCCTCCTCGTCGGGGCCGCCCTTGGCGGAGGCGGCGGGCTGCATCATCGACGCCGCCCCGGCCTTGCCCGCGAGGGCGCCCTTGCCCGCGGCGCCGCGCGCGAGGCGCTCGTCGCCGTCGATCGCGCCGATCGTGGCGGACACGCCCGCGGACTTGCCGGTGACCGGGCCGGAGTTCTTGACGCCCGCGGCCTTGGCGGCGTCCCCGGTGAGCGCGCCCGCGCCACCGGCGCCACCCGCGCCCCCGCGCACGACCTGCCCGCCGCGGGCGGTGCTGGCCGCGACCCCGAGCCCGGCGGCGCCCGCCAGCCCGAGCCCCAGCCCGAGCCCGAAGTTGGACCCGCCGGGCAGCTTGCCGAGCAGCGAGCCGCCACCACCGGCGCCGGGCGTGCCGAGTCCGGGGATCACCGGCGCGATGCCGGTCGACCCGCCACCGGGCAGCTGCGGCGAGAGCCCGCCGCCGCCGGCGCCGGGCGTGCCGACGAGCCCGCCGCCGGGCAGACCGGGGAACCCGGTGACCGAGCCGCCGCCGACGGCGCCGGGCGCCCCGACCAGCCCGCCGGGCGCCGAACCACCGACGGCGAGACCGCCGGGGGCGCCGGAGAACTGCTGCACGGAGGGCATGGCGGTGGCGGCGCTGGAGACGGCGGTGACGTCGTAGGTGGGGGGCTTGTTCATGGACTGGTACTGCCCGAGCGCGTCCTGGCTCGCCGACTGGTACTGCTCGAACCCCCGGATGGCGGTCTCGCGGGCGGCCTGGGTGGCCTTGACCTCGGCGGCGTGGTCGGTCTCGTAGCCGAAGAACCCGGCGGCGTTGTCGAGGAAGCCGTTCTCGGTGGCGCCCCGGAGGGTCTGGGACTCGGGGAGGTTGTTGCGGGTGTCGCTGTAGGTGTCGCCCTGGGCGGCGGTGGCCTGGGAGTTCTGCTGCCCGGCCTCACTGCCCTGGCCCGCGCCCTCGGCTTGGACGGTGAGCGCCTTGCCCGCGCCATCACCGGCGAGGCCCTTCCAGTCGATCTGGAGCTTGGCCAGCTCCTGGGCGAGGATGCTGTCGGTCTCCTCGAGCTGGATGGCCAGATCGCGCAGCGCGGTTGACGCGCGGGAGAACTGCCCAGCGATGTTGCCGCCCCGGAAGTTGTCGATCATCTCGGCGAGCGCGTTGTTGTCGTACCCCTGAACGCGGATGTCACCGACTTGCGTCTCAGCAGCCATGTCCTAATCCCCTCACCTCAAGGACGGCGGTGTGGCGAGGACCATTCCGGTGCCTGTCGCCGCCTTCCGGCACAGCTCTTCCTGTGTTCCCCCGTCGTCGACGGGGAGGCAGTCCACGTGTGGGCGCCGCTCGTCCGCGACGCCCACCACGGCGTTCACATCAGCTCAAGGAGGGCAGCGTGTCGAGCACCATCTCGGCGGCCGACGTCACCTTCCGGCACAGCTCTTCCTGGTTCGCGTCGCTTCCCGCGTGGTGGCTCAGGTGGAGGTGCTGCCCATCGGCGACGTCCACCGCGACGTCGCACGTGTACGCCTTGTCGCCCACGAGCTTCATCAGCGACGCGTCGTACCCCGCGACGGTGGTCGGGGTGACCTCGAGATTGCCGTTCCCGTTCCAGTAGTCGTAACCCCTGGTGGTGATGAACGAGACCCCGTACGTGATCGTCTTCCCGGTGTTGCTCGAGTAGTCGCAGATCGGGACGTTCTCCAGCTCGGCGAAGCTGGTGGGATCCCCGACTCTCGTCCTCGCCAGACCCAACTGGGCCATCTGGTCGGCGGTGAGGGCCTTGCACGGGTCGAGACCGTCCAGCTTGAACTCCTGGGGCCGGTTGGACTTCTTGGGGGCGGACGTCGCCTGGGACGTCGCCGCACCACCGTCCCGGCTGTCGGGATCCGCCGTGCCGCCCTGGGAGTCGGTGCACCCGGAGGCCACCACCAGGAGTCCGATCAGCGGGAGCGCGAAGCGGGCGGGGCGGGCCTCAGGACGCACTCTTGCCATCCAAAGCACTGTTGATCTCTTCCTCGGTGATCTCGTACTGCTGGGCAGCGGCCCGCAACTGGTCCAGCAGGTCATCCAGGCTCTCGGTGTACTGCATGATCCGGTTGGCGTACGAGTCGTCGTCCATGACGAGGTTGTTGTTCCACGCCTGGACCACGCTGCGGTTGATCGGGTCGAGCCCGCCCGACACGGTGACCATGAGCTTGCGGCGAGCGTCATCGTGCTTGTCGCCCAGGGCTCTCCGCTGCTCGCTGATCGTCCGCACGGCCTTGAGGACCGTCTCCGGGCTGACTCTGAACTCCTGCGCCCCCGCGCTAGAGGCGTTGTCCATGATCTCTCCCAGGCGCTTGTTGGCGGCAAAGAAAGCCGTAGCAGCGCCACCCACAGCACCCCCAGCGAGCGCAGCCACTCCCAGCAGGGATTTCTCCTCCACCACACCCTCCCCGGCACGGTTGGTAACAGGACGGTCCCAACTGGCAGGCTACCAACGCGGGCCTGAGCTGAGCCTGGGATTCGACGCGGACGGGCACGTCGTGGTTCCCCCGCTCGCCCGAACGGCCCAGCGCGCGAGCCCTGACCTGCGGGTCCGGCCCCGTCGGGAGCGCCCCCGCAGCGCGAGCCCGCCGACCGGCGGCGGAACAAAAAACGGGGACCGCGCCCCCCAAGGACGCGGCCCCCGCCACAAGATCCCGATCGCCCCTACGACGGGACGATGATCCCGCCCTCCACCGCCCGCTGGGCGATGTCCGTGCGGTGGTGCGACCCGGTCAGGTGCACCAGGTCCACCCGCTCGTACGCCGCCGCCCGCGCGTCCGCCAGGGTCTTCCCCGTGCCGACCACCGACAGCACCCGCCCGCCCGACGACACCACGGCCCCGTCGTCGCGGCGCCTCGTGCCTGCGTGCAGCACGCCCTCCGCGTCCGCCCCGCCGATCACGTCGCCGGTGCGCGGCCTGCCGGGGTAGCCCTCTGCGGCGACCACGACGGTCACCGCGTAGCCGTCCTCCCAGTCCAGCTCCGGCTGCTCGCCGAGCGCGCCGGTCGCCGCCGCCAGGAACAGCCCGGCGAGCGGGGTGCGCAGCAGCGGCAGGACGACCTGGGTCTCCGGGTCGCCGAAGCGGCAGTTGAACTCGATCACCTGGGGGCCGGTTGCGGTCAGGGCGAGGCCCGCGTAGAGCAGGCCGGTGAACGGCGCGCCCCTGCGGGCCAGCTCGTCCACGACCGGCTGCACGCAGGTGCGCACGATCGTGTCCACCAGGCCCTCCGGGGCCCACGGCAGCGGCGAGTAGGCGCCCATGCCGCCGGTGTTGGGGCCCGCGTCGCCGTCTCCGACGCGCTTGAAGTCCTGCGCGGGCTGGAGCGGCACCACGGTGGCGCCGTCGACCAGGCAGAACAGGGACACCTCGGGGCCGTCGAGGAAGCTCTCCAGCAGGACCGGGTGGCCGCCGTCGAGGAGGGTCATCGCGTGGGCCCTGGCCACCGCGCGGTCCGAGGTGACGACCACGCCCTTGCCCGCGGCCAGACCGTCGTCCTTCACCACCCAGCGGGGGCCGAAGCGGGTCAGGGCCGCGTCGAGGCGGGCCGGGTTGTCGACCACCTCGGAGGTCGCCGTCGGCACCCCCGCGGCGGCCATGACGTCCTTCGCGAAGGCCTTGGACCCCTCGATCCGGGCCGCCGACGCGGACGGGCCGAAGCAGGGCACGCCGAGCGCGCGGACGGCGTCCGCGGCACCCCCGACGAGCGGCTGCTCCGGCCCGACCACGACGAGGTCGGCGTTCCACTCCTGCACCAGGGCGGTGACCGCCCCGGTGTCGGACACGTCGAGCCCGAGGATCTCCGCCGCTCCCGCGATCCCGGCGTTGCCGGGGGCGCAGGCCAGCGCGCTGACCTGCGGGTCGCGCGACAGGGCGAGGACTAGGGCATGTTCACGGGCGCCAGACCCGATGACCAGGACACGCACGGTGGGCCAGCCTAGATGACGGGGGTGCTCACCCGCCCAGTGCGTCCCGCGATCCGGGGTGCAGCGGCACCGGGTCCGTCTGCGCGGCGAGAGCGCGGTCCACGTCGCGGGCCGCCGGGTGGGCCGCCTCCAGCTGCGACTTCCCCGAGAAGATCAACTCGGTGAGGGCGCACGCGTCGCCCCTCGGGAAGTCCTCGCGGACCAGCAGCACGTTCGGCACGACCACCGCGCCGACGTCGGTGGGCTGCTCGTAGGTGGCCGCCGGGATGATCCCCCGGTCGTACACCGGGCTGACCTCCTTCAGCTCGTCCAGCAGGTCGGTGACGTCGAGCACCTTCACCCGGTCGCCGAGCGAGGTGGTGATGTCGGTGATCTGCGCGGTGGGCAGCCCGCCGGACCACACCAGCCCGTCCAGGTTCCCGTCCTTCATCCCGTCGGCGGTCTTGGCCAGGTCCAGCCGCTGCGCCTGCACGTCGGCGTCCGGGTCGAGGCCCGCCGCCTCCAGCAGCCGGCGCGCGATGACCTCGGTGCCGGAGCCGGGCGACCCGGTGGAGATCCGCTTGCCGCGCATGTCCGCGATCGACGAGATGCCGCTGTCCGCGCGCACCAGCACCTGCGTGTAGTTCGGGTACAGCCTGGTCAGCGCGGCCACCTCCTGCGGCTGCCCGTCGAAGCTCCCGGTGCCCCGGACGGCGTCGGCGGCGGTGTCGGCGAGCGAGAACGCCACGTCGTAGTCGCCCGCGACGAGCTGCTTCACGTTCTGCACCGACGCGCCCGTCTCGGCCGCGGTGGCCTTGAGCGGCGTGCGGTCGCTGACCAGCTTCGCCAGCGCGCCGCCGACCACGTAGTACACGCCGCCGGAGTTGCCGGTGGCGATCGTGATCCGCCCGGCCGACGCCTCGCACGCCCCGGACCCGCCGGACGCGCCCCCGGTCGGCGTGCGCTTGCCCCCGCACCCCGACGCCAGCAGTCCCACCGCGAGCACGCCGACGGCGGCCCGCACGACCCAGCTACGCATGACTCCTCCTCAGCAGGTGGACGGCCACCGCGAGCGCGAGCAGGCCGACGCCCACCGCCACGACGACCGGTTCCAGGTACAGCAGGGCGAGCGCGGCCAGCGCGCACAGCGCGCGCTCCACCGGTCCCGCCTCGCGGAAGATCCAGCCGCCGGTGGTGGCGGCGAGCGCGGCCACCCCGAGGGCGGACGCGGCGAACACCCACAGCACCTCGCCGACCGGCGCGCGCAGCAGCAGCGCGGACCCGTGGTCGGTGAGCACGAACGCCAGCGGCACCAGGAACGCGGGCAGCGTGTACTTCCAGGTGCGCCACATGGTCTTCACGACGTCGCCGCCGGTGATGGCCGCCGCGGCGACGGCGGCGAGCGCGGTCGGCGGGGTCACCTCGGACAGCACCGCGTAGTAGAAGATGAACATCGCCGTCTCCGGCCGGTCCACGCCGAGCTCGACCAGCGCGGGCCCGATGACGACCCACGAGATGATGAACGACGCGGTCACCGGCACGGCCAGCCCGAGCACGCTCACCGCGACGGCCGCGAGCGCGGCGGTGAGCGCCAGCACGGCGGTCGGGTGCGACACGAGCGCGGACGCCAGGTCGACCAGCGCGGACGCCAGCGCCTGCCCGAGCCCGGTCTTGGTGATGGTGGAGGTGATCACGCCCGCCGCCGCGCACACCGCGATCACCGGCAGGGCCGCGCGCACCCCGGTGGCCAGCGAGTCGACCAGCGACCGGGCCCAGCCGCGCACGTCGTGCCGCCGACCGACCAGCGCGAACAGCGCGGCGATGGCGGTGGCGTAGACGACGGCGGGCTGCACCGGGACGTCCAGCGCCAGGAACGCCACGATCACGAACAGCGACAGCAGGTGGTGCCCGCCGCGCCGCAGCACGGCCCACGCGCCGGGCGTGCCGACCTCGACGGGCCCCGCCCCGAACCGGCGGGCGTCGATCTCCACGGCCAGCGCGATGCCGAGGTAGTAGAGCAGCGTCGGCAGCGTCGCCCAGAGCAGGACCTCCAGGTAGGAGGCCTCCAGGTACTCGGCGATGATGAACGCGGCGGCGCCGAGGGTCGGCGGGGACAGGATGGCGCCGATGCCGGACGCGGCGAGCAGGCCGCCCGCGCTCTCCCTGGGGTAGCCGGCCTTCTTCAGCACCGGCCAGGTGACCGCGCCGAGGCTGACGGTGGTCGCGGTGCCGGAGCCGGAGACCGTGCCGAGCAGGAACCCGGCGGTGGCGGCGGTGCGGCCGGGCGCGGTGCGGGAGCGGCGGAACGCGGCGAAGCTCAGGTCCACGAAGAACGCGCCCGCGCCGGAGGTGTTGAGCACCGCGCCGTAGAGGGTGAACAGCACGATGTAGGTCGCGGCGACGTCGAGCGGGGTTCCGTAGAAGCCGGTGGCGTCGTTGTAGAAGCCGTTGATGATCTGGCTGAAGTCCACGCCCGCGTGCGAGATCGCCCAGTCGGGCGGCAGGTAGCCGCCGTAGTAGGCGAAGGCGGTGAAGGCGACGCACACCGAGGGCAGCACCCAGCCGGTGGTGCGGCGGGCGGCCTCCAGCACGAGCAGCAGCAGGGCCGCGCCCGCGGCGACGTCGAGGGTGGTGAGCTGGCCCTGGCGGTCGAGGAACGAGTCGAAGCCGCCGAGCAGCGGGTAGAGGCCGACCAGCAGGGCCAGCAGCGACAGCGCCCGGTCCAGGGGGGCGGGGTCGTCGCGCTCGGCGCGGGACGCGGCGGGTCTTCCGGGGCGGTAGCAGAGGAACACCAGCGGCAGGGTCACGCCGAGGAACAGCACGAGGTAGAACTGGTTGCCCTTGCTGAACGGCAGGAACACCTGCTTGAGCACGAGCAGCGCGGTGGCCAGGCAGACCAGCCAGACCGCGCGGTCCCAGCGGCGGGACAGCGACCGGGCGGGCAACTCCTCGTCGTGCTCGGCGATCAGGTCCGCGACGTCCGGGGGACGTTCGTCCGGGGGGCGTTCGGCGGCCTGCTCGGCCGTCTTGCCGTGATGGTCGGTGGAGCCGCTCACGTGCACCCGCGCTGCGCAGCAGTGCGAAACCACCGACCGCTGCACCGCAACCCTCTGCTGCGGCTCAGCTGATTTGGCTCTTTCATCTGGTCCACGCCCCTCTCCTGCCGCGCCGGTCGTGCAGGGAACGCTAGTTGTGCTCCCGGTCACAGCGACAGGGCGACCGCCTCAAGGGACTGTTAATCCCGCGCCGGGGATCGTTCACCGGTCCGCCGCCCCCGGTTGGCCGTTCCGTGACGGGATCGTCGCGGAGCGCGACGATGCTGCCCTGCGCGTTGTGCTCACTCACCGAGGAGGCCTCGATGGTGCGGAGTCGGTTGGCAGGGGTGGCGCTGGTGGCGCTCGCGGCGGTGGGCCTGGCGCCCTCGGCCGCGGCGGAACCGGAGGTGGCGCCGGAGCAGCGGGGCGAGCGGGTGGTCGTGATCGGGCACCGGGGCGCGTCCGGGCACCGGCCGGAGCACACGCTGGCCGCGTACGAGCTGGCCGCGCGGATGGGCGCCGACTACGTCGAGCCGGACCTGGTGCCCACGAAGGACGGGCAGCTCGTCGCCAGGCACGAGAACGAGATCGGCGGTACCACGGACGTGGCCGCCCGCCCGGAGTTCGCCGGTCGGCGGACCACCAAGTCGGTGGACGGGGTCGCGGTCACCGGCTGGTTCACCGAGGACTTCACCCTGGCCGAGCTGAAGGTGCTGCGGGCGAAGGAGCGCATCCCGGAGGTGCGACCGCGCAACACCCTCTACGACGGCCGGTACGAGATCCCGACCTTCCAGGAGGTCGTGGACCTGACCCGGAGGCTGGGCCGCGAGCTGGGCCGGGAGATCGGGATCTACCCGGAGACCAAGCACCCCACCTACTTCCGGGACATCGGGCTGCCGCTGGAGCCCGCGCTGGTGCGGGTGCTGGAGCGCAACGGGCTGAACAGGCGCGGCGCGAAGGTGTTCGTGCAGTCGTTCGAGGTGGCGAACCTGAAGGCGCTCAGCCGGTCGCTGCGGGTGCCGCTGGTGCAGCTGGTGAACGCGTCGGGCGCGCCGTACGACTTCGTGCAGGCAGGTGACCCGCGCACCTACCGCGACCTGGTGACGCCCGCCGGGCTGGAGGAGGTCGGGCGGTACGCGTCCGGGGTGGGGCTGGCCAAGGACGTGGTGCTGCCCAGGGACGCGGGCGGGTTCCTGCTGCCGGAGACGCCGGTGGTGCGGGACGCGCACGCGCGCGGGCTGCTGGTGCACGTGTGGACGTTCCGCAACGAGAACGCGTTCCTGCCCGCCGACCACCGCTCGTCGACCGACCCGGCCGCGTACGGGCGGGCGTTCGAGGAGTACGCGCGGTTCCTGGCCACCGGGGTCGACGGGGTGTTCGCCGACAACCCGGACACCGCGGTGGAGGCCGTGCGCGGGCGCTGAGGACCGCGAGGCGGAGAGCAGCGAGGCGGAGAGCCGGGCACCGGCGCCGGGTGCCGGTGCCGGGTGCCGGGCGCTGTGCTGGAGCGGAAGGGCCCGCCTGCGGGAACGCGCAGGCGGGCCCCCTCCCTGCACCGGGACCGGTCCCCTGCGAACCGGCCCCGAGGTCTACCCGGCGGCGGTGAGCGCCCCCGCGCGCCGCGCGGTGGTCTCGGGCGCGAGCAGCCCGCGCTGCCGCAGCAGCGGGCGCACGCCCTCGCCGAACCAGTACGCCTCCTCCAGGTGCGGGTAGCCGGACAGCACGAACTCGTCCACCCCGACCGCGTGGTACTCCTCGACCAGGTCGGCCACGTCCGAGTGGCTGCCCACCATGGCCGTGCCCGCGCCACCGCGCACCAGCCCGACGCCCGCCCACAGGCCGGGGTGCACCTCCAGCCCGCGCACCCCCTTGCCGAGGTCGCCGCCGTGCAGCGCGAGCATCCGCTGCTGCCCCACGGACTGGCTGGTCCGCAGCTGCTCCTGGGCCCGCCGCACCTGCTCGGGGTCGAGCGCGTCGAGCAGCCGCCCCGCCTCGGCCCACGCCTCGGCGGCGGTGTCCCGGCTGATCGTGTGCAGCCGCACCCCGAACCGGATCGGCCGCCCGCCCGCCAGCGCGCGCACCCGCTCGATCTTCTCGGCGACCTGCGCGGGCGGCTCCCCCCAGGTCAGGTACACGTCGGCGTGCTCGGCCGCGACCGGCAGCGCGGCGTCGGACGAGCCGCCGAAGTACACCGGGGGCAGCGGGTCCGGCGGGGCGATCGCGGTCGCGCCCTCCAGCCGGTAGTGCTCGCCCTCGAAGGTGAACGGCGTCCCGGACCACACCCCGCGCAGCACCCGCAGGAACTCGGCGGTGCGCGCGTACCGCCGGTCGTGGTCGAGCCAGTCGCCGAACCGGCGCTGCTCGACCTCGTCGCCGCCGGTGACGACGTTGAGCAGCAGCCTGCCCCGCGAGATCCGCTGGTAGGTGCCCGCCATCTGGGCGGCGAGCGTCGGGGACAGCACGCCGGGGCGGAACGCGACCAGGAACTTGAGCGTGCTGGTGCGGGCGAGCAGCGCGGCGGTGGTCAGCCAGGCGTCCTCGCACCAGGTTCCGGTGGGGGTGAGCACCCCCTCGAACCCGTTGCGCTCGGCGGCCTGCGCGACGGCGGCGAGGTAGTCGACGTCCGGCTGCCGCTGGGCGGCGTCGCCGAGGGTGCGGTTGGCGTGGAACCGCTCGATGATCGTCCGACCGTCCCCGGTGGTCGGCAGGAACCAGTGCAGTGCGACGGTCGGGCTCATGGCACTGGAGTGTCACGACGCGCCGGGGAGCGCGTCAATCGTTCCCGAATGCTAGAAAAGCCCCGGTTTCCCGAGGCTTTTCCAGGCGGCGCGGAAATGGTCGATCAGGCGAGCATGTCGTGGCGCACGATCGTCTGGTCGCGGCCGGGGCCGACGCCGATGGCCGAGATCCGGGCGCCGGAGATCGACTCCAGGTGCTCGACGTAGGCGCGGGCGTTGGCGGGCAGCTCCTCGAAGGTGCGGCAGCCGCTGATGTCCTCGGACCAGCCGGGCAGCTCCTCGTACACCGGGACGGCGTGGTGCACGTCGGTCTGCGTCATCGGCATGTCCTCGACGCGGGTGCCGTCCACGTCGTAGCCGACGCAGACCGGGATCGTCTCCAGGCCGGAGAGCACGTCCAGCTTGGTGAGGAAGAAGTCGGTGATGCCGTTGACGCGGGTGGCGTAGCGGGCGATCACGGCGTCGAACCAGCCGGTGCGGCGGGAGCGGCCGGTGGTGACGCCGAACTCGCCGCCGTTCTTGCGCAGCAGCTCGCCCATGTCGTCGTTCAGCTCGGTCGGGAACGGGCCGGAGCCGACGCGGGTGGTGTACGCCTTCAGGATGCCGATCACGGTGGTGATCCGGCTGGGGCCGATGCCCGAGCCGGCGCTCGCGCCGCCCGAGGTCGGGTTCGACGAGGTCACGAACGGGTAGGTGCCGTGGTCGACGTCGAGCAGGGTGCCCTGCGAGCCCTCCAGCAGCACGATCTCGTCGCGCTCCAGCGCCTGGTTGAGCAGCAGGCGGGTGTCCGCGATGCGGTTCGCGAACCTGCTGCCGTGCTCCAGGACGGAGTCGACGACCTGGTCGGGGTCGAGCGCCTTGCGGTTGTAGACCTTGACCAGCACCTGGTTCTTGAAGTCCAGGGCGGCCTCGACCTTCTGCCGCAGGATCTTCTCGTCCAGCAGGTCCTGCGCGCGCACGCCGACGCGGGCGATCTTGTCCTGGTAGCAGGGGCCGATGCCGCGACCGGTGGTGCCGATCTTGGCCTTGCCCAGGTAGCGCTCGGTGACCTTATCGATGGCCACGTGGTACGGCATGATCAGGTGCGCGTCGGCGGAGACCAGCAGCTTGCTGGTGTCCACGCCGCGCTCGTCGAGCCCGCCCAGCTCCTCCAGCAGCACGGCGGGGTCGACCACGACGCCGTTGCCGATCACGCTGGTCACGCCGGGCGTGAGGATGCCGGACGGGATCAGGTGCAGGGCGAACTTCTTGCCGTCGGGCAGCACCACGGTGTGGCCCGCGTTGTTGCCGCCCTGGTAGCGCACGACCCACTGGACGCGCTCGCCGAGCAGGTCGGTCGCCTTGCCCTTGCCCTCATCGCCCCACTGGGCACCGATCAGCACTACGGCCGGCATGTGAAACTCCAAGCGGTTGCAACGGGCAAGGACGGCGGCCTGCGGCGGCGTGGCCGTCGACGGACGGTCGTTGAGCGTAGACCAGGAGATGAAGGTGCGCGGAATCGTGCTGGCCTGCGGAAACACGCAGTCGCCATTGATCACGGACGGTGACGGGTTCGAGGTGCGGCGGGTCTCCGAACGGCCGGGGAAGACCGAGGTGGACCCGGTGCTCGCTGACCTGGGCGACCGCCGTCTCGTGGTCGTGGGCACGGACGGCGACCTGAACGCCGTGGCGTTGCGCCTTCTGCGCACCGAACGGTTGGCCGAAGTGGTCGTCGGGTACGCCCCGGTGTCGCCGAAGTCACAGGTCGCGGAGCTGTGGGGGCTGCCGACGGACCTCGGTCGGGCGCTCGACCTCGCTCGGACCGGCGACGCCGACCGGGTGCCGCTGGTGCGCGACGACGTCGGCGGGGTGCTGGTCGGGCTCGGCTCGCTCGGACCGGTGCGCGGGGTCGGCTACTGCGACGACACCGTGGTGCTGCGCGGGCCCGCGTCCCGGCTGGAGGTCACGCCCGACCCGGACGGCGGGGCCGGGCTGGTGGTGCGGGTGGTGCAGCGGCGGCTGCTGGGGAAGAGGACGACCACGACGGCCGGGCGGGCGTTCCAGCTCGGCTGCGTCCCCGCGCACGTGGAATCGGACGGCCACGCGCACCCGAGGCCGATGTCGAAGTGGACCTGGTACCGCCACACGGAGGACCTGAGGCTTGTCCGGGGAATGCGCTGAGTGATTTTCCGGGTATTTCCGTGAATTGGTAACCCGCGGGCAACGCAGAATGCGTTGAAAGGCCAGGAGCGGCCCGTCAGAGTGATTCCGAGTGCTTCCCACCAGGAAGGTCGGAATTATGTCAACGGTCAATCGAACCGCGCGGTTCTCGACTCGCCTGCTCCTGGCCGGGGCGCTGGCGCTCGGCCTCGCGCCCACCGCCCAGGCCGCCCCTCCGGGGATTCCGGGCACCAGCACGGCCCTGTCCGAGCTGGCCGGGCTCGCGGTCGCGGCGGAGGGCACCTCCAGCGGCTACTCGCGGGAGCTGTTCCCGCACTGGGTCACCGTGTCCGGGGCGTGCAACACGCGCGAGACGGTGCTCAAGCGCGACGGGGTGAACGTGGTCACCGACTCGGCCTGCGCGGCGACCTCGGGGACCTGGGTCAGCCCGTACGACGGGGCGAGCTGGAGCGCGGCGTCGGACGTGGACATCGACCACGTGGTGCCGCTGGCCGAGGCGTGGCGGTCGGGGGCGCGGACCTGGACCACCGCCCGGCGGCAGTCGTTCGCCAACGACCTGTCGGGGCCGCAGCTGATCGCGGTGACGGACGACGTGAACCAGTCGAAGGGGGACAAGGACCCGGCGCAGTGGAAGCCGCCGTCGAGCTCGTACTGGTGCACGTACGCCAAGATGTGGACCAGGACGAAGCACACCTGGGGTTTGACGGTGGACTCGGCGGAGAAGTCTGCGTTGCAGACGATGCTCGGGAGGTGTTGATGGCGGACCACTCTTCCCCCTTCGTGGCCGGGCCGGGCGGGGTGATGACCGACGAGGTCGGGGTCGTCACCGGTGACCTGGAGCTGCGGACGACCGTCGGCGCGGACGGGAAGTTCAAGGCGGAGGTGCGGTACGAGGGCGCGGACGAGTGGTACGGGGTGACCGGCGGCTCGGTGGCCGGGGTCGACCCCAAGAGCCACGAGGCGGTGCACGCGCTGCTGGTGGGCGTGCTGAACCGGCCCGAGGGGTGAGGCGCGGGGACGCGCGGATGTGGAATAGGGGGCGTGAGCAGCTCCGAAAGCGGTCACGAACGGATAACCTCGGAGCGCCGCGCCTTCCCTGACCCCGGCGCGGTGACCCTGCACGAGGAGCACTACGTGATCACCAAGCGCGCGGCCGGACGGGCTGCCGTCCTGGGCGCCGTCCTCTCGGCCGGCCTGTTCGTCGTCGCCACGTCCACAGCCGCGCCCGTCGGGCAGCGGGAGAACTGGACCGCGACCACCTCGCCGATCTTCCACAAGACCACCTCGCTCAACGCCACCGGATCCGTCGCCGACAGCGGCGCGGACGACGGGCGGGCGCTGCGGCTGACCCTGAAGTCCGGGGCCAACCCCAGTCCGGGCGGTGGCGTGGAGATCGCCAGCAACCAGCAGTTCAAGTACGGGACGTTCAGCACCCGGATGAAGTCGGCGGACTGCGCCTCCCAGCCGCGCGCGGGCGTGGTGACCGGGGCGTTCACGTACAGCAGCGACCACGCCGACCGGAACGGGAACGGGCTCCCGGACAACGACGAGATCGACTTCGAGTGGCTGTGCGCGCAGCCCGAGGTCGTGTACCTGACGATCTGGACGGACTACAACGCGAGCAACGACCAGCTGCGGAAGGTCTCGCGGGTCATCGACCTGCGGGCGGGGAAGATCATCTCCACGTGCTTCTCGACGACCTTCGGCGACTGCGTGCAGCTGGGCGGGGCGGAGAACCAGCCTGCTTCGGTGCCCGCGATCCACGGGTACAACAGCTCGACGCAGTACTACGAGTACGGGTTCGACTGGACTGCCGGTGGGGTGAACTTCTACCTGGTCAACGCGCAGGGCGCGCGGGTGACGCTGTGGGACTACAAGGGGCCTGCTTCGCGGGTTCCGAACAAGCCGAGCACGTACCTGCAGAACGCCTGGCACACGAACAACTGGGACCCGTACGGGTTCCAGGCTCGGGAGCGGCCGAACCGGGACCTGCACGCGAACGTGGACTGGACGCAGCTGCCTTCGTGATGACGGGTGAGGGCTGAGGTTTTCGGACGCCGTCCCGCGGTTTCGCGGGGCGGCGTTCGTGTTGTGCGGGGGTTGTGGGGTGGGGGTTATGGGGCGGGGACGGCTTGGAGCAGGTTCGGGTGGAGGGTGAAACCGGAACGGGTGTAAGCGGGGACGGCCCGGTCGCTGGAGTGCACGGTCACGCGTTCGAGGTTCAGTTCTGAGGCGAGGCGCAGTGCGGCGGTGACCAGCTCTCCGCCCAGGCCGGTGTTGCGCTCCTCCGGTGTCACGTAGACGCACTGGAGGTCGCCGGAGGCGCGGTCGGGGGCAAAGGGGTGGGGGACTCGGGGGACCAGCGCCAGCCAGGCCATGCCGATGATCCGGTCGTCGCGCAGGAGGACCAGGCAGTGGTGCGATTGGGCGTGGTCTTGTGCCCAGGCGGTGAAGTGGGTGGTGAACGCTTCTTGCGGGGACGAGGGGTGTGCGCCTCTCGACTCCAGGGTCCAGTGCCACCTCAGCGCGGCTAAGGCGGGAAGGTCCTCCGGGTGGGCGGGGCGGATCACGGGGGTGGCCATTCGGCCATTGTGGTGGGTTGGTTTTGAGGGTGGAGGGCGAGAGGTGGGGGCTGAAGGGCAAGAGCTGAAGGGCAAGAGCTGAAAGTCAAGAGCTGAAGGGCACGCCTCGCCGGCGGGGCAGACCTCCAAAAAAGAGGGGCACAGGCTCTGCCGGCCGGTGACCGTTGGTCCTGTGGTCCCGTTGTACCCCTGCGGTGGGCGGGGTCCCTCTTCTCCGTTTGGCCTCCTTTCAGGCAAGCACAGGCGTCAAGACGCCGTTTGACCAGGCAGTCTGCCGGGCAGTGCGGCGGCGTCTTGACACCTGCGCTCGGGCTTCGCCAGGCCAAACGGAGAAGAGGGACGCGGGAATGGGGCTGCGTGGGCTCGCTTCGCTCGCCCCGCAGCCCGCGAAGCGGTTGAGGGGGGTGGGTCAGGGTTTTCGCAGTGGGGGTAGGGATTCCATTGCTTCTGACCTTGTCAGGCCCGTTGCCTGGAGGAGGTCTACGGCCACCGAGCGGGCCTGGGCCAGGACTACCTGGGTTGAGAAGCCTTCGCCTGCGGCCAGGTCTGCGGTCATCACGCCTGCGGCTGTGCGGATTGCCGCCCTGGACTTCACGGGGTCCTCGTTCGAGGCCAGTTCGGCTCTCAGGACGTCCACCGCGTCCGCGAAGCGCTCCAGGGCCGTGGGGAGGACTTCCGGGACGTGTTCGTCGTCGCGCAGGGCGGCCAGGGCTCGTCTGGTGAGGACCCTGGTGTTGCGCAGGGCGTAGTCGACCGGGGTGGCGATGCTGCCGTAGCGGCGCAGGGCGTTCTTGCGGCGCCAGCGGATCGGGGCGATCGTGGCGATCTCGCCGCCGGTCTTCAGGGCGGAGCGGTACTCGTCGACGGCCTCCTGGCTGTCTCGGAGCCTGGCCAGGACGTCGGCTGCGGCGCCCGCGTCGCGCTTGGCCACGGCCGCGGCCACGCCGCGCAGGGCGGTGGCCAGTTCGCCCAGGACCACCTTGGCCTGGCGGTCTGCCACGGTCAGGGGGTTCGCGGGGATCAGGGCGGTCACCGCCAGGCCGACCACGCCGCCGACCAGGGCGTCGACCATGCGGTCGAAGCCGCCGCCCGCGCTGGGCGGGAGCAGGGTCGCCACCAGGACCGCCGAGTTGGCGGACTGGAGGGCGATGACCGCGCCGCCGTCCAGGAGGACGGCGGCGGACATCGCCAGGACCACGGCCACCGCGATCTGCCACGTGCCGGAGCCGATGTGGGAGATCAGGACGTCGCCGATGCCGACGCCCACGGACACGCCGACGACCAGCTCGGCGACCCGCCGGGGGCGCTGCCCCAGCGAGACGCCGAGGCAGACGACGGCGGCGATGGGCGCGAAGAACGGGTGCGGGTGGCCGACCAGCCGCGTCGCCACGAACCAGGACAGGCCCGCGGCCACCGCTGCCTGGAGGATCGGCAGGGCCGTCATCCGCCACCGGCGCAGCCTGCGCGCCAGTTCGTCGCGCACAGCCATGTTCGGTCCCGGCCTACAGGCCGAGCTGGGCGGGGGCCGCGGGGTCGCTGTCGGCCAGGAACTTCGCGCAGCGGTCCTGCTCGGCCACCTCGCCGATGCCGCCCGCCGCGCGGGAGAGCGCGGCCAGCGAGCGCAGGAAGCCCTGGTTCGGGCGGTGCGCGAAGGGCACCGGGCCGAAGCCCTTCCAGCCCGCGCGGCGCAGCTGGTCCAGGCCGCGGTGGTAGCCGGTGCGGGCGTAGGCGTACGCGGCCACCGGGTCGTCGTCGTCCAGCGCCGTCTCGGCGAGCAGCGCCCACGCCTCGCTGAGGTCCGGGTAGGCCCGGACGACCTCGACCGGGGCGATCCCGGAGTCGACGGCGGCCTGCGCCTCGGGGCGCTCGGGCAGCAGCGTCGGCTCGGGGCCGAGCAGGTTCTCGTTCAGGCTCATGGTCGCCTAGCTTAGGAACATCCCCGCCGCCGCGGCGACCGCCGCCAACACCATGGCGGACACCAGCACCCCGGCGACGATCTTCACGCGCACGCCCAGCACCCCACTCCTCGAACGGGCCGGGTGGCTCCCGGCGGGGCAACCCTGCCGGTCCGCGCCACGCGGGGCAACGTCCGCCACCCCATCGTGCGATGTGCGGAAAGGCCCGGAACAGGGGTGAGGCCCCTCCGGTCGCGTCGGACCGTGAGGGGCCTCACTCTTCTGCCCGGTCTTCGGCCTCCCCCGGTGCCGGGGGCGCCGCGACCGTCCGATCGGGACGGTCAGCCCGCGATCATCCGGCCGGAGGACTTGAGGTGCTCGCACGCCTGGGCGATGCGGGCGGCCATGCCCTGCTCGGCGGCCTTGAGGTAGCTGCGCGGGTCGTACGCCTTCTTGTTGCCGACCTCGCCGTCCACCTTGAGCACGCCGTCGTAGTTGCCGAACATGTGGCCGACGATCGGGCGGGTGAACGCGTACTGGGTGTCGGTGTCGATGTTCATCTTGATGACGCCGTAGGACACCGCCTCGTGGATCTCCTCCAGCAGCGAGCCGGAGCCGCCGTGGAAGACGAGGTCGAACGGCTTGGAGCCGGCCGGGAGGCCCAGCTTCTCGGCCACCACGTCCTGGCCCTGCTTGAGGATCTCGGGGCGCAGCTTGACGTTGCCCGGCTTGTAGACGCCGTGCACGTTGCCGAAGGTCGCCGCCACGAGGTAGCGGCCCTTCTCGCCCGCGCCGAGGGCGGCGACGGTCTTCAGGTAGTCCTCGGGCGTGGTGTACAGCTTGTCGTTGATCTCGTTGTCGACGCCGTCCTCCTCGCCGCCGACCACGCCGACCTCGATCTCGAGGATGATGCGGGCCTTGGCGGCCAGGTCGAGCAGGTCGGCCGCGATCTCCAGGTTCTCGTCGAGCGGCACCGCGGAGCCGTCCCACATGTGGGACTGGAACAGCGGGTTGAGGCCCTTGTCGACGCGCTCCTGGCTGATCGCGATCAGCGGGCGGACGTAGCCGTCCAGCTTGTCCTTGGGGCAGTGGTCGGTGTGCAGCGCGACGTTCACCGGGTACTTGTCGGCGACCACGTGCGCGAACTCCGCCAGCGCGACGGCGCCGGTGACCATGTCCTTGACCTTGGTGCCCGAGGCGAACTCGGCCCCGCCGGTCGAGACCTGGATGATCCCGTCGCTCTCGGCCTCCGCGAAACCTCGCAGGGCCGCGTTCAGGGTCTCGGACGAGGTCACGTTGATCGCGGGGTAGGCGAAGGAGTTCGCCTTGGCGCGGTCAAGCATCTCGGCGTAGACCTCGGGAGTTGCGATGGGCATCGGTAGGTCCTCCTCAGAGCCCGAACACCGTTGTCGCGGTTGATCCTACGACCACCGCTCAGCGGAAGATGATGATCACCGGCATAGTGGGTCCCATGGCGATCGCACGGTGGAACGGCGAGATCATCGCCGAGAGCGACCAGACCCAGGTGGTGGAGGGAAACCACTACTTCCCGGTCGATTCGGTGCACGCCCTGTTCCTGCGGCCCTCGGACACCACGTCCGTGTGCCACTGGAAGGGGACTGCCAACTACTACACGCTCCACGTCAACGGCGAGGACAACGTGGACGCCGCCTGGTACTACGCGGAACCGCTGGAGGCGGCGGCGAACATCAAGAACCACGTGGCGTTCTGGAAGGGCGTCGAGGTCACGCCGTGACGCCCTGACGGAAGGCGGGCGGGTCCCCGGCCGGCGGTCCGGTCGGGGAGCCGTGCGGCTATTCCCGCCTCCCGCGCTCTGTTCGGAACGTCGCACCCGGCCGCCGCGGGCGGGCGCGTCGGCGGTGGGCGGGGTTAGCGTCGGGTCCATGACGAAACTGGGCACCACCGACCTCGACGTCTCGCGCCTCAACCTGGGCGGCAACGTGTTCGGGTGGAGCGCGGACGAGGCCGCCTCCCACGCCGTGCTGGACGCGTTCACCGAGGCGGGCGGCAACTTCGTGGACACCGCCGACGTCTACTCGTCCTGGGCGCCCGGCCACTCCGGCGGCGAGTCCGAGACCGTGCTGGGCTCCTGGCTGGCCAAGCGCGGTCGCCGGGACGACGTGGTGATCGCCACGAAGGTCGGGATGCTGGAGGGCCTGGACAACCAGCGGGGCGAGACGATCGAGAAGGCCGTCGAGGGCTCGCTGCGCAGGCTCGGCGTGGAGCAGATCGACCTGTACTACGCGCACCGGGACGACCCGGAGACCCCGCTGGTGGAGACGCTGGCCGCCTACGACCGGCTGGTGCGGGCGGGCAAGGTCCGCTACGCCGCCGCGTCGAACTTCTCCGGCGACCGGCTGCGCGAGGCCGCGGCGATCGCCGAGCGGGAGGGCTTCGCCGGGTTCGTCGCGCTCCAGCCGAGGTACAACCTGGTGGAGCGGGGCGAGTACGAGCGCGACCTGGCGCCCGCGCTGACCGAGCTGGGGCTGCCGTCGCTGCCGTACTCCTCGCTGGCGTCGGGCTTCCTGTCCGGCAAGTACCGGCCGGGTGTCGAGGTGGAGAGCGTGCGCGCGGCGGGCGCGTCCCGGTACCTGGACGAGCGCGGGCTGGCGGTGCTGGCGGCGCTGGACGAGGTCGCGGACGCGCGCGGGGTGTCGCAGTCGGCGGTGGCGCTGGCGTGGCTGGCCGCGCAGCCGACCGTGGCCGCGCCGATCGCGAGCGCCCGCACGGTGGAGCAGCTGGAGCAGCTGCTGCCCGCCCTGACCCTGGACCTGTCGGCCGAGGAGGTCGCGCGGCTGAGCGCCGCCAGCGATGTTTAACTCGCCAGTAGCTAACGGCGGTTGAACCGGGCTACGGTGGCCTCCTCGTTCACCTGTTCGAGGAGGTCGCTGTGGTCGTCTCCGGGAACGTCGCGGGTAGGGGCGGCAAGGGGGTCGCCGACCGGGTCGTGCTGATCACCGGCGCGGCCAGGGGGATCGGCGCCGACACCGCGAGGCGGCTCGCCGCGCGCGGGGCGCGGGTCGCGCTGGTGGGCCTGGAGGGGGAGCTGCTGCGCGAGGTCGCCCGCGAGTGCGGCGGCCAGGCGTGGGAGGCGGACGTGACCGACGCCGAGGCGCTGCGGGCGGCCGTGGACGCCGCGGTGGCGCACTACGGGCGGTTGGACGCGGTGATCGCCAACGCCGGGGTCGCGGCGGCCGGGTTCGCCCGGTCGATGGACCCTGGGGTGTTCGAGCGGGTGATCGAGGTGAACCTGCTCGGGGTGTGGCGCACCGTCCGGGCCTGCCTGCCGCACCTGGTGGAGAGCCGGGGCTACTGCCTGGTGGTGTCCTCGCTCGCGGCGATCGCGCACGTGCCGGGCAACGCGGCGTACTCGGCGGCCAAGGCGGGCTGCGAGGCGTTCGCGGACAGCCTGCGCGCGGAGGTGCGGCACCTGGGCGTGGACGTCGGGGTCGCGTACTTCTCGTGGGTGTCGACCGACATGGTGGACGGGGTGCACGAGCACCCGGTGGTGGGGCCGCTGCGCCGCTCGCTGCCCGGTCCGGCCGGGCGGGTGCACTCGGTGGAGGCGGCCGGGAAGGCGCTGGTGCGCGCGGTGGCCAGGCGGTCGGCCTCGGTGCACGCGCCGCGCTGGGTGGCGGTGGCGAAGCTGGTCAGGGGCGCGCTGCCGGGGCTGGTGACGCGCCGCTCGGCGGGCCGGATGGCCGAGGCCGACCGGCTGATGGCCGAGGCGGACAGCTCGGGCCTGGTGGGGCCGGGCGGGGCCGCGGCGGGCGCTCGGGAGTGACGCGCCCGCCGGGACCGGGGCTCAGGCGCCGGTGACCCAGCTGCCCAGGAGCGCCTTCCACTCGTGCACGCGGATCTCGGCGACCACGCCCGCGGGGGCGTACGGGTCGGCGTCGAGCAGCGCGCGCAGCTCGTCCTCGTCGGCGGCCTCGTAGACCAGCAGCGCGCCGGTCTCGTCCGCGTAGGGGCCTGCCGCGAGCAGCACCCCGCGCTCCTGGAGCTCCCGCAGGTAGACGCGGTGCGCCGGGCGCACCTCAAGCCGCTTGGCCTCGTCGTCGCCGTAGACCAGCTCGACCGCGAACCTCGCCATTCCGCCCTCCGCATGTTCCGTACGCCCGCCGAAGCTACCCCGGCACGGGGTAACGTCTGCGCCGTGGTCGGTCCCGGACAGAACAGCGGCGGTGTCGCGCGCGTACAGGACACTCTGACGAACCTGCGCATCCAGGACGGGATCGCGCCCGCGCCAACAGGCCCGCTGACACTCGAGGACCTGTACCGCCAGCACCGGATGCGGCTCATCCGGCTGGCGCTGCTGCTGGTCGACGAGCCCGCCACGGCGGAGGACGTGGTGCAGGAGGCGTTCACCGGCCTGCACCGCAACTGGTCGAACCTGCGCGACGCCCAGGCGGCGGTCGGCTACCTGCGCACCGCCGTGGTGAACGGCTCGCGCAGCGTCCTGCGCCGCCGCAAGACCGCGCGCGACTACACCCCGCCGCACGTGGCGAACGCCCGCTCGGCGGAGAGCCTGGCGATGCTGACGGCGGAGCACCAGGCGGTCGTGGCCGCCCTGTCGCAGCTGCCGCCGAGGCAGCGCGAGGTGCTGGTGCTGCGGTACTACGGCGACCTGTCGGAGGCCGAGATCGCGGAGGCCACCGGCATCTCCAAGGGCACGGTGAAGTCCACCGCCAGCCGGGCGCTGGACGCGCTGCAGAAGATCATGGCCAGCAACTAGGCAGCCCGCACGGACACCGGGCCCCCGCGCGCCAGCGCGGGGGCCCTTTGACGCGCGGGGGCGGTCGGGGCCGCCACCCGTTCGGCCGTTCCGTCCCAGTGGGCGCGACCGTGCTCCCAAAACGGAACTTGGTATAGACCAATGACGGGTGCATGGCGCAGTATCGGTCCCCGTGGCGCGAACCCAGCACGTGATCGCCGTCGACGTCGGCGGCACCGAGACGAAAGCCGCGCTGGTCGAGGCCTCCCCCGAGGGAGCCCGACCGGTGCGCGAGCTGCGCGTCCCCACGCCGCGCCGCGACACCGGCGAGGCGACCGCGCGCGCCGTCGTGGCCGAGGTCGTCACCCTGGGCAAGCGCTTGCGCGGCGCCGAGGCCCCCGCCGCGATCGGCCTGGTCGTCCCCGGTCTGGTGGACGAGGCGAGCGGCACGGGCGTCTACTCCGCCAACCTCGGCTGGCGCGACTTCCCCTTCGCCGCCGAGGTCGCCTCGGCCGCGGGCCTCCCGGTCGCCTTCGGCCACGACGTGCGCGCGGGCGGTCTCGCCGAGCTGCGCCTCGGCGCGGCCAGGGGCTCGCGCAACGCCGTCGTGCTGCCCATCGGCACCGGCATCGCCGCCGCGCTGGTCGTGGACGGCCGGGTGCGGGCCCTGCCCGGCGAGGTCGGGCACGTGGACGTCGGGCACGGCGACCCGTGCGGGTGCGGGCAGACCGGGTGCGTCGAGGCGCGGGCGTCGTCGGCGGCCATCGCCAGGCGGTACTCCTCCCTGACCGGGCGCGCGGTCGCGGGGGCCGCCGACGTGGCCGCGCTCCTCCGGGCGGGCGATCCCGCCGCGGCGGCGGTGTGGCGCGAGGCGGTGGACGCCCTGGCCAGGGGCATCCTGCTGGTGGCCGCGCTGCTCGGCCCTGAGCTGGTGGTGCTGGGCGGCGGGCTGGCGCTGGCCGGTCCGCTGCTCACCGACCCCCTGCGGGGGCGGCTGGACGAGCTCGCCTCGTTCCAGCGGCTCCCGGAACTGCGGCTGGCGGAGCTGGGCGACGGGGCGGGACGCCTCGGGGCCGCGCTGCTGGCCATCGACATGCTGGAGGAGACATGAGCACGTGGGGTGGACCGGTGGACGTGACCCTGGCGGGAGGTCGGGTCGTCACGCCGGACGGGGTGCTCGACGACGGGTGGGTGGCGGTCCGGGACGGCCGGATCGCGGCGGTGGGCTCCGGGACCGCTCCCGAGGGCCCGGTGACCGACCTCGGCGGGGCGCTGCTGGTGCCCGGCTTCATCGACATCCACTGCCACGGGGGCGGCGGTGAGGCGTTCACCAGCGGGGACCCGGACAAGGTGCGCAAGGCCGCCGACGCGCACCGCAGGCGCGGCACGACGACGATGCTCGCCAGCCTGGTGTCCCGGCCGGTGCCGGAGCTGGCCGGGCAGGTCGCCGCGCTGGCCGAGCTGGTGGACGACGGCGTGGTCGCGGGCGTGCACCTGGAGGGGCCGTTCCTGTCGGCGGCGCGCTGCGGCGCGCACGACCCGGCGATCCTGTGCCCCCCGGACCGGGGCTCGCTGGACGCGCTGCTGCGCGCGGGCAGGGGCGCGGTGCGGATGGTGACGGTGGCGCCGGAGCTGGAGCACGCCGTGGACGCGGTGCGGCGCCTGGTGGACAGCGGCGCGATCGCCGCGATCGGGCACACCGACGCCACCGAGGCGCAGGTGCGGCCCGCCGTGGACGCGGGCGCGACGGTCGCGACGCACCTGTTCAACGGGATGCGCCCGCTGCACCACCGCGAGCCGGGCCCGATCGGCGCGCTGCTGGACGACGAGCGGGTGACCGTCGAGCTGATCTGCGACCTGGTGCACCTGCACCCGACGACCGTGCGGCTGGCCGCGCGGCACGCCGGGGCGGGGCGGACGGTGCTGGTCACGGACGCGATCGCGGCGGCGGGCGTCGGCGACGGCGTGTACGACATCGGCGGGCTGGAGGTGCGCGTGGTGGACGGCGTGCCGACGCTGGCGGGCGGCGGTTCGCTCGCGGGCAGCACGCTGACCATGGACGCGGCGTTCCGCAACGCGGTGACCGGCTGCGGGCTGGACGTGGTGGAGGCGGTGCGCGCCACGTCGGCGAGGCCCGCCGAGCTGCTGGGGCTGGCCGGGGAGACCGGCCGGATCGCCGAGGGCCTGGCCGCCGACCTGGTGGTGCTGGACGCCGA
Organism: Actinosynnema pretiosum; assembly: GCF_002354875.1. Lineage (GTDB taxonomy): Bacteria > Actinomycetota > Actinomycetes > Mycobacteriales > Pseudonocardiaceae > Actinosynnema > Actinosynnema auranticum. The sequence goes on from NZ_CP023445.1 coordinate 7,941,556, forward strand.
CCTGCGGCCCCGCGAGGTGATGAGCCGGGGCGCCTGGGTGAAAGACTGACCCCGTGCCCGATGAGCAGGAGGAGCCGGTGGCCGAGGCGTCGCGCGCCGAGGCCACCGGCGGTGGTCTGCCCGCCGCCGAGGCCGCGGACCGCACCACCGCGCCCGCCAAGCCGACAGCCGAGAAGCCGGGGGTGGCCGACGCCGAGGCGACGGCGACCGCCCCCGTGCAGGCCGAACCGGAGACAGCGGCCGAGCCGGAGAGCGAGGCCGAGCCGGGCGCCGGGGGTGGGCCGAAGAGCGTGGCCGAACCGGCAGCGGAGACCGCCGAGGCCGACCCGCCCTCCGAGGAGGCGACCGGGGACGCCGCCGGGGCAGAGCCCCTGGGCGAGGAGCCCGAGACCACCCCCGCGCCTCCGGTGGAGACGAAGCCGGGGACCACGCCCTCCGCGAAGCCGGAACCGGAGCCCGAGCCGAAGCCGGAACCGGAGCCCGCCGTCGAGGAGCCCGCCGCCGCCGGGTCGGGCGAAGCCCTCACCCCCGAGGTCACTGCGAGTGACGAACCCCCCACCCCTCCAGCGACCCCCGAACCGGCGCCCCCCGCCCCCGAGGCCCTCACCCAGACCTCCGGCAGCGGCGGCTTCGCCCCCCTCCCGCCCGCGCTCCAGGCGCTCGGCGTCCCCCCGTTCCGCTCCCGCACGGACGAGCACGGGAACCCGGCCTACCCGGACCACCCCGACTTCCTCGACCCCGGCGATACGGACATCACCGACTACTCGGACGAAGCGCCCGAAGACCGCAAAACCCCAGCTCTACCCGCTGGCTGGGTGCTGCTGCTGTCGGTGCTGCTCGGCCTCGCTGCGGGCACCGTCGCCGCCGTCATCACCCTCAGTTGAGCCTGTACCGTGGTCGAGGTGACGGTCGCGCCCACCACTTCGGTCGCCCTCGGCCCGGACTGGCTCAACCCCGAGTACCTGCTGAACGGACTGGGTCCGTACATGCTGGTCGGGTTGTGCTTCATCATCTTCGCGGAGTGCGGCCTGCTGGTCGGCTTCTTCCTGCCCGGTGACTCCCTGTTGTTCACCTCGGGCCTCTTCGTCGCGAACGGACTGCTGGACTACCCGCTCTGGTTGGTCTGCGTGCTCCTCACCGCGTGCGCGTTCATCGGCAACGTCGTCGGCTACTGGATCGGCCACCGCGCCGGTCCCGCGCTGTTCGCCAAGCCGGACTCCAAGATCTTCAAGAAGGAGTACGTCGACAAGACGACTCAGTTCTTCGACAAGTACGGCGCCCGCGCGATCGTGATGGCGCGGTTCGTGCCGATCGTGCGCACCTTCATCACCGCCATGGCGGGCGTCGGCCGCATGGACGCCAAGAAGTTCTTCACCTACTCCCTGATCGGCGGCGCGGCCTGGGCCGCGGGCCTGACGGTCCTCGGCTACTTCCTCGGCCAGATCGAGTTCGTCCGGAACAACATCGAGATGATGCTGATCCTGATCGTGCTGATCTCCGTCGTGCCGATCATCATCGAGTTCGTCAAGGCCCGCCGCGAGAACAAGACCCTCGTGCAGGCCGAGGCCGACGACATCACCCAGCAGTTCCAGCAGGTCTCCGACCCGGAGGCCACGCAGCACATCCGCCGGATCGAGGGCTGACCGCCCTCAGCCCCCCGGTCGGGGGCTGAACATCGAACCGGGGTTGAACAGCCCCTGCGGGTCCAGCGCGCGCTTCAGGTCGCGGTGGACCCGCAGGGCCACCGGTCCGGCCTCGCGCTCCAGCCAGGCCTGCTTGACCTTCCCGACGCCGTGCTCCCCGGTGACCGTGCCGCCGAGGTCGAGCCCCAGCGCGAGGATCCGCTCGAACGCCGCCAGCGCCCGCTCCGCCTCGTCGGCGGACGCCGGGTCGTAGACGATCGTCGGGTGCATGTTGCCGTCCCCGGCGTGCCCGACCACCGCGATCCGCAGCCGCACGTCCTCGGCGATCGCCTCGCACCCGGTGATGAGGTCGGCGATCCGGGTCCTCGGCACGCACACGTCGTCCGTCAGCCAGGTCCCGTAGACCTCCAGCGCGGTCAGCACCGCCCGCCGCGCGGCCAGCAGGTCGGCGCCCTCGGCCGGGTCGTCGGTGGTGTGCACCAGCTCGGCGCCCGCGGCCTCGCACACCCGCGCGACCTCGCCCAGCTCGCGCAGGGCCGCCTCGCCGCCCGAGTCCGACTGGCACAGCAGCACCGCCGCGCCCGCGCCCAGGTCGGTGCGCAGGTACCGCTCGACGGCCTGGACGGACGAGCGGTCCATGATCTCCATCAGCGAGGGCACGACGCCCGCGCGCACCACCCCGGTGACCGCCGCCCCCGCCGCCGAGGTGCTGTCGAACGTGGCGACCAGCGTGGCCGGGGCCTGGGGCAGGGGGCGCAGCGCCAGCGTCGCCCGCGTGATGACGCCGAGGGTGCCCTCGCTGCCGACGAAGAGCTTGGTCAGGTCGTAGCCCGCGACGCCCTTGACCGTGCGGCGGCCGGTCCTGAGCAGCTCGCCGCTGGCCAGCACGACCTCCAGCCCGAGCACCGAGTCGGTGGTGACGCCGTACTTGACGCAGCACAGCCCGCCCGCGTTCGTGGCCAGGTTGCCGCCGATCGTGCACCAGTCGTAGCTGGACGGGTCGGGCGGGTAGAACAGCCCGTGCGCCTCCACCGCCTTGCGCAGGTCGAGGTTGACCACGCCCGGCTCGACCACGGCCAGCCGGTTCGCCGGGTCGACCTCCACGATCGCGTTCATCCTCGTGGTGACCAGCACGACGCAGCCGGGCAGCGCGTTGGCCGCCCCGGACAGCCCGCTGCCCGCGCCGCGCGGCACGATCGGCACCCCGGCCGCCGCGCACGCCCTGACCACGTCCTGCACCTGCGCCGCCGTGGACGGCAGCACCACCGCCAGCGGTGACCCGTGCGGGGCGAGCGGCATCATGTCCCGCTCGTAGGCCGAGGTGACGTCGGTGTCGGTCAGCACCGCCCGTGGTCCGACGGCGGTGCGGAGCGCGGCCAGCAGAGGCTCCATGCCACCACGTTAGGGACAGCCGGGCGCTCGCGCGACCACCGCGCGTCACCGAACTTTCGGCAACACGATGTGCCGAGATCGCCGTGCGGACCCGTCCGGCCCACGTACCCTGCGTTCCGTGGTGCTGTCCGCTTCGACCCATGCCGCCGGGCTCTTCTCCTTGGAGCAGGCAGGTCCCCTCGCGGTGTGGGTGATCACCCTCAGCTTCGTGTTCTTCGAGTGCGCGTTCATCTTCGGGCTGTTCCTGCCCGGCGACTCGCTGCTGTTCGCGGCGGGCGTCGTGCTGGCCCAGCACGACAGCGAGCTGAGCGCCTGGCTGCTGTCGGCCGCCGCGATGGTGGTGGCCGTGGTGGGCAACCAGATCGGCTACTACATCGGCCGCACGGGCGGCACCCGGCTGCTCGCCAGGCGCGGCGGGAAGATCCTGAACAAGGAGAACCTGGAACGCGCGCGCGAGTTCCTGGACCGCCGGGGCTTCTGGGCGATCGTGCTGGCCAGGTGGATCCCGTGGATCCGCACGTTCGCGCCGATGATCGCGGGCGCGGCCGGGATGAACCCGAGGCGGTTCGCGCTGGCCACGACGGTGGGCGCGCTGGCCTGGGTGCCGACCCTGGTGCTCGCGGGCTACTACGCGGCCGGGCTGCTCACGGCGGTGCCGTGGCTGGAGACGGCGGCGGTCGTGGTGAGCGTCGCGTTCTTCGTGATCGGCACCGGCGTCGGCGTGTGGCGCTACCGCCAGGAGGTGCGCAAGCCGGTGGACGAGACGGTCGAGGACGTGGCCGCGCCGCGCTGACCCACCGGCCCCCGCTCAGCGCACTTCCGCGATCACCAGGTCGGCCCCCGCGCTGGACGAGTTCACCATGAGCGCGTTGACGTGGTCGCTGCCGCGCAGCACCCGCTCGCGCGCCTCGGCCTCGGGCCTGCCGTAGCGGACGTGCCGCTCGACCAGCCGCCGCACCCGCAGGTCCTCGTCGATCCGCAGGAACCACGCCTCGTCCAGCACGAGCCGCACCCGCTTCCACTTCTCGTACTGGAGCAGCAGGTAGTTCCCCTCGGTGACCACGAGCGGCACGGCCGGGTCGACCGGCACCGCGCAGGCCACCGGCTCCTCGATCTCGCGGCGGAACTCCGGCGCGTACACCACGTCGGGGCCGTGCGCCTTGAGCCTGCCCAGCAGGTCGGCGTAGCCGGACACGTCGAACGTGTCCGGCGCGCCCTTGCGCTCGGCGGCGCCGAGCCGCTCCAGCTCCCGCTGCGCGAGGTGGAAGCCGTCCATCTCGACCAGGGCCGCGTCCGGCCCGAGCTCGTCCACCAGCCTCCTGGCCAGGGTCGACTTGCCCGATCCCGGCGCGCCGCCGATCCCGAGCACCCGCCGCTCCCCGGCTGTGGCGAGCGCCCTCGCCCGCTCGACCAGCTCCTCGAACCTCACCCGCTGTCCCGCCACCGCCACAACTCCTCGACCCAGCGCTCGGCCGGGTTGCGCACCCGGACCGCCGCGACCTCGTTGGCCCACGCGACGGCCCGCGCCACCGGTTCGCGCCGCGCGAGGGCGACCGCCAGCGCGCCGTGCCACACGTCGCCCGCGCCGTTGGTGTCCCGCACCGGCACCGGGGTCACCGGGACCTCGCCCGCCGAGACCGCCGGGCCGCCGTCGGGCCCCGCGCTCCCCGCCGGGGTCGTGCCCGCCCCCGCCGCTCCGGCGGTGGCGCGGTTCGACCAGGTCACGGGGAGGGCGCCGCGCGTCCGGATCACCAGCGGCACGCCCCGGTCGTGCACCGCGCGCTCGGTCAGCGGGAAGGCTGCCGAGCAGGCGGCGACGTCCACCAGCGGCAGCAGGTCGTCCAGGACAGGCTTCCAGCTCCCGGCGTCCAGCACCACCGGCACGCCGCGCCCGCGCGCCGAGCGGGCGGCGGCGAGCGCCAGCGGGCCGAGGTGGCCGTCGAGCAGCAGCACGTCCGCCTCGGCGACCAGGTCGGGCAGGTCGGCGGGCACGGCGGGCAGGTGGCCGCCCGCGTTGCGGGACACGACGGTGCGCTCGCCGTCGCCCGCCCGCACGACGACCATGCTGAGCGCGATCCGGAAGTCCTCGGGGGCGGTGTCGACCACCTCGACGCGGCGGTCGGCGAGGCCGCGCAGGGCGAGCGCGCCGAGCGGGTCGGAGCCCGCGGCGGTGACCAGGACGGCGCGGTGGCCGAGGGCGGCGACGGCGGTGGCCGCGTTGGCGGCGGGACCGCCGGGTGAGGTGAAGGCGGCGAGGGACTGCATCTTTTCGCCCGGTTCCGGGAACTCATCCACCTGTTGGGTGACATCGACGGTCGTCAGCCCGACACACAGGACAACTGCCACGTGTGGTCGCTCCCTAGTCGGTAGTGTCCGCACGCAATCGCTTGCGACAGCGCGAACGGGGGCTGGCTCGTGGTCACCATGCGGGAGGTCGCCAGTCTCGCCGGGGTGTCGATCACCACCGTCTCACACGTGGTGAACGAGACCCGGTCGGTGGCGGAGAGCACGCGCGACCGGGTGCTCAAGGCCATCGAGGAGACCGGGTACACCGGGGACGCGATCGCGCGGTCGCTGGTCACCGGGGGCACGAGGTCGCTGGGGCTCGCGGTGTCGCTGGAGTCGCACCCGTACTTCGCGGAGCTGATCGCGGCGATCGAGGCCGAGGCGACGGCGGCGGGCTACGCGCTGGTGCTGATCGACACGCGGGAGAGCGCGGAGTCGGAGCAGGCGGCGGTGCGGGTGCTGCGCTCGCGGCGGGTCGACGGGGTGCTGCTGACGCCCACGTCGGGCAGCGCGGCGCTGCCGGAGCTGCGGCGGCTGGGCGTGCCGACGGTGCTGGTGGACCGGCTGGTGGTGGCCAAGGACCTGGACCAGGTGGGGCCGGAGAACGTGCAGGCGACGTCGTCGCTGGTCACGCACGTGGCCGAGCTGGGTCACCGGCGGATCGGGCTGGTCACCGGCGCGCCGGGGCTGGCCACGACGGACGAGCGGGTGCTCGGCTACCGGCTGGGGCTGGGCAGGGCCGGGCTGGCGTGGGACGAGGACGTGGTGCGCACCTCGCTGGGGCCGATGCTGGGGTCGGTGACGGCGGTGGTGGTCGGCGGGCACCAGGCGCTGGTGGACGTGCTGCGGGAGGCGCGGGCGCGGAACGTGCGGATCGGCTCGGACCTGGCGCTGGTGGCGTACGACGAGGTGGAGTGGGCCGAGCTGGTCGACCCGCCGCTGACCGCGCTGGCGCAGCCGGTGGAGGAGATCGGGCGCACGGCGGTGCGGCTGCTGCTGTCCCGGATCACCGAGCCGGAGCGGACGCCGGAGACGATCCGGCTGGCCCCCGAGCTGCGGCACCGCAGCTCGTGCGGGTGCCACTGAACCTGCGCGGGCGCCGCGGGCTCTCCGATCACCCCCGCGCCGTGAGCCGCCGCTGCGGCACCCTGCCGCGCTCCTCCAGCAGCGCCGCCGCCTCCAGCACCATCCAGCCGCCGAGCTGCACCGACAGGTCCCGCTCCGCCGCGCCTGCCTCGGGCGCGCCGGTGGGCCGCGCCCAGTCGGGCCCGAACAGCGGCCCGGACACCGCGGCGGACCGGTTGGCCCACGCCGCCTCCGCCGAGGCCACCACCAGCTCCGCCGCGAGCACCGCCTCCGGCCGGTCCAGGTGCAGCGCGGCCTGCGCGAGGTAGCGGGCGAGGATGCCGCTGAACAGCCCGCCGTCGCCGCCGCCGTGCCCGCGCAGCACCCGGTCCGCCGCCAGCTCCCGGTCCACGCCCGCGATCACCCGCGCCGCCCGGTCCGCCCAGCGCGGCCCGCCGCCGGAGCGCGCGATCTCCAGGCAGGCGCCCAGGTGCACGCCCTGGCAGTAGGTGTAGAGCACGCGCTCGACCTCGCGGACGGAGCCGTCCGGGCGCAGGTGCAGCCCGTCCCACACCAGGCCGGTCTCGGGGTCGGCGAGGTTGTCCTCCACCCAGTCCACGATCGAGCGGGCGCGGCCGAGGTCGGCGCGGTCGCCGCTCGCGCGGGCCCGGCGGGCGAAGAAGATCGCGGCGGGGCCGTTGGCGGGCACGTTCTTGAAGTCGTCGCCCCTGCGCCACCACAACCCGCCGCCGCCGTGGTCGGTCAGGCCCTCGCGCAGCCGGGTGGCGACGGCCTCGACGGCGCGCGGCCGGGGGACGCCGACGCCCGCCGCGCGCTGCAGGGCGAGCCCGAGCCAGGCGACGTCGTCGTAGTAGTCGTTGGTCCAGCCGGTCAGGTTGCGCACCCGCAGGCCGCGCACCAGCTGCTCGACGAGGGTGGCCCTGGACAGGCGCGGGGCGCGGAGCTGGGCGTCGACGACGCAGTCGACCAGGTGCGCCTGCCACCAGTAGCCGAAGCTCCGGTGCGCGCGGACCCCCAGGTCCGGCGGCCAGGCGCGGAGCCCGAGCGCGGTGCCGGGCAGCCCCCAGACGCTGCGCAGGTGCCTTGACCGGATGGCGCGCTCGGCCACCCCGGCGCGGGCGGCGTGCAGCTTCGGCGTCGTCACCCGGCCAGTGTGACCACTTCAGCGATCTTCCGCCCGGCGGAGCAGGTCCCAGTGGTAGAGCGCCATCGCGACGCTCGTGGTCAGGTTGTAGCTGGACACCAGGGGGCGCATCGGCAGCGACACCACGCGGTCGGCGCGGGCGCGGGTGCGCTCGGACAGCCCGTGCCGCTCCGAGCCGAACGCCAGGACGGCCCCGTCCGGGAACCGCACCCGGTCCACCGGCTCGCCGTCCGCGTCGAACGCGAACAGCTCGCCCTCCAGCGCGGCCGGGTCGTCCACCCGCGCGACCGGCAGGGCGTAGTGCAGCCCGGCGCTGCCGCGCAGCACGTTCGGGTGCCACGGGTCGACGTCGCCGGTCGACACCACGCCGCTCGCGCCCAGACCGGCGGCGACGCGCACGACCGCCCCGAGGTTGCCGAGGTTGCGCGGGTTGTCCAGCAGCACCAGCGGGGCGGCCCGGTCGGGGCCCGGCACGGCGGCGGCGGGCCGGGCGGCGAAGCCCGCGACGCCGGTGGGGTGGGCGCGGCCGGTGCGGCGGACCAGCTCGGCGGCGGTGACCGGTTCGACCGCGGCGAACGCGTCGACCAGGTCGGGGGCGTGCGAGCGGGCCAGCGCGAGGACGGCGTCCCGGTCGGTCAGCAGCACCTCGCGGACCGCGCCCGCGCCGCCGAAGCGCAGCGCGTGCTTGACCGCGTGGAACCCCTCCAGCAGCACTTCCCCGGCCACGCGGCTCCAGTCACTCGAACGGCCGGGCCATCGTAGGCGACGCGGGGCGCCGGGACGTCAGCGCCGGACCGCCAGCGTTGGACCGTCAGCGCCGGACCGTCGGTGCCGGACTGCCGGCGCCGGACCGTCAGCGCGGCGCGGCCTCCTCGCGCGGCGACGCCGAGCGCTGCCCGTGCCGGGCGGCCAGCGAGAGCCAGGAGCCGAGCACCAGCACCGCCACCAGCACCTGCACCGGCGTGGCCAGCGACTCCGGGTAGAGCACGCCGTCGATGTAGGTGTCGATGAAGCCCCTGGTGAGCGGCGGTTCCCCGCCGAGCACGCGCAGCTCGTTCTCCAGCATCGTCAGCGGGCAGTCGAGCGCGAACACCACCACCGACAGCCCCCACGCCGCCATCGCGACGTGCGGGTAGACCAACCAGCGCCACCTGCGGGCGAGGAACCCCCCGACGACCAGGAACACCAGTGCGGCGTAGTGCAGCACCACGACGAGTTCGGCGAGCGCGAGAGCGACCATCCCCCGGAACCTCCTGTACCTCGCAGCCTAGGAGTGACTACCCGGAGGCGGCCAGGAGGAATCACCCGTGCGGGATCACCCGCGCGGGAGCGACTGCCAGGGCACCCGGCCCGCCACGTCGAGCAGCAGATCGGCGAGGTGACCGATCGGGGCCTGCAACAACGGCGCCTGGATGGCCGCGACGAGCTTGTGCTCGCCGAACAGCACGGCCACCCCGAGCGCGCGCGGCTCGTGCAGCAGCCACTGCGGCAACCCGCAGGCGAGCAGCGCGGTGGCGAACGCCGGGTTCTTCCTGCGCACCTCGTAGCGGGCGTCGAACGCCTCGTCGCCGGTCGCGGTGAACTGCTCGAACAGCCCCCACACGCCGTCCTCGCGCGGGCTGATCAGCACCCACGGCCCCGGCATGGGCCGGGGCACGACCACCGCCGTGTAGGTGCGGTAGTCGCTGGTCGCCCCGGTCTGCGCGCGCAGCACGAGCTCGACGGCGAGCACGGGCACGCCGCGCCAGTGCCCGACGAGCTGCGCCTTGATCCGGCCGGGGTCGGACTCCAGCATCCGGCCGATCTGCGGGACGCGCTCCCCGAAGCCCTGGTCCTCGGCCGTGTAGCGCAGGCCGGTCGTCGACTCCAGGGCGCGCATCCGCTGCTCCCACTCGCTGACGAACACCTGCGGCGCGGCGACCTGGCCGGGTCCGGTGGCCGGGGCGCGGCGGTGCCGCGCGAAGCCGACGGCGACCGCCACGGCGAGGACCACCACCACGGCGGCGAGCAGGAGCACCTCGGTCATCTCACGCCAGCCCCAGGTCGGCGAGGTCGAGGAGGTAGCGGTAGGACAGGCCCTCCGCCTCGATGACCTCGCGCGCGCCGGTGCCCCGGTCCACGACCGTCACGACGCCGACGACGATCGCGCCCGCCTCGCGCAGCGCCTCCACGGCGGTCATGACGCTGCCGCCGGTGGTGGAGGTGTCCTCGACGGCCAGGACGCGCTTGCCCTCGACGTCGACGCCCTCGATGCGGCGCTGCATCCCGTGCTGCTTGGCGGCCTTGCGCACCACGAACGCGTCGAGCACCTCGCCGTCGGCGGCGGCCGAGTGCATGATCGCGCAGGCGACCGGGTCGGCGCCCAGGGTCAGGCCGCCGGAGGCGGCGTAGTCCCAGTCCGCGGTGAGCTGCCGCAGGAGCTTGCCGATGAGCGGGGCCGCGGCGTGGTGCAGCGTGGCCCTGCGGAGGTCGATGTAGTAGTCGGCCTCGGCGCCGGAGGACAGCGTGACCTTGCCGTGCACCACGGCCAACTCGCTCACCAGGCGGGCGAGCTCGGCCTTGGCGACGGCATCCAGAACCACTTCAGTTCGCACGGCTGCCAAGACTGTCACACGCGACCGGGCGACGCGCCCGTAAGGTGGCACACCGTGACCTTGCCCGATGTGCTGCTGGTCGAGCACCCCTGGTCGTTCACCGACCACCTGCTGAAGGTCCGCTACTCGGTGCGGGTCTACGCCGAGTCGGACGCGCCGCTGGCGCACACGGAGGACCTGGGCGGCCTGGGGCCGCTGGTGGCGCTGCGGCGCACCGCGTTCTCGGGCCGGACCGCGTTCCGGGTGGCCCTGTCGACGCCCGGCGGGCCGCTGCTGGAGGTCCGCAAGGGCTGGGGCGCGCCGCCCACCGAGGTGCTGCTGCCGGGTGGTCGCGCGCTCGGCTCGCTGCGCAAGGAGGGCGGGGGCGGGGTCGGGCTGCACGACGCCTCCGGGGTGCGGTTGTGCGCGCTGGGGGACGTGGCCGGGATGTCCTACCGGCAGCTCGCGAAGCGGGACGGCGCCCGTGTGCGCCGGGACGTGCTGCGGCTGCGGGTCGGGCTCGCCGAACCGGTGCGGTCGCTGGCGATCGCGGCCGGGGTGTTCTACGACGTGGTGCGCGGCGTCGGGGTCAACCACGCGAGCGGCGGGCCGATCGACTCGCCGTTCTGAGGGGCGGGCCCGCGCCCGCCCCCCTCGGGCGCCTACCAGGCGTCCTCGGTGAACGAGCCGGGCTCGTCGCCGTCGCCGCCGCGCGCCAGGTCCTGCACGTCCTGGCCCTCGCGGATGGCATTGTGGGCGCGCTTGAGGTCCGGGATGCCGGTGGCCATGGCCCGCCGCACGCCCTCGTCGTCGAGCGCCTTGCCCTCGGCGATGTCCTTCCAGGACAGCTCGCCCGCGTCGACCCGCTTGGCCAGGTCGCGCAGCGCCTGCGGGGCGCGCGGGTTGTTCGCGGCGCGGGAGATCTGGGCGAGGTCGGCGTCGGACAGGCCGCGCGAGGTGGTGCGCACCCGTGACGCCTCGGTGGCGGTCTTGATCAGCGCGGCGTTGCGCGCCTCCACGTCGGCGACGAGCGCGTCGAGCTTGGCCCTGTCGTAGGGGAAGGTCATTCCCCACCTCCGCCGCCGGACGAGGGGGCGCCGGACTGGGCGGGCGGTGGCGGTGGCGGCGGGCTGGCGCCGGGGGGCGGCGCGGTGTAGCGGGTGTTGGCCTTGTTGACCGACGACCCGAGCTTGTAGCTGTTCATCGCCACGCCGATGGCCCCGGACTTGGCCGCGGACAGGCCGTCGCCGAACTTCTGCTGCCCGTCCTGGTAGGCGTCGAGCACGTCGAGGGCGTCACCGACGTCCCGCACGTCCTTGAGCTTCATGAGCGCGGTGCCCATGCCCTTGAGGCCGTTGACCATGCCCTGGACGCCCTCGATGAGCGTCTGGATCGAGATGATGATCTTCCGGATGGCGTCGACGATCTGCACCGCGTCGTAGACCATCCACACCGCGCGGCCCCAGCCGACGACCGGGATCCACGCCGTCATGGCGGCCTCGATCAGCTTGCCGACCAGCATGTCCAGCAGGGTCAGCGCGAGCCCGGTGGCGGTGCGGCAGGCCGAGGCGGTGGACTGGAACTGGTTGCCGACGATCCGCGCGACCTGCGAGTCGGCCTCGATCGCGACCACCCACAGGGTGCGCATCCTGGCCTCGAACGACTGGGCGGCGTCGCCGTCCCAGTGCGGGCCGAGCTGCCCGGCGCCCGCGTCCACGTTGTGCCGCACCGCGTCGAGCGACTTGGCGACCCGGTCCCACGCGGCGGCGTTCGCGTCGATCTTCTCGAAGTCGCCGAGCAGCGGGTTGATCAGCGACTCGATCAGGTTCTCGCCGGTGACCTGCTCGTAGATCCAGTTGACGCCCTGGATCTTCCAGCCCGCCTTCTCGATGAGCTCCTTGGTGCTCTGGCGGCCCGGCCGGTCCTCCGGCGCGGCGGCCAGCGCGGTGGCCGGGTTCTCGACGTCGGCGTACGCGGTCACTCGCCACCCCCGACGGCGGGCGCCTCGGCGGCGGCTTCGAGCGCCTGCTGCACCTGGCGCAGGAGGGCCTGCGCGTGGGCGTCGACGGCCCGGTAGCTCTCGGCGGCCTCGTCCAGCGCGGCGGCCTCCTTGGTCATCATGGAGTTCGCGAACTCCAGGGTCTCGCCGTACAGCTCGGCGACGCCGGTGACGGCGGGGCGCAGCAGGGCGAGCAGGCCGGTGAACCCCGAGGTGTCACCGCCCTTGGACACGGCGTGCTCCCTGATCGTCAGGAAGTGCCCGGCGTTGCGGGTCAGCAGCTCGCTGTACCCGCTCAGCTCATCAGGTTCGACGTGGAACCGCTCACCCATGTTGCCCCGTCCCTCTCCCGGTCGTGCGTGGCACTGGGACGGGGAGGGGGGCGGACGGGTTCCCCCCTGGGGGAAGGTGCCCGAACTGCCCGTTTTCCGGGCCGCACGGGTGCGGTCTCAGGCGTGCTCGGACATGTTCAGGCGCGTTCAGGCGTGTTCACGGGTGGCCGGGCGTGGCCGGGCGTGGCGTCCGGGGGACGCGTCAGGTGCGGCCTCGACCGCCGAGGACCCTGGAGGCGATCTTGCGCAGGACGGCCCTGGGCAGCAGGCGGGCGCCGGTGATGATCGCCTTGTACTGCGGGCTGGGGATGGAGACCTGCTTGCCCGCGCGCAGGTCCGCCAGCGCCTCGTGCACCACCCGGTCCGCGTCCAGGTAGAGCAGGTCGGGGGTCTTGGTCATGTCGATGCCCGCGCGCTCGTGGAACTCGGTGCGGGTGAAGCCGGGGCACAGCGCCATGACGCGCACGCCGGTGCCCTCGGTCGACTGGGCCATGCCCTCGGAGAACGTGGTCACCCACGCCTTGTCGGCGCTGTAGCTGCTGCCCCTGCCGGGCAGGAAGCCCGCGACGCTGGAGACGTTGACGACCGCGCCGGAGCGGCGGGCGACCATGCCGGGCAGCGCCGCGCGGGTCAGCCGCAGGACGCTGGTGACGTTGACGTCGAGCTGGGCCTCCAGCTGGTCCGCCTCGGCCTGGAAGAACTCGGCGGAGTTGGTGAAGCCCGCGTTGTTGACCAGCAGGTCGACCTCGCTGCCCGCCAGCAGCTCCTCGACGGCCAGGCGGCCCTCGGCGGTGGACAGGTCGGCGGGGAAGGCGGTGACCTCGACGCCGTGCCTGGCCCGCAGCTCCTGGGCCAGCGCCTCCAGGCGCTCGGCGGTCCTGGCCACCAGCACCAGGTCGTGCCCCTCGGCGGCCAACCGGCGGGCGAAGGCCGCGCCGATGCCCGCGCTGGCCCCCGTGACGAGGGCGGTCGGGGCGCTCACTGCTTGCGCCCGAACGACGGGCGGATCACTTCGCCGCTCCCGGAGCCGGACTCGTCGTCCGGCTCGGCGTCGAACGGGTCGACGACGTCGGCCAGCTCGCCGAGGTCGCGCAGCAGCCGCTCGATCCGGGACGGGGTGGAGTTCGGCGGCGCGGCGGCCATCACCCAGTCGCCCTCCAGCCAGACCACCGTGACGTCGGCGCCGATCTCCTCGGCGGCGTCCACCAGGTCCGGGGTGATGAGCTTGCGGGCGGCGGGCACCTCGCTGACGAACGCGTAGCGGGAGCCGACCGGGCCGAGCAGGTCGGGCATCTGGTCGCGCTGGAAGGGGACGCTGTGCAGCCACAGCTCCACGACCACCGGCAGCGACCGGCGGCAGCGCACGCCCACCAGCACCGAGTTGACCTTGTTGTTGGTCTCGTGGTCCAGGACGTAGACCTGGCGGCGGCCGTCGGCGGTGAACGTGGAGCCCGCGACGACGTCCTTGGCGGTGCCGGTGCCGTAGTAGGCGATGGCGCCGCTCTCCCAGCGGGAGGTCAGGACCTGGTCGGTCTCCTCGAACTGCCAGCCCCGGAGGGCAGCCCAGCGGCGCCGCTCGCGGTTGCGCGCGGTCCGCTGCGCACGATCGGTCGCGATCAGTGCGAAGCCCGCAATGCCCGCCACCGCGGCGACGGTGAACCAGACCCACGCCGGTATGCCCACGGTGCTTGAGGGTAGCGGGAGGCGGGGCGGTAGCGAAGATCAGTGCGGCCTGTCGGGATGACGAATCGGCTTCGATCTTCCGGTTCCGGGGGCGGCGGGCCCGCCGCCACCCCCGGACCGGTGACCCGTCAGGCCCTGCCGACGATCAGGCCGGTCGCGTCGTCGAGCACGTCGACCCGGACCGCGTCGCCGTCGCGCACCTCGCCGGAGAGCAGCTCGCGGGCCAGCTGGTCGCCGATGGCGGACTGGACCAGCCTGCGCAGCGGGCGGGCGCCGTAGACCGGGTCGAAGCCGTTGAGCGCCAACCACTCCCTGGCGGCCGGGGTGACCTCCAGGGCGAGCCTGCGCTGCGCGAGCCTGGCCGCCAGCTTGGCGACCTGGATGTCCACGATCGAGGTCAGCTCCTCGGTCGCGAGCGCGCGGAACACCACCACGTCGTCCAGCCGGTTGAGGAACTCGGGCTTGAAGTGGCCGCGCACCACCTGCATGACCGCGTCCTTGCGCCCGCGCTCGTCCAGCGACACGTCCGCGATCGCGTGCGAGCCGAGGTTCGAGGTGAGCACCAGGATGGTGTTGCGGAAGTCGACGGTGCGGCCCTGGCCGTCGGTGAGCCTGCCGTCGTCGAGCACCTGCAGGAGCACGTCGAACACGTCCGGGTGGGCCTTCTCGACCTCGTCCAGCAGCACCACCGAGTAGGGCCTGCGGCGGACCGACTCGGTCAGCTGGCCGCCCTGGTCGTAGCCGACGTAGCCGGGGGGCGCGCCGACCAGGCGGGCCACCGAGTGCTTCTCGGAGTACTCGCTCATGTCGATGCGGATCATCGCCCGCTCGTCGTCGAACAGGAACTGCGCCAGCGCCTTGGCCAGCTCGGTCTTGCCGACGCCGGTGGGGCCGAGGAACAGGAACGAGCCGGTGGGGCGGTCGGGGTCGGCCACGCCCGCCCTGGTGCGGCGGACGGCGTCGGAGACGACGCGGACGGCCTCGGCCTGGCCGACCACGCGGCCGGTCAGCTCGTCCTCCATGCGCAGCAGCTTGGTGGTCTCGCCCTCCAGCATCCGGCCCGCCGGGATGCCGGTCCACGCGCTGACGACGTCGGCCACGTCGTCCGGGCCGACCTCCTCCTTGAGCATGACGGCGGCCTCCTGGGTGGTGCGGGTGGCCTCCTCCAGGTCCTTCTCCAGCACGGGGATGCGGCCGTAGCGCAGCTCGGAGGCCTTGCCGAGGTCGCCGTCGCGCTCGGCGCGCTCGGACTCGCCGCGCAGTTGCTCCAGCTGCTCCTTGAGCACCCGGACCTTGTCGATGGAGCCCTTCTCGTTCTGCCAGCGGGCGGTCAGCGCGGCCAGCGACTCGCGGCGCTCGGCCAGCTCGGCGCGCAGCGCGGCCAGCCGCTCGCGGGAGGCCTCGTCGGACTCCTTGGCCAGTGCCATCTCCTCGATCTCCAGGCGGCGCACGGCGCGCTCGACCTCGTCGATCTCGACCGGGCGGGAGTCGATCTCCATGCGGAGCCGGGAGGCGGCCTCGTCGACCAGGTCGATGGCCTTGTCGGGCAGGAAGCGGGCGGTGATGTAGCGGTCGGACAGGGTGGAGGCGGCGACCAGGGCGGCGTCGGTGATGCGCACGCCGTGGTGCACCTCGTAGCGCTCCTTGAGGCCGCGCAGGATGCCGATGGTGTCCTCGACCGAGGGCTCGCCGACGAGGACCTGCTGGAAGCGGCGCTCCAGCGCCGGGTCCT
The DNA here is from genome assembly GCF_002354875.1 of Actinosynnema pretiosum. Taxonomy (GTDB): domain Bacteria; phylum Actinomycetota; class Actinomycetes; order Mycobacteriales; family Pseudonocardiaceae; genus Actinosynnema; species Actinosynnema auranticum. The sequence goes on from NZ_CP023445.1 coordinate 7,957,426, forward strand.
TCTCCACGTGCGAGCGGTACTCGTCCAGGGTGGTGGCGCCGACCAGGCGCAGCTCGCCGCGGGCGAGCATGGGCTTGATCATGTTGCCCGCGTCCATGGCCGACTCGCCGGTCGCGCCCGCGCCGACGATGGTGTGCAGCTCGTCGATGAAGGTGATGACCTGGCCCGCCGAGTCGGTGATCTCCTTGAGGACGGCCTTGAGCCGCTCCTCGAACTCGCCCCGGTACTTGGCGCCCGCGACCATCGAGCCGAGGTCGAGGGAGACCACGCGCTTGCCGCGCAGCGACTCGGGCACGTCACCGGCCACGACGCGCTGGGCGAGGCCCTCCACGATCGCGGTCTTGCCGACGCCGGGCTCGCCGATCAGCACCGGGTTGTTCTTGGTGCGCCGGGAGAGCACCTGGACGACTCGGCGGATCTCCGAGTCGCGGCCGATCACCGGGTCCAGCTCGCCCCGGCGGGCGCGGGCGGTGAGGTCGACGCCGTACTTCTCCAGCGCCTTGTAGGTGCCCTCGGGGTCGGGGCTGGTGACGCGGGCGGAGCCGCGCACCTTCTCGAACGCCTCGCGCAGGGCCTCCGGGTTCGCGCCGTGGCGGCGCAGCAGGTCGGCGACCTGGCCGCCGTGCTGGGCGAGGCCGACGAGCAGGTGCTCGGTGGAGACGTACTCGTCGCCCATCTCGGTGGCGAGCTCCTGGGCCCTGGTGAGCACCCGGACGGCGTCGCGGGAGAACTGCGGCGCGGAGACCGAGGAGCCGCTGGCGGCGGGCAGCGACCGGCTGAGCTGCTCCAGCTCCTTGCGGATCACGCCGGGGTCGGCGCCGACCCCGGACAGCAGGGGCGCGGCCAGGCCCTCGCCCTGCGCGAGCAGCGCGCCGAGCAGGTGGACGGGGCCGACGTCCGGGTTGCCCGCGATCGTCGCCGCCTGCACCGCCGCGGACACCGCCTGCTGGCTCTTGGTGGTCGGGTTGAAAGCGTCCATTCCTCACCTCGGTCGACTCAGCCCTGATGCGCGACCAGCGTCCCGCACCGGTCGTCACCCTGCTCAACGTCAGAAAAGTTGAGCCCGTTCCACTCAACCTGGCGAGAGCATTGTGACATGAGTCATAGCCGAAGTCTTGGAGGTGGGGCGAGGGGTGGGAGGAGGCGGCTGGCGGGTGGGGCGGAGGCGGCTGGCAGGTGGGGCGGAGGCGACGTGGGGGCGGGACGGAGGCGGAGCGGAGGGCGGGCCGGCGGCGGAGTGGAGGGTCGGCCGGTGGCGGGTCGGAGACGGCGCGGGAGTGTGGGTCAGAGGCGGGTCAGAGGCGGGTCGGAGGCGGGTCAGAGACGGCACGGAAGTGGGTCGGAGGTGGGTTGGAAGCGGTGCGGGGGTGGGCTGGAGGCGGGTCAGAGGCGGGTTGAAGGCGGGCCAGAGGCGGGTTGGAGGTGATTCGGAGGCGGGGCGGGCGGCGCTTCCGAGTGCGGGCGGGCGGCTCGCGGTCGATGATCTTGGCTATGGCTTCCCTGGTGCGACACCTGACCTTCGACTGCGCCGACCCGTGGGCGCTGGCCACCTTCTGGACCGGGATCACCGGCGGGGCGCTGGGCGAGGGCGACCAGCCCGGTGACGACGAGGTCGAGGTGGTGTGGGACGGGGGCGTGAACCTGCTGTTCATCCGGGTCCCGGAGGGCAAGTCGGCGAAGAACCGGCTGCACCTGGACCTCCAGCCGCACGACCGGACGCGCGACGAGGAGGTGGAGCGGGTGGTGGCCTTCGGCGCGACCGTGCTCGACGACCAGCGCAATGCGGACGGCACCGGGTGGGTGGTGCTCGCGGACCCCGAGGGCAACGAGTTCTGCGTGGTGCGGAGCACTGCGGAGCGTGTTTCCCACCCGTGAGGGCGTCACCCGCTCGGACCAGCGGTTTTTCCACAGCGATGTCCGAGTTATCCACAATCCGCAGGTCGCTATCCACAGGTGTGGCGGGATGATCACTCACGGAGCGCAGCCGCAGGTCCACCCGTGTGAGGGAGGGCCTCGGCAAGCGGCCAAACGGTGTAGGACAAGTCTCACCCTGTTGCGCAGGCCACGATCAAGGTACAACCGAAGTTGAATGATCCCTCGAAGGATCGAGCTCCGCGTTACACAACGAAGTCGTACTGCACTCAAAGGTGGCATCAAGGAGTCAACCACCCAGTTGACGGGTTAGTGTCGCAGCGTCGGGGTTGGATGCTTGACGAGGACGTAGCGCCGTTGCAGGCGCCGCAACAAACGTGGAGACTGCGCCCGGACCATGACTGCGAACGCTGTGTTGAGCCCCATCCCGAGCCCGCCGCACCGCGAACCTCCTCCGGGTGTCACCGCCATGGTGCGGCTGATCCGGGAGAGCTTCGCGGTCGTCGAGTCGCGCTCCGACGATGTGGCCAAGTTCTTCTACGGAATGCTGTTCAGCCTGGCCCCGGCGACCCGCGAGATGTTCCCCGCGAACATGGAGGTGCAGCGGAGCAGGCTGCTGCGGGCGCTGGTCCACGTGGTGCAGATGGTCGACAGACCCGACGACCTCATCCCCTTCCTGAGGCAGCTCGGGCGCGACCACCGCAAGTTCGGCGTGGTCAGCTCGCACTACGAGTCGGTCGGGACCGCGCTGCTCGCCGCGATCAAGAAGTACGCGGGCGAGGCGTGGACGCCGCAGGTCGAGATGGCCTGGGCCGAGGCGTACACAATCATGGCCAGGGCCATGCAGGAGGCCGCGCACGCCGACGAGGGCCCCGCGTACTGGCACGCGACGGTGCTGGAGCACCAGCGGGTGAGCTGGGACCTCGCGGTGGTCAGGTTGCAGCCGGACCACCCGGTGAACTACCGGGCCGGGCAGTACGTGTCCGTGGAGACGCCCCAGCGGGCGAGGCTGTGGCGGTACTTCTCGCCCGCCAACGCGCCGCGCGAGGACGGGATCATCGAGTTCCACATCCGGTCCGTCGAGGGCGGGTGGGTGAGCCGGTCGATCGTCGGGCACACGCAGCCGGGGGACGTGTGGCGCATCGGGCCGCCGATGGGGCGGTTGAGCGTGAACCGGACGTCCGGGAACAACGTGCTGATGATCGCCGGTGGGACCGGGATCGCGCCGATGCACGCGATGCTGGACGAGATGGCGCAGTGGGGCGAGAACCCGAAGACGCACCTGTTCATCGGGGGGCGGACCAGGGAGGACCTGTACGACCTGGACAACCTGCAGCGGATGGCGAGCGCGAACCCGTGGTTGTCGATCGTGCCGGTGCTGGAGAACGACCCAGGGGCTCGGGGGGTTGAGCAGGGGACGTTGGCTGACGTGGTGACGCGGTACGGGGCTTGGGAGGATCGGGACGTGCTGGTGTGCGGATCGCCTTCGATGATCCGGGCCACGGTGTCGAGGATGCTGGTCGCGGGGACTCCGCTCGACCGGATCAAGTACGACCCGTTCACGTTGGACTAGTGGGGCGTTCGGTTAGTGGGGCGTTGGGTTAGTGGGGTGTTGGGCTAGCGGCGCGTTGGGCTAGCAGCGCGTTGGGCTTAGGGCTTAGGGCGAAGATCAAGAGCTGAAGGGCACGCCTCGCCGGCGGGGCAGACCTCCAAAAAAGAGGGGGACGGGCTCTGCCGGCCGGTGACGCTTCCGCTGGTGGTCCGGTTTACCACTGCGGTGGGCGGGGTCCCTCTTCTCCGTTTGGCCTCCTTTCAGGCAAGCACAGGCGTCAAGACGCCGTTTGACACCCCGGTCTGCCGCATAGTGCGGCGGCGTCTTGACACCTGCGCTCGGGCTTCGCCAGGCCAAACGGAGAAGAGGGACGCGGGATGGCTGGCTGTGGGCTCGCTGCGCTCGCCCCGCAGCCCGCGAAGCGGTCAACCTGTGAAGTGATCAGCCTGCGGGGCGGTCAGCCCGTGAGGGTCAGGCCTGCGAGGCGGTCAGCCCGCGAAGTGGTCAGCCCGTGAGGCGGTTAGGCCTGCGAGGCGGTCAGGCGCGGGCGTGGTCCCTGTGCGTGCAGAAAGGCCCGGAGCGGGTGGCTCCGGGCCTTTCGGTGTGCTGCGGGGGTTCCACCGGCCGCGTGGGTCAGCGGCGGCGTTGTTGGGGCTTCCAGACGACCAGGGCCGTCTCGTGGCGGACCGGGACCAGGTCCCTGCGGTACGAGGCGTGCACCGTTGCGGCTGCCGCCTCTGCCGCCGCCATCGCGTTCGACAGCTGTTCGGTCAGCTCCGCCACCTTGCCGCGGAGCGCGCCCACCTCGTTCTCCAGGTCGATGATCCGCTTGATGCCCGCGAGGTTGACGCCGTCCTCCTGGGAGAGGCGCTGCACCTCGCGCAGCAGCACGATGTCCCGCATGGAGTACCTGCGTCCGCCGCCCGTCGTCCGGCCCGGTGAGACCAGGCCCATCCGGTCGTAGCTGCGCAGCGTCTGGGCGTGCAGCCCGGACAGCTGGGCGGCCACCGAGATCACGAAGAACGGCGTGTCCTCGTCGGTGCCGGGCGGGAACGGGAAGGTCATGTCGACTTGCCCCTCTCCAGCAGCAGCGCGTTCAACTCGGCCCTGGGGTCGTGCTGGGACGTGGTCTTCGCGTACGCCTCCAGGGCGTCGCGGGACTTGGCGTCCGTGTTGTTGGGCACGGCCACCTGCAGCGTGATCAGCAGGTCGCCGACCTTGCCGTCGCGCCGCGCGATGCCCTTGCCCTTCGCCCGCATGACCCGGCCGCTGTTCGTGCCCGCGGGCACCTTCACGGTCACCTTGCCCTCCAGCGTCGGCACGGTCAACGACGTGCCGAGCGCCAGCTCCGGGAAGGTCACCGGGACGGTCAGGGTCACGTCGTTGCCCGAGCGGCCGAAGATCGGGTGCGGGTTGACGTGGACGCGGACGAACAGGTCGCCGGTCGGGCCGCCGTTGCGGCCCGGCTCGCCCTGGTTCGCCAGGCGGATGCGCTGGCCGTCGTCGACGCCCGACGGGATGCGGATGGTCAGCGTCCGGGTCCTGGTGCTGACCCCGTCGCCGCCGCACTCCTGGCACGGGTCGTCCACGATGCGGCCGGTGCCCCGGCAGTCCTGGCACGGCTCGGAGAACGCGAACGCGCCCTGGCTGCGGGTGACCAGGCCGGCGCCGCCGCAGTTCCCGCAGGTGCGGGGCGTGGTGCCGGGCTTGGCCCCGGAGCCGGAGCAGGTCGCGCAGGCCGCCGGGCTGGACAGCCGCAGCGGCACGGTCGCGCCCTTGACCGCCTCGGTGAAGTCGATCCGGACGTCGGTCTCGACGTCCTCGCCGCGCCGGGGCCGGTTCGCCCCGGTCGCCGCGCCGCCACCCCTGCGGTTGAACAGGCCGCCGAGCAGGTCGCCGAGCCCGCCGCCGCCCATGCCGCCCTGGGCGCCCGCGGCGCCCCGGCCGAACAGGTCGCCGACGTCGAACCCGCCGCCGCCACCCCCGCCGAAGCCGCCGGGGAAGCCCCCGCCGCCCGCGAACAGGCGGCGGGCCTCGTCGTACTGCTTCCGCTTGGCCGAGTCGGACAGGACGCCGTAGGCCTCGGACACGGCCTTGAACCGCGCCTCGGCCTTGGCGTCGCCGGGGTTGGCGTCGGGGTGCAGCTCCCGCGCCAGCTTCCGGTACGACTTCTTGATCTCCTCCGCGGAGGCGTCGGAGGAGACGCCCAGCTCGCGGTAGAAGTCCTTCTCGATCCAGTCCCTCGCACTCACCGGACGCCGCCCCCTCTCCGTCAGTCCTGCTGTTCTGCCTGGGCCTGCTCCGGCTGCGCGGGAGCGGGCTCGTAGTCGGTGACCACCACCATCGCGGGCCGCAGCACGCGGTCGGCGAAGCGGTAGCCGCGGCGGAACACGGCGGTCACGGTCGGGCCTGCCACGTCCGGGGAGGTGCTGTGCTGCACCGCCTCGTGCACGGCCGGGTCGAACGCCTCCCCGGCCTCGCCGAAGCCCTCCAGGCCGGTCGCGGTCAGCGCGGCGACCAGCTTGTCGGCCACCGCCTTGAACGCGCCGGTAAGGTCGCCGTGCTGACCCGCGCGCTCGACGTCGTCGAGCACGCCGAGCAGGTCGCCCACGACCTTCGCCTTCGCGGTGGCGACCACGACCTCGCGGTCGCGCTCGACGCGCTTGCGGTAGTTGGCGTACTCGGCGGTCAGCCGCTGCAGGTCGGCGGTCCGCTCGTCGAGCTGGGCCTTCAGCTCGGCGGCGGGGTCGACCTCGGCGGCGCCCTCGGGCTCGGGGGCGGCGTGCTTGCCGCCCCCGTTCCCGGCGGGAGAGGTGGACTCGGCGGCCGACTCGGCGCGGATCTCCCCGGTCTCGGGGTCGATCCGGCGCACGTCCGGCTGCTCCTCGGCGCTCACGTCTTCCGGCTGCTGCTGGTCGGCGCTCGTCACTTCTTCTCGTCCTCGTCGACGATCTCGGCGTCGACCACGTCGTCGGCCTTGGCGCCGGGCTTGGCGCCCTCGGCGCCGGGCGCGGAGCCCGCGGCGGCGTCGGTGGGCGCGGCGCCCGCGTACATGGCCTGGCCGATGGCCTGCGACTCGGTGGCGAGCTTCTCCACGGCGGCGCGGACCTTGGCGATGTCGGTGCCCTTGAGCGCCTCGCTGGTCTCGGCGATGGCCGCGCGGACCTTCTCCTGGACCTCGGCCGGGATCTTGTCCTCGTTCTCCTTGACGACCTTCTCGGTCTGGTAGACGAGGGTCTCGGCCTGGTTGCGGACCTCGGCCTCGTCGCGGCGGCGCTTGTCCTCCTCCGCGTGCGCCTCGGCGTCCTTGATCATCTGCTCGATGTCGTCCTTCGGCAGCGCGGAGCCGCCGGTGATCGTCATCCGCTGCTCCTTGCCCGTGCCCATGTCCTTGGCGGACACGTGCACGATGCCGTTCGCGTCGATGTCGAAGGTGACCTCGATCTGCGGGACGCCGCGCGGGGCGGGCGGGAGGCCGGTCAGCTCGAACATGCCGAGCTTCTTGTTGTCGGCCGCGAAGTCGCGCTCGCCCTGGAAGACCTGGATCTGCACGGACGGCTGGTTGTCGTCGGCCGTCGTGAAGATCTCGGAGCGCTTGGTCGGGATCGTCGTGTTGCGCTCGATGAGCTTGGTCATCACGCCGCCCTTGGTCTCGATGCCCAGGGAGAGCGGGGTGACGTCGAGCAGCAGGACGTCCTTGACCTCGCCGCGCAGGACACCGGCCTGCAGGGCGGCGCCGACGGCGACGACCTCGTCCGGGTTCACGCCCTTGTTGGGCTCGCGACCGCCGGTCAGCTCCTTGACGAGCTCGCTGACGGCGGGCATCCGGGTGGAGCCGCCGACCAGGACCACGTGGTCGATGTCGCCGACGCTGATGCCCGCGTCCTTGATCACGTTGGTGAACGGCGCGCGGGTGCGCTCGAGCAGGTCGTTCGTGATGCGCTGGAACTCGGCGCGGGAGAGGGTCTCGTCCAGGAACAGCGGGTTCTTGTCCGAGTCGACCGTGATGTAGGGGAGGTTGATGGAGGCGCTGTTCGAGCTGGACAGCTCGATCTTCGCCTTCTCCGCGGCCTCGCGGATGCGCTGCAGCGCCATCTTGTCCTTGGTCAGGTCGATGCCGTTCGCCTGCTTGAACCGCTCGACCAGCCAGTCGACGACGCGCTGGTCCCAGTCGTCGCCGCCGAGGTGGTTGTCGCCGGAGGTCGCCCGGACCTCGACCACGCCGTCGCCCAGCTCGAGCAGGGAGACGTCGAAGGTGCCGCCACCGAGGTCGAAGACCAGGATGGTCTGCTCCTTCTCGCCCTTGTCCAGGCCGTAGGCCAGGGCGGCGGAGGTGGGCTCGTTGACGATGCGCAGGACGTTCAGGCCCGCGATCTGCCCGGCCTCCTTGGTGGCCTGGCGCTGCGAGTCCTCGAAGTAGGCGGGGACGGTGATCACCGCGTCGGTGATCTCCTCGCCCAGGTACGCCTCGGCGTCCCGCTTGAGCTTCATCAGCACGCGGGCGCTGATCTCCTGCGGGGTGTACTTCTTGCCGTCGACCTCGTCGGTCGTCCACGTGGTGCCGATGTGGCGCTTGACGGACCGGATGGTCCGGTCGACGTTGGTCACCGCCTGGTTCTTGGCGGGCTGACCGGTGAGGACCTCGCCGTTCTTGGCGAAGGCCACGATGGACGGGGTGGTGCGCGACCCCTCGGAGTTGGCGATCACCGTCGGCTCGCCACCCTCCAGGACCGCGACGACGGAGTTGGTCGTCCCCAGGTCGATGCCGACCGCTCGCGCCATGAATTCCTCCAGGTGGTGCGTGTGTGGTTGCGCCCTTTGTTGAGCGAAGCTGGCTCAAGTTTGCCAGGCGGACCGGCCTTGAGTCCACCCGGCTCAACCTTTCTGACTGTCCCAACGGGCGGGCAAGCCCTCGTGTTCCCGGATCGCGGGGGTGATCCGGCGCACACGTCGGCCCGCCCACCTGGCGGTGAACGGGCCGGTTGAGCGGCGGGGTCAGACCCGCCCGATGACCATGTTCCCGCTGTCCGTGCGCAGGAAGAGCTCGTACGGGGCGGCCTTGTCGTCCACCACGCCGGTGATGTCGACCTCGCCGCTGTCGGTCTCCGTGACCACTTTGTACGCGCCGGCCGGAACCCGCACGGTGAGCGCGCCGCCGTCGGTCCTGGCGCGCACGGACGCGGGCGCGACCAGGCCGAGCTCGACCCGACCCGATCCGGTGGTGACGGTCACCGGGCCCCCGGTCATGCCGGTGGCGCGCAGGTTCCCGGAGTCGAGCCGCACGTCCAGGGGGCCGCCCGCGCCGCTCAGGGAGACGTCGCTGGAGTTGCCCCTGAGCGAGACGCCCTCGGCGGTCTGGTTGAGGACCACGTTGCCGGAGTCGACCTCCAGGTCCACGGACAGCGCCCCCTCGGCGGACACGTCGCCGCCGTCGCTCTCGCCGGTGATCCGGACCAGGTCGGGCAGCACCAGGTCGTAGGTGGCGGTGCAGTGCAGGCCGCAGCCCTCCAGGACCAGCGTCTCGCCGTCGACGCGGTGGCTGGTGGCGGGGGTCTTCGCCTCGTGGCGGGAGTAGCGGAGCGAGCGGGTCAGCACGGCCTCGGCGCCCGGCCGGTGCCGGAACACCACGTCGCCGTCGCTCTGCGCCAGGCGCACCTCGGTCACCGGCCTGCCCAGCCCGTACCGGTCGGTGGCCTCCTTCCAGACCAGCCGCACGCACGACGCGGTCCCGGCGACCAGCACCACCGCGAGCGCCACCGCGAACGACCTGCGCGCGCCTCGGGCCCGCCCCTCGCTCCCCATGCGGACAACGCTAGGTGCACGCGGGGTGGGCGGGAACCGGGGGAACCCCCGTCCAGCGGGTGGGGGTAACCCCACCGAGTGGCGTGCCGACCGGGTGCCCTGGACGGGTGTCGGGCCGCTCGGGCGCACGCCCGGCGGGCGGACTCAGGCCAGGTCCTCCACGATCGCCCGCAGCGCGGGCGCCGAGCGGCCGGGGTCGTCCAGGAACCACTCGGAGGCGATCACGTGCGAGCCCGTCATCCGCTCCCACACCAGCCCCTGCACCGGGACGACCGTGATCACCAGCCGGAACGGCCGCACGGGCCGCCCCAGCCTGGTCTCCACGCCGCGCACCACCTCGCCGACGGGCAGCGCCGCGTGCCTGCCCCTGCGGGAGCGCCGGTGGTGGTAGTCGCCGACCAGGTCCTGGAGGGCGCGCACCGCGCCGCGCAGCGCGGGCCGCTGGGCCAGCGAGCGGCTGTCCGGGGCGGCGGGCGAGGTGCCGTGGCGGTCGGCCCTGGCGTGGTCGAGCACGTCCGCCCACCAGCCGAGCCACTCCTGCGCGGCACCTGCCCGGTCGACGCCGCGCGGCACCACGACCGGCACGGCGGGGTCGAGGCCCGGCAGTTCGGGCACGGTGTCCACCGACAGCGCGAGCGTGTCGCGCACGAACAGCGCGGTCGTCACGGTGTGGTTGCTCCCGTGCGACACCTGCCACGACTCCCGGCCGGTGAACCCCATGCCGCCATTGTCCGGTGGTCGTGTCCGGTTCGGGGTTTCCCCGGCGCATCGGGAGGGACACGGCTTCGGCTCGACGCGCTCCGCCCGCCCTCGGCGCTGCGGTCGGGCTTCGGCACCCCGGAGCGGCGCGGTGGCGGGCCGCGCGGTGGCGGGCCGCGCGGTCAGGAGCCGGACGAGCTGCCCAGCTCGATCGCGACCACGCCCGCGATCACGAGCAGCAGCCCGACGACCATCGTGGCGTTGACCCGCTCCCCGAACAGCACGACGCCCACCGCCGCGACGGCCGCGATGCCGAAGGCGCACCAGATCGCGTAGGCGACGCCGAGCGGCATCCCGAGCTTGAGGACCTGGCTGAGCGCGCCGAACGCGATGGCGTAGGCGATCACCACGACGACCGAGGGGGCGAGCTTGGTGAACCCGGCGGAGAGCTTCAGCGAGACGGTGGCGGTGACCTCTGCGACGATCGCCAGCGCCAGCAGGAGGTGGACCACGGGAAGCCTCCGGGAGCGGGTCGGGGGACGCCTGCGAGTCTAGGCGTCGCGACCGGGCGGTCCCGGCTGCGCGGGGAGCCTCCGCCAAGTGGTTACTCACCAGTAATCCAGCGTAGGCTCCCACGGAGGAAACCGGACTCAGAAAGGCCGCGACCACATGGGAGCCCTCCAGCTCACCCTCGGCGCCATCGGCGTCGCCGCCAGCGCGTACGCCTGGGGAATCTTCGTGGCGGGCGTGGTCCGGATGGTGCGGATCATCCGGCTCGGCCAGCCCGACGCCACCCGCAACGGCCCGGTCTGGCCGAGGCTGCGCACGCTGGTGGTGGAGTTCGTCGCGCACACCAGGATGGCCAAGCTGCGCAAGGTCGCGCCGTGGCACTGGATGGTGATGTGGGGCTTCCTGATCGGCTCCGCGGTGCTGTTCGAGGCCTACGGCGAGGTCTTCTACCCCGGATTCCACTGGCCGGTGATCGGCACGTGGTCCGCGTGGGCGCTGCTGATCGAGCTGCTGGGCATCGGCACCGTCGTCGGCGGCGTCGCGCTCGCGGTGATCAGGCAGCTGAACCACCCGCGCCGCGCCGACCGGGTCTCCCGGTTCGCGGGCTCCGACTTCAAGGCCGCCTACTTCGTCGAGGCCGTCGTGATCGTCGAGGGCCTGGGCATCCTGGGCGTGAAGGCGTTCAAGCAGGCCTCCGGCCTGGAGGACCCGCCGCTGTGGTCGTCCTTCGTGACCGCGCCGCTGAGCGAGCTGCTGCCCGCGAGCCCCGACTGGGTGTCGGTCATGGCGTTCGTGAAGCTGGTGACCGCGCTGGTCTGGCTGGCCGTCGTGGCCAAGAACCTGACGATGGGCGTGGCCTGGCACCGGTTCAGCGCGTTCTTCAACATCTACTTCAAGCGCGAGGACGACGGCGGGGTCGCGCTGGGCGCGCTGCGGCCGATGATGAGCGGCGGCAAGGTGCTCGACCTGGAGGAGGCCGACCCGGACACCGACGTGTTCGGCGTGGGCAAGGTCGAGGACTTCACCTGGAAGGGCTGGCTGGACTTCAGCACCTGCACCGAGTGCGGTCGCTGCCAGTCCCAGTGCCCCGCGTGGAACACCGGCAAGCCGCTGTCCCCCAAGCTGATGATCACCGAGCTGCGCGACCACGCGTACGCGAAGGCCCCCTACCTGCTGGCCGGTGGCCGCCGCGACATGGCGGGCGACGAGGTCGGGCTGGTCGAGGACAAGTACGAGGACTACAAGAAGCGCCTGGAGTCGATCGACGTCCTGGCGATGGCCGAGGCCGAGCGCCCGCTGGTGGGCGAGGCGGGCGAGCTGGGCGTCATCGACCCCGAGGTGCTGTGGTCCTGCACCACGTGCGGCGCGTGCGTCGAGCAGTGCCCGGTGGACATCGAGCACGTCGACCACATCGTCGACATGCGCCGCTACCAGGTGCTGATCGAGTCGAACTTCCCGTCCGAGCTGGGCGGCATGTTCAAGAACCTGGAGAACAAGGGCAACCCGTGGGGCCAGAACGCCAAGGACCGCCTGGCGTGGGCCGACGACCTGGACTTCGAGGTCCCGGTGTTCGACGGCGAGCTGGGTGACGCGGAGTACCTGTTCTGGGTGGGCTGCGCGGGCGCGTTCGAGGACCGGGCGAAGAAGACCACCCGCGCGGTCGCGGAGCTGCTGCACACGGCGGGCGTGAAGTACACGGTGCTCGGCCCGGAGGAGAGCTGCACCGGCGACCCGGCGCGGCGCGCGGGCAACGAGTTCCTGTTCCAGATGCTGGCGCAGCAGAACGTCGAGGTGCTCAACAGCGTCTTCGAGGGCCGCGAGCCCGGCAGGCGCAAGGTCGTGGTGACCTGCGCGCACTGCTTCAACACGCTCGCCAACGAGTACCCGCAGGTGGGTGGCCAGTACGAGGTCGTGCACCACACGCAGCTGCTGAACCGGCTGGTGCGGGAGCGGCGGCTGGTGCCGGTGGCCGAGATCGCCGAGGACGTCACGTACCACGACCCGTGCTACATCGGGCGGCACAACAAGATCTACGAGGCGCCGCGCGAGCTGATCGGGGCCTCGGGCGCGAAACTGCGCGAGATGCCGCGCAACTCCGACAAGGCCATGTGCTGCGGCGCCGGTGGCGCGCGCATGTGGATGGAGGAGCGGATCGGCAAGCGGATCAACCTGGACCGGGTGGACGAGGCGCTGGGCACCGCGCCGTCGAAGATCGCGACGGGCTGCCCGTTCTGCCGGGTCATGCTGACCGACGGGGTGACCGCGCGGCAGAACGAGAAGGTCGTGGGCGGCGGCGTCGAGGTGGTGGACGTGGCGCAGCTGCTGCTGACCGCCGTGCGGCGCGGGCAGGAGCGGGAGCGGGCGGACGTGCCGACCGACGAGTCGTCGACCGGGACGCCGCTGCCGGACGGCGACAAGGCCGCCGCGTCGGACTGATCGGCGAGAACGCGCGGAGGGCCCCGTCGTCCGGGTTCGGACGGCGGGGCCCTCCGGCGTTCCGGGGGCTTCTGGTCAGTCCTGCTCGACGGCCCGCTCGTAGACCAGGTTCAGCAGCCAGCTCGCCAGCGCCACGATGATCGCGCCGAAGAACGCGGGCCAGAAGCCGGTCACCTGGAACGGCAGGCCCAGCTCGCCCGCGACCCAGCCGGTCAGCCAGAACATGAGGGCGTTCACGACCAGGCCGATCAGCCCGAGGGTCAGCAGGTAGAACAGGCAGCCGAGGAACTTCACCACCGGCTTCACCACCGCGTTGACCAGGCCGAACACCACGGCCACCGCCACCAGGGTGCCGATCTTGGCCGGGGTCGAGCCGCCCTCCAGGTCGATGCCGGGGATCAGGGTCGACACCCAGACCGCCACGGCCGTCAGCAGTACCTGCGCCACAATGCCCATGCCGCAGGGTAACCGCGGGGCTCCTCCGAACGGGTCAGGCGCGGCGGCGGCGGGTGCGGGCGGCGTGGTGCAGGGCCAGGCCCGCGACCAGCAGGGCGAGGCCGGTCACCAGCGGCCAGAACGGGGCGGCGCCGGTCCTGGCCAGCTGCTTCGGGGCGCCGCCGACCGGGGGCGCGGTGGTCGTGGGGGCCGTCGAGCTGCCGGGCGCGGTGGACGTGGTGGACGGCGGGGTGCTGGACGGCGGGGCGGTGACGGAGAGCGCCACCTCGGCGGTGTTGTCGCTCGGGTCGCCGTCGCCGAACGAGGTCCCCGGCGCGAGGACGACCCGGAAACCGGTGATCGTCGGGTCGGTCAGGGCGTAGCGGAGCCTCGCGGTCGCGGTGGCGCCCGGCTCCAGCGGCGCGGTCAGCGCGAAGCCGTCGCCCTCGGCCACGACGCCCTCGCCGGTGGACAGCAGCTTCGCCTTCGGCCGGTCGACGGTGAAGCGCACGCCGTCCGCCGCCTCGCCGGAGTTGGTGATGGCGAAGGACAGCTCGACCTCGTCGCCGGTGGCGCGGGCGCCGGGCTTGTCCGGGCCGAGCTTGAGCGCGCCGAGGACGAGGTCGGCGCGCGGCGCGAAGTACGGGGTGTCCAGGCGGACTTGCTCGCCCTTGCCGACGAACAGCTCCGCGGTGACGGCGGAGGGCAGCAGGCCCTGGGCGCGCAGGTCGGCGAGCACCAGCTCGTGGTCCCCCTCGGGGACGTCCTCGACGCGGTACGAGCCGGTGGCGGTGAGGCCGCCGAGCCGGTGCGCGGGCTGGAGCTCGCGCTCGCCCGCGTCCCGCACGCCGTCCCGGTCCGCGTCGACGAAGGCCGAGCCGGTGACGACGCCGCCCCGGATGCCGAAGTCGAGCGTCGCGCCACCGGTGCGGAACACCGAAGAGGGCGTGGTGGTCGCGTAGCGGTCGGTGTTGGCGTTGTAGATCGCCAGCGGGACGCCTGCGGGCAGGCCGGTCGCGCGGTAGCGGCCGTTCGCGTCGGTGCCGTAGTCGCCGATGTGCTCCTTGGTGGCGGCGTTGAAGACGCGGACGCCCTTCCCCGAGGCGAGGGCGGGCTCACCTGCGTCGACGACGCCGTTGCCGTTCCGGTCGAACCAGATGAGGCCGTCGAGGACCTCGCCGTCCTGGGCCAGGGCGGTGCCACCGCCGAGGAGCATCAGCACCGCGGTGACCGCGACCAGCTTCTTCACCTGGAGTCCCCCGTGGGAAAGGAAGTGTCGTGCGACGACACCCCGTCGTCGTGCGGCGGGCTCGGGGCGTTTCCGCGATCTGGATCACACCGGGCGCTTCTCCGCACCGCGCGGGACCGCTTCCGCGCGACCGCGAACGCCGGAACGCCGGGTGGCGCTCCGCTCGCCACCCGGCGTTCCGGGATCGCGCCCCGGTTCGGCGGGGCGCGGGAATCCTCGGTCAGGATTCTTCGGAATCGCCCTTCACGCCGAGGGCGCGGGCGGTGGTGTTGTTCTCGACGTGCCTGTCGGAAGCGCCGAACTCGCCGGGCAGCACTTCCAGGGTGATCTCCCCGGAGGTGAGCGGGGCGAGCACCCGGAATCGCGCGCCGAGGTGCTGGACGTCGCGGCGGGTCCGGTTCTCGGCGAACGCGCCGACCAGCTCGCCGCGCGCCGACCGGTCCACCAGGTGCGGCACGCCGCCGACGCCCACGAGCGGCGCCAGCTGCTCCGGGAAGGTCAGCCGGGCGCCGAACCGGTCGTCCAGGTCGCCCCGGTAGGACACGCCGCCGACGACCGTCACGATCTCGCCGGGCTCGTAGCGGTCCTTCTCGGGGGAGATCACCAGCGTGGTGGCGTAGTAGTCGTTCGCGCCCCTGGCGAACCCGGCGTCGACCGAGGTCAGGTGCGGTTCCTCGGCGGTGATCCCGATCTTCGCGAGGCCGTTCGAGCTGTCGACCCGCGAGTCCCCGCCCCCACGGGTCCAGGTCTGGCCGTCGTCCCCGCGGTTGGGCGTGCGCAGCTCGTAGTCGCCCGCCGGGAGCCCGGTGAAGCGGTACGCGCCGTCGACGTCGGTGTTCGTGCCCCGCTCCAGGCCGGTCCTGGTGTCGCGCAGGAACACCTGCTGGCCGGAAACCCCGTACTCTGCCGCGCCCCTGCGGCCGTCCGCGTCGAAGTCGCTCCAGACGATCCCGGAGACCGAGCCGCCGACCCCCTCGTCGGCGTTCGCGAGCCCGGCGGTGAAAACCGGGAGCAGCGCGGCGATGGCGAGCGCCGCGGCGATGAGCTTGCGGGTTTTGCGCATTTCCTGGTCCCCCACGGACAAGAACTTCGTGACGTGGGGAGGACGTCCCCGACAACGGTCGGGTTGCCCGTTTTCCGCGTTTTCCGGTAACGAGCCGACAACGTTCGGTGAACCCGCCCGTGACGCGCGGAGGGGCCGCCCCGCGCGGTCGCGGGACGGCCCCTCCGGGTCCGGTCGTCAGTCCTCGTGCGCGGCGCGGCGGCGGCTCAGGCTCACCGCGAAGGCCGCGCCACCGCCGACGAGCAGCACGGCGCCGAGCGCGAGCGGGCCGACCAGCGAGGCCCCGGTGCTGGCGAGCGCCTCCTGCCGCACCTCCTCGCCGTGCGC
This sequence comes from Actinosynnema pretiosum, assembly GCF_002354875.1. Taxonomy (GTDB): domain Bacteria; phylum Actinomycetota; class Actinomycetes; order Mycobacteriales; family Pseudonocardiaceae; genus Actinosynnema; species Actinosynnema auranticum. The sequence continues at coordinate 7,973,371 of NZ_CP023445.1, forward strand.
GATGGGCATGTAGACGTTCTTGGCGCCTGCCTCGGGCGCGGTGCTGCTGGGCGCGGCGGTCTCGGGCGCGGGCGCGCCGCCACCGGTCCGCCCGGCGCCCGCGCCCACCGGGGCGGCGGCGGCGCTGCTGGCCGCGACCGGCTCCCCGGTGGCGGTGATGGGACGCGCGAGGGCGTTGTTGGCGGGGTTGACGTCGGTGGCCCCGTGCTTCAGGGGCAGCACCTCCAGCCGGACCTCGGCGGCGCTGAAGGGCGCGTCGACCCGGAAGTCGTAGCCGACGAACTCGATCAGGCCCGCGCCCCGGTTCTCCTGGAACATGCCGGTGACCTCGTGCGGGCCGTCGGCCTTCCCGCTGGCGGGCATCCCGCCGACGCGGGTGAGCTTGGTCAGCCCGGCGGGCACGGTGAGGCGGGCGCCGAAGCCGTCCGGCAGGGGACCCTCGTAGTAGGCGCCGCCGACGATCTTCACGACCTCGCCGACCCGGTAGGAGTCCTTGACGGGTTCGAGGATGAGCTGCGAGACGGAGTAGTCGTTGCCCGTGGGGGCGAACCCGCCGTTGAGGCCCGTCACCGAGGGGCGCTCCTCGGTCAGGGTGACGGTGGCGGTCGCGACACCGCCGCCGGGCGCGAAGCCGGAGCCGCCGCCCGCTCGGGTCCAGGTCTGGCCCTGCGCGGTGCGGTTCGGCAGGGAGAGGGTGTGCGAGCCGAGCGCGAGCCCTCGGAACGAGTAGCTGCCGTCCGCGGCGGTGGTCGTGGTCAGCCCGCCCAGCGCGACGCTCTGGCCGGGGATGCCCGATTCCCAGGAGTTCAGCACGCCGTCGCTGTTCTTGTCGTTCCAGATGATCCCGGAGATCGCCCCCTCGTTCTTCTCCGGGATTTCCTCCTGGGCGTTGGCGATTCCGCCCAGGAGGAGCGGCGCCAGCGCGGAAGCGGCGAGGACCGCGAACGCTCTCTTGCGGGTGCTGCGCATTTCTTTCTCCCCCAGTTTTACAGCTCGGCCGTGCTCGTGGCTGCACACTAGAGGACGCCTCCGCCGATGTCGGGTTGCGCCCGCCCGCGCACGTTCGGTAACAAAACGACAACGTGGGAACGGGTCGGCGAACACGTCTGCCGCACCGCGACCGAGGTCGCGGTGCGGCAGACCGAACCGGGGTGGGTGATCAGGCCTTGGCGCGGCGGCGACGGCTCAGGCCGAAAGCCGCGACACCGGCGGTCAGCAGGGCACCCGCCAGGGCGATCAGGCCCACCGGGGACGCACCGGTGGAGGCGAGCGACTCGTGGTCCTGCGCGACCGGGACCGCGGCGCTGGCGCCGGTCGCGGCGCTGGAGCTGGTCGGCGCGGGGGTGACGACCTCACCGACCGGCTGGGCGATCGGGTCGACCGCGGGGTCGGCGGTGGGCGCGACCGGGGCAGCGACGGCGGTGAAGGGCTTCGCCGTCGTGTTGTTGCTCGCGTCGGGGTCGAGCTGACGGAAGGAGCCGGGCTCGACCTCGAAGGTGATCTGGCCCGCGCTGATCGGCTTGGTCACCCGGTAGTGGGCGCCGAGGTAGGTGTAGTCGCCGGGGTACTGCTTCTCGTCGAGCACGCCCCTCAGCTGGGTCGGGGTCTCGGAGGCGAGGCGCATCCCACCGATGGCCTCGCCCTGGGCGGTCAGCTTCTCCAGCCCCTCGGGGACGGTGAGCGTGGCGGTGTAGTAGTCCCAGAAGGGGCCGTCGACGTGCGCGCCGCCGACGATCCGCACGACGTCCCCGACCTGGTAGGTCTCCTTCACCGGGTCCAGGAGGACGTCGTAGGCCCGGTAGTCGTTGGCGGCGCTGTCGGCGACGCCGCCCTTGAAGCCCTCCGCGTTCGGGTGCTCGGCGTCCAGGAAGAACGGGGAGCCGGTCTGCCCGTAGATGCTGAAGCGGGAGTCGGGGCCCCAGCCGGTGAAGATGCGCCCCTCCTGGGCGTTCAGCCGCAGCTCGTACATGGCCATCGGGAGGTTCTCGAAGCGGTAGGTGCCGTCGGCGGCCGTGGTGGTGGTGACCGGGATGCCGGGCTCGGACACGGCGGGGTCGTAGTAGAGCAGCGTGACGCCCTGGCCCTCGACGCCCTGCTCGCCGGAGTCGATCCGGCCGTTGCCGTTGGCGTCGTTCCAGATCATGCCGGAGGCGGAGCCCTCACCCACCGGGATGCCGTCCTGGGCGGTGGCGACGCCGGTCAGGAGCAGCGGGGCGATCGCGGAGCAGACGAGAGCGGCGGCGAGGTGCTTGCGGGTGGCGCGCATTTCTGTTTCCCCCAGGAAGTTCGTTCTTGTTCTTCGTCGTGCTGCTTGGGACATCCAGAAAGACGCCTGCGCACCGACCGGGTTGCGCCGGTTTCGCCGAGTTCGGTAACGGAATCACAACGCCGTAAATGACCTTGAAAATGACCGAAGCCGCACCACTAAAATGATCGTGGTGCGGCTTCCGGAAATTCTTTTCAGCGGTGGACCACAGGAGAGGACGCGCTTGCCGGGGGTGGGTTGCGCGGCGGTGCGCCGGATTCGGCAACGAAACGGCAACGCCCCTCGCGCGTCGTCGGCGCCGGGTGTCGTCAGCGCCGGGTGTCGGTGCGGCGGAAGTTCAGGTGCGCGCGCGACGGCGTCGGTCCGCGCTGGCCCTGGTACCGGCTGCCCGCCTCGCGCGAGCCGTAGGGGAACTCGGCGGCGCTGCTGAGCCGGAACAGGCACAGCTGGCCGATCTTCATGCCCGGCCACAGCGTGATGGGCAGGTTCGCGACGTTCGACAGCTCCAGGGTGATGTGCCCGGTGAAGCCGGGGTCGATGAACCCCGCCGTGGAGTGCGTGAGCAGCCCGAGGCGCCCGAGGGAGGACTTGCCCTCCAACCGGCCCGCCAGGTCGTCCGGCAGGGTCACCTGCTCGTAGGTGGAGCCGAGCACGAACTCGCCGGGGTGCAGGACGAAGGGGTCGTCGCCCTCGGTCTCGACGAGCGAGGTGAGGTCGTCCTGCTGCACGGCCGGGTCGATGTGGGTGTAGCGGGTGTTGTTGAAGACCCGGAAGAACCGGTCGAGCCGCACGTCGATGCTGGAGGGCTGGACGAGGGAGTCGTCGAACGGCTCGACCACGAGCCGCCCGGACTCGACTTCTCCGCGCAGATCGCGGTCACTGAGCAACACGCTTGACAGGGTATGTGTATGATCGGAGCCGCACCGCAAGCGGGTGTAGTTCATTGGTAGAACGACAGCTTCCCAAGCTGTAGAGGCGGGTTCGATTCCCGTCACCCGCTCAGCAGGACGAAGGCCCAGGTCAGAGCCTCCACGAGGTTCACGACCTGGGCCTTCGCCGCGTCCGGGGTGCGGCGGGACGCGCCGGTCCCGGCGGACCGGGGGAACCCGCTCCCCACCTGGCAGAACACCCGCCCCGGCCGTTCACCCCGGCCTGGGCGCGGGGCGCGACGCGCCCGGCGGACCGAATCACACGATCGAGTGAAGAGCTGATCAATGCCCGGCCGGTCCCGAGCGGCTTCCGGTGGTCCGGGAGGGCGGTTCGGCACCACCCGGCGCGGCGCGAAGCGGCCTCCGGGGCGCGCTCTGCGGGTCCCCGAAGCGGATCAGTGAGTGATCTTGGTCATCCTCAAGCCGGGCACGCCGGTTGCGACTGTCACCCTTCGCCACAGGGGTGAGTCACCACTTCAGCGTGCACCCTGCGTGCGCAGGGTGGGGCTTGAAGGTTGACAGCGAAGTCTTGCTCGCCCGGATCAGCGGGCGGTAGGGCCGATATCAGCGAAAACGGCCTCAAAAACTACCCCCCTGGAGCAGGGTTCCGGCGATCCGCAACCCGAGCCCGGCCGCACCACACGAAGTCGTGAACTTCGGTTCCCCGAAGGCTCGCGCGGGCGCGAGTGCGGTAAATGATCGACTTCACCCCAGACTTGCCGCCATGGGGGTGTACCGGTCCAAGCGGACCCGGCGCAGGTTGGTGCTGCTCAGCGCGCTGCCGCTGGCCTTCGGTCTGCTGGGGTTGATCCAGCCCTGGCACGACGGGTGGTTCGCGAGCGAGTCGGTCTCCTACCAGGGCGGCATCCTCTTCGCGGTGGGCGTCGCGCTGCTGATGAGCGGGCTGCTGAACCGGGTCAGGCTGACCGAGGCGGGCTTCGCCCTCCACAACGGCAACGGCCACAAGCACGTGCTGCGCCGCGAGCACGTCGCCGAGATCTGGCACGTCGACCGGAAGCCCTCGCTCGTCTACGTGCGCGACCACTGGGGCCGGGTCTTCACGGTCCGGACCGCGGCGTACGACGTGGAATACGCCCGTTACCTCGTCCAGGTGATGCGCGACCACTGGCGGGCGAACCTCCCGGAGATGCCCCCGGCCCGACCCGCCACGCACCCCGGCTCGGCGCCGTCGATGCGCCCGGTGCCGCACCCCGGTTCCGTGCCGTCGATGCGCCCGGTCGGGAACCCGGCGTCCGTGCCGTCGATGCGCCCGGTCAGCCACCCGGCGTCCGTGCCCTCGATGCGCCCCGTCAGCCACCCGGCATCCGTGCCCTCGATGCGCCCCGTCAGCCACCCGGCGTCGGTACCGTCCATGCGTCCCGTGACGCACCCGGCCTCAGCGCCGTCCATGCGCCCCGTGACGCACCCCGGTTCGCACCCCGCGATGCGTCCCGCGGGCCAGGCCCCCGCCCCCCAGGGGCGGGCCGCCGGGTCCGCGGCGCCCCCGGCTCAGCCCACCACCTGAGCACCGGAGGACCGCCGTTCCCGCTCGCGCGAGCGGGAACGGCGGTCACCGTCAGCCCTTCTCGCCGCGGCTCGCCCCGCGCCCCCCGGCGCCACGCCGCTCGCCGCGCTCCACCTCGGCGTCGACCGCCACCGGCAGGGCCTCGCCGGTCGCCGCGTCCGTGCGCAGCGACTCCACCAGCGCCTCGCGCTCGGGCGAGGGCTGCGGTCGCAGGAAGCCGATCACCAGGTACAGCACCAGGGACAGCACGAGCGGCCAGGAGACGATCACGCCCTGGGTGACCCACTCGGCCTTCTCGAACTGCTGCTGCCAGTACAGGAACGCCCACGCGCCGAGGCCGCCGATCACGGACGCCTTCGCCGCGAGCGGCCCGATCCTGCGGAACGGCGGCAGCAGCCCCAGCATCAGCGGGATCGCGATCGGGCCCATCGTCGCCGCCACCAGCGCGATCACGATCTTGAGCACGAACCCCTTGGTGTCGGCGGTCAGCGCGATCGTCATGGAGAACCCGATGAACAGGAACGTGGTGAGCCGGGCCAGCTTCAGCTGCGCGTCGGCGGAGAGCCCGGTGGCCCGCTTCCACAGCCTGGGCAGCATGTCGCGGGTGATGACGGCGGCGATCACGTTGGCGTCCGAGGACACCATCGCCATGGTGTGCGAGAAGAACCCGGCGAGCACCAGGCCGACCATGCCCGCGGGGAGCATCGCCTTGCCCATCTCGACGTAGGCCTGCTCGGCGTTGGCCTCCATGCCCGGCACGATCAGCGGCGCGGCCCACATCGGCAGGAACAGCACCAGCGGCCACACCAGCCACAGGACGGCGGACAGCAGGGCGGAGCGGCGGGCGGCGGCCCCGGACGGCGCGGCCATGTAGCGCTGCGCCAGGTTCCACATGCCGCCGTTGTACTCCAGCGTCTTGATCAGGAAGAGCGCCATGAAGAACACCAGGGTGTAGGGCCCGGTCAGCGGCTCGCTGTGCGAGGCGGGCAGCCGGTCCCACATGGTCCAGACGAAGTCGATCCCGCCGAAGTGGGCGGCGACCGCGATGAACATGGCGATGCCCGCCAGGCCCTGGATGACGAACTGGCCGAAGTCGGTGAGCGCGTCGGCCCACAGGCCGCCGAGCACCGAGTAGACCATGGTGACCACGCCGACGATCAGGATGCCGACCCACACGTCGACGCCCGCGAAGCCCTGGAGCAGCACGGCGACCGCGACCCACTTGGCGGCGATGTCGACGACCTTCAGGGCGGCGCCCGCCCAGGCCATGATCTGCTGGGTCGGCACGTCGTACCGGATGGCCAGGTACTCCAGCGGCGACTTCACGCCGTGCTTGGAGCGCAGGCGGTTCCAGGCGGGCGCCCACAGGAAGGCGCCGATGCCCACGCCCACGCCGATGGTCAGCGCCCACCAGATGTAGACGGTCAGCCCGAGCCGGTACGCCTCGGCGGCGAAGGCCACGAACATGACCGCGCTGTACCCGGACATGTGGTGCGAGATCCCGGAGAGCCACCAGGGCATCCGGCCACCCGCGGTGAAGAAGTCGGCGATGGTGCTGATCCGCCCGCGCGACCAGACGCCGATCCCCACCATGACGAAGAAGTACCCGCCGACCACGACCCAGTCGAGGGTGTCCATCTGTCCTCCCTGCGTGCGCTGTTGCCCGCGCGTGGGCAGCTCGGCTCGGGCGGCGGTTCCGGGCGGCTCCCACGCGGACGTGTGACGTAGGTCTTACGGAGGTGTTGCCGTGTGCGGTAGCCCACACCGGTCAAATGACTCACAGTTGTGATCCTTGTTCACATGCTTGATCAGCGATCACGCAGAGTGAGTAAATCTTTCTTCGGAGAAACCGCGTCATATCGCGGGGTCCGCTGCGTCACAGGTCCATGGGAACCGGTGTCAACGGGCGCCCGCTGTCCGCGGCGGGCGCTGCTCGACTTGCCTCAGGGCCGGGGGTCGCGCTCGTCGACCCCGTGCCACTGCTCCGCGAGGGCCTGGCGGCGGTGGTCCGCCGGACTCCGGGGCTGAACTGGCTCGGCTCGACGGGGCACCTCAACTCCGCGGTGCGGCTGCACGAGCGGCTGCGGCCGGACGTGCTGCTGGTCGACTCGGTGCTCGACCCGCAGGGCCACCTGGCCTCGCTGCTGGTCGCGAGCGATCCGCAGTTGGCGGTGGTGGCGCTGGTGCGCGAGCCGCACCGCACCCCGAAGTACGTGCGCGGCGCGCTCGCCGCGGGGGTGCGGGGCCTGGTGCCGCGCACCGCCGAGCCCACCGAGGTGGTGGAGGCGATCCTGCGCGCGCACCGGGAGCGGGTGCACCTCGACCCGACGCTGGCCCCGCTGGCGGCGGGGTTCAGCCCCGGCGCGGACCCGGGGACCAGGCGGGCGCTGTCGCGGCGGGAGTACGAGGTGCTCCAGCTGATCGCGGACGGCCTGGAGAACCAGTCGGTGGCGGACGCGCTGTACGTGTCGGTGGAGACGGTGCGCACGCACGTGAAGAACATCCTGCGGAAGCTGCGGGCGCGGGACCGGACGCACGCGGTGTCGCTGGCCTACCAGGCGGGGCTGCTCAGCGGTCGGCTGGCGCCCTAGGCCGGGACCTCCGCGGTCGGCCGGGGGAGCGCCCCGGCGTGGACCGGCGCCCGTTCGCGGGCGCCGGTCCCGGCCGTGCCCTGGGGCCGCCTGCGTCACGCGCCCAGGGGAACGGGAGGTGGTGGTCCGGCGTTCGGTCGACCACAACCGGGTGGCTGGCCTTGCCGAGGTTACTGACAGGTAATACTCTGTTTGTTACCGGTCAGTAAGGGGGATCAGGCCCCGACCTTGATGGAGTGAGCGACGAGATGGGTCACTACAAGAGCAACGTCCGGGACCTCGAGTTCAACCTCTTCGAGGTCTTCAACGTGCAGGACCACCTCGGCACGGGGCCGTTCGAGCAGGCCGACGAGGAGACCGCGCGCGGCATCCTCACCGAGCTGAACAACCTCGCGGTCGGCCCGCTGGCCGACTCCTTCGCCGAGTCCGACCGCAACCCGCCGGTCTTCGACCCGAAGACCCACTCGGTGACCCTGCCCGAGGCGTTCCGGCAGTCCTACCGGGCGCTCTGGGACGGCGAGTGGTACCGCCTCTCGCTCCCGGAGGACCTGGGCGGCTTCGGCGTGCCCCCCTCGGTGCAGTGGGCGGCGTCCGAGCTGGTCCTGGGCGCGAACCCGTCCGCGTACATGTACATGGCGGGCCCCAACTTCGCCACGGTCGTGCACCGCAACGGCACCGACGAGCAGAAGCGCTGGGCCCAGTTCATGATCGACGACGGCTGGGGCGCCACCATGGTGCTGACCGAGCCGGACGCCGGTTCGGACGTGGGCGCGGGCCGCACCAAGGCCGTGCGGCAGGAGGACGGCTCCTGGCACCTGGACGGCGTGAAGCGGTTCATCACCTCGGGCGACCAGGACCTGACCGAGAACATCATGCACCTGGTGCTGGCGCGCCCCGAGGGGCCCGGCATCGAGTCCAAGCCGGGCACCAAGGGCCTGTCGCTGTTCCTGGTGCCGAAGTTCCACTTCGACTCCGAGACCGGCAAGTCCACCGGTGAGCGCAACGGCGCCTTCGTCACCAACGTCGAGCACAAGATGGGCCTGAAGGCCTCCACGACCTGCGAGCTGACCTTCGGCCAGCACGGCGTGCCCGCCAAGGGCTGGCTGCTGGGCGAGGTGCACGACGGCATCGCGCAGATGTTCCAGGTCATCGAGTACGCCCGGATGATGGTCGGCACCAAGGCCATCGGGACGCTCTCGACCGGCTACCTGAACGCGCTGGCGTACGCCAAGGAGCGGGTGCAGAGCGCCGACCTGACCCGGATGACGGACAAGACCGCGCCGCGCGTCACCATCACCCACCACCCGGACGTGCGCCGCAGCCTGATGCTGCAGAAGGCCTACGCCGAGGGGCTGCGCGCGGTGTACCTGTACACCGCGACGTTCCAGGACAAGATCAAGCTCGGCGGCGAGGGCCAGGCGCTGGCCGAGAAGGTCAACGACCTGCTGCTGCCGGTGGTCAAGGGCGTCGGCTCCGAGCGGGCCTACGAGCAGCTCGCGCAGTCGCTGCAGACGCTGGGCGGCTCCGGCTTCCTGCAGGACTACCCGATCGAGCAGTACATCCGCGACTCGAAGATCGACTCGCTGTACGAGGGCACCACCGCGATCCAGTCGCTGGACTTCTTCTTCCGGAAGATCATCCGCGACAAGGGCCAGGCGCTCGCCCACATCAACGGCGAGATCCAGGCGTTCCTCGACGCCGAGGGCGGCAACGGCAGGCTCAAGGAGGAGCGGGCGCTGCTGGGGCAGGGCCTGGAGGACCTCCAGGGGATGCTGGGCGCGCTCGTCGGGTTCCTGACCTCCTCGCAGGAGGACGTGGCCAACCTGTACAAGGTCGGCCAGAACTCGGTGCGGCTGCTCATGACCGCCGGTGACGTGCTGGTCGGCTGGTTGCTGCTGCGCCAGGCCGAGGTGGCGCTGACCAAGCTCGCGGGCGAGCCGTCGGCCAAGGACAAGGCGTTCTACGAGGGCAAGGTCGCGGTGGCGTCGTTCTTCGCCAAGACCGTGCTGCCCGAGCTGTCGGCGCGCCGCAAGTCCACCGAGAGCACCGACAACTCGCTGATGGACCTGGACGAGGCCGCGTTCTGACCGAGGCCCCGTGACGCGCGGGAGGGCGGCACCCGATTCGGGTGCCGCCCTCCTCCGCGTTCCGGCCCGTCCCCTGCGCGGGCGGGCCTACCCGCTCACTTGTGGGCCTTGGCCGCCGCGAAGCAGTAACCGCCGTAGCCGACGAAGCCGAGCGCGATGACGATCAGCACGACGGCGCCGTAGGGCTGGCCCGCGAGGGTGTGCAGCGCCTTGTCCATGCCGCCGGACTGGTTCGGGTCGGCGAAGATCGCGGCGAGCCCGACCAGGACGCCGATGGTCGCGATCGCGATGCCCTTGCCGATGAAGCCGACCTGGCCCAGCCGCTCGACGGTCTTCTGCGTGCCCTGGGGCAGCTCGGACATGTTCAGGTCGTCCTTGAAGGACTTCTTGACGCCCTTGCGGATCTGGTTGACCCCGACGCCGATGACCACCAGGGCGGCGATGCCGACGAGGAACTGCCCGCCGGGCATGGCCAGCACCTTGGCCGTGAGGGTCTGCTGCTGGGAGCCCGAGTCCGAGGACGAGCCGCCCACCGCGTAGGTGATGGCGGCGATGCCGATCGCGACGCCCGCGACCGCGCGGACGCCCGCCGAGATCCGGCGGAACAGGCGCTTGCGCTGGTCGGTGACCCAGCTGTAGCCGGAGGCGGCCAGCGCGGCCTGCCACACGGCGAACGCGAACAGGCCGATCGCCACGATCCACAGCAGCACGACGCCGAACGGCGCCTCGGCGATGGTCGCGACCGCGCCCTTCTGATCGGTCTGCTGGTCGGAGTCGCCGAGGACGACCTGGACGGTCAGCGCCGCCAGCAGGACGTGGACGATCCCGTAGCAGACCATGCCCGCCCGGCCGAGCAGTTGAACCGCCGGGTGTCTCCGCACCTCGTGAACGCTGTTAGCCACGACCGGGTGATACCCGGTCGTGGCTACAGCGAATCACCGAGCGCTCAGCGGGACGCGTTCAGCGGAGCGCGGTCCGCGCTAGGCGGGCGGCGCCTCGCACACGATCTTGGGCGACGGGTCGTACTTGACGGTGCGGGTCTCGTTCCGCGTCTGCCCGGTGCGCCGGTCCTTGATCGTGCGGGTGTCGGTGACCGTGAAGCCCTGGGCGCCCGCGCTCGCGACGCACGGCTGCGTGGACTTCTTGATCTCCTGCGGATCGGTGGGGTTGGTCTTCTCCCCCGTCGAGCCGGTGACGTCGTAGTTCTTGGTGCCCCAGAGCACGATCTTGATGGAGCTCGGGGTCCAGATCGTCTGGATCGCGACGCCCGTGTCGTCCGGGTTGGTGAACTTGATGTCGATCAGGCTGTTGCCCGCCGTGTCCATGAACACCGTGGCCTCGCGGCCGGCCGGGTACCGGGAGATCCAGTAGCTGTGCTCCTTGTGCCCGGCGTCCTTCATGCCCGCGTAGTAGTAGGCGTTGTAGAGCGTCGTGGCGAACTGCGAGATGCCGCCGCCGACCGCGCGGCCGGGGGCGCCGTTCTCGATGATGCCCGCGTCCACGTAGCCCTCCGCCTTGCCGCGCGGACCGGTGTAGCCGTTGAGGCTGAACGTCTCGCCCGGCTTCACGATCGCGCCGTTGACCTTCTCGGCCACCACGCGGATGTTCACGCCGGAGTCCTGGGCGAAGCCACCGGTCTGGAACTCGCCGATGACCTCCTTGATGCCCATCTTGTTCGCCTGCTCGGTGGTCACCTTGGCGGGCGTGTGCTTGTACTCGGCCTTGACCTCGCGCTTGTCGGCGCGCTTGAGCACGTCGATGAAGCCGTTCAGGGACTTGTCCCAGTCGACCCCGAGGCCGTCGACCGACTCCTTCACGGTGGGCTTGCCGCCGTCGAAGACGATCTCGGCGTCCTTGCCCTCCTTCTCGGTCTCCTTCAGCTGGGGACCGGCGGCCTCGATCACCTTGCCGTTGTCCACCTTGGCGTTCAGCGAGCCGTCGTCGGCGGGCTCGAACACCAGGACGGCGGCCAGGTTCTCCGGGGCCAGGGTGGCGTCCTTGCCCTCGCCCTTGATCACGACCGGGGAGGCGACCGCCGGGGTGGCGACCTCCTCCAGCGCCTTGGCGACGCCCTCCCTGGTGGTCTTCACCGGGGTGGTGGCGACCGGGAGCTCGACGCCGTTGCCGTTGGCCCAGCTGGACAGCAGCACGCCGGAGGCCTCGGGGACCTCCAGCTTCTGGCCCTGCTTCGGGTCGACCGCGACGGGCTTGGCGCCCTCGAAGCGGATCGTGCCCTCGGCCGGGTCGTGGTCGGTCGTGCCGCGCAGGCCCTCCAGGGCGGCGGTCACCTTGGCGTCGTCCGCCTTGGAGACGATGCCGACCTCGCGGGTGCTGAAGAACGAGGTGACCCTGGTGATCGGGGACAGCGGCTGGCTGCCCGCCTGGTCGAGCGTGGCGGTCCAGTCCAGTTCGAGGCCCGCCGCCTTCGGGTCCAGCTCGGTCTCGACGTCACCGGCCTTGACCTTGATCGGCTTCTCCAGCCGGGGGCTGATCTCGTCGCGGAGCTTGTCCTCGGCGTCGGAGTGGCTCATGCCGCCGACGTCGACGCCCGCGACCGTGACGCCGCGCGGGACGTTGCCGCTGGACACCGCGAGGTCGACGCCCCACAGCACCGCGAGCGCGCCCACGACGGACGCCGCGACCAGGCCGATCTTGCGGTTGCGCCTGCGCTTGGCGTCGGCGTCGGACGCCGGGGCGTCCCCGCCCGGCTGCTGCTCGACCACGTGCGGGCCGAGCGCCGTCGCCTCGGCCGGGTTCGCCGCCCCCAGGGGCGGGAACGTGCCGGGGCGCTGGCCCGGCGGGACGCTCATGCCACCCGGCGGGGTGCCCATCGGGATGCCCGCTGCCGGGGTCCCGGTGCGCGCGCCCGGCGGGATGGTCCCCCGACCGGGGTTCACGACGGTGGTGTCGCCACCCCCGGTGACGGGCGCGAAGACCGCGGTCGCCTCGGTGGAACCGGGGGGCGGCGCGGACTGGAAGGTCCGCTGCCCCTCGGGGGTGACCGCCTGGGTGGCGTCCGCGCCGAGGTTCTTCGTCGCGTCCGCGCTCAGGTTCCGGGTGACGTCCTGGGAACCGCCCGCCTGGGGGATCCCGGACGGGGGAGTCCCCGGCTGGGAGGTCCCGGACTGGTTCGCCCCCGCCTGGGGAGTGCCCGCCTGGGGGATCCCCGACGGCGGAGTCCCCGGCTGGCCGCCCGCGCCCTGGCCGCCGGCCCGCATCCACGGCGGGTCCTGCTCGCCGCCGGTCTGACCGGCGGCGTCCTTGCCGTTCTCACTGCTCTTCGTCGTCGCCTCGGCGGCGCCGCCCGGCGCACCCTCGGGGTTGAGCGCGCGCGTCACGTCGGCCTTGGGCTTGGCGCCCTCGGGGTCGAGCGCGCGCGTCACGTCGCTCGCGGGCTGCACGTTCTGCACGGTGGCCGCGGAAGACGCGTCCGACCCGGTGCTCGGGGCGGCGGTGGCGGCGTCGGGCTCCTCCGACGGCCAGCCCTGGTTCACCGCCGAGGCGGAGATGATCGTGGTGCGCTCCGAAGCAGTGCTCGACGGCGGGTGGGACGGCTTCTTCATGGCCGTGGTCCGCTCGGCGTCGTGCTCCGGTCGCTGATTCTCCGGCACCGCTCCCCCTCTTGCTCTACCGCAAGGTCCTGGGACTGCTTACCCGACCGTCGTCACGCGGTGGTCACGTTCCGACCCGTCAGAGGTAAAGACCTGTGCCGTGGTCGGTCCGCTCGGTCGCGGTGGCGTGCACGTCGCGCTCCCGCATGACCAGGTAGGCGTGGCCCTGGACCTCGACCTCGAACTGGTCATCCGGGTTGAAGAGCACCCGGTCCCCGACCTTCACGTGGCGCACGTTCGTGCCGACGCCGAGGACGTCGCCCCACGCCAGACGCTTCGCCACCTGCGCGGTCGCCGGGATCACGATGCCCCCGCTGCTGCGGCGCTCGCCGTCCTCCGGCGAGATCCGCACCATGACGCGGTCGTGCAGCATCTGGATCTCAAGCTTGACATCGGACACCGGGGGAGTCTACGTGGCCCCCCGGTGTCCCCCCGTGCTCACCCGTCGGAGCGAGCGGGCCTCACCCGTCCAGGCCGCCCATCATCAGGGGCAGCCGCGACGGGCCGTCCGGCGTGATCCGGACCGGGACGCCCCAGTCCTGGCGGGTGAGCTTGCAGACCGGGTGCTCGACCGCCGGGTCGTCGGTGCAGCTCGCGGCCTGGGCGACCACGTGCAGCACGCCCTCGGTGAAGCCCTCGGCGACGCGCAGCCCGCGCACCAGGTCCGTGCCGACGCCCGCGCCGCCCGCCAGCAGCCCCGGCGGGGAGCTGGTGATCTCCAGGCGGGTGGACGGGCCGTAGCGGTCGTCGAGCTTCTGGCCGGTGGGCGGGGTGAAGACGACGGCCAGCTCCAGCTCGCCGACGCCGATCTCGGTCGGGGGGCGGCGCACCCGGTGGGCGTCCCCGGTGATCCGGACGCCGGGGGCAACCGGGCGCTCCAGGCGGTGCGCGGCGGAGGCGACGACGACCAGCTCGCCGTCGACGAGCACGGCGTCGGACGGCTCGGCGACGTCGGTGGCGATGGTGGAGACCTCGCCGGTGGCCGGGTCGTAGCGGCGGACCGCGCCGTTGTAGGTGTCGGCGATCGCGACCGAGCCGTCCGGGAGGGCGGTGACGCCCAGCGGGTGCTGCAGCAGGGCCTGGTCCGCGGGGCCGTCGCGGTGGCCGAAGTCGAACAGGCCCTTGCCGACGGCGGTGTGGACGGTGCGGTCGGGGTCGAGCCAGCGCAGCGCGGAGGTCTCGGAGTCGACCAGCCACAGGCGCTCGCCGTCCGAGGCCAGGCCCGAGGTCTGGGCGAAGAACGCCTGGTCGGCGGGGCCGTCGTTGAGGCCCTCGACGGTGGTGCCCGCGAGGCGCTCCAGCCTGCCCGCGACCGGGTCGAACAGGCCGAGGGTGTGGTTGCCCGCGAGGGCGATGGCGACCGCGTTCGCGGGCTCCCACCAGACCACGTCCCAGGGGCTGGTCAGCGGGATCTCGTCGGCCGGGCCGTCGGTCGCGCCGTCGCGCCACTGCTCGCCGGTGCCCGCGACGGTGGTGACCTCGCCGGTGTCCAGGTTGAGGCCGCGCAGGAGGTGGTTGACGGTGTCGGCGACAACGGCGTGGTAGCCGGTCGTGGCGGCGACCTCGGGCGGGAGCAGGGCGATGCCTGCGGGTTCGGAGAAGGTGGGTTCGAGGCCGTCCGCGCGCCCGCGCTCGCCGGTGCCGACGCGGCGCAGGACGGTCTCGCCGTCGGCGGCCAGCTCGACCAGGGAGTGGTGGGCGGAGTCGCTGACCAGGAGGGTGCCTGCCGGGGTGAGGACGGCCTTGGCGGGGAAGCGCAGGGCGGTGTCCGGCGGGGGCGGGGCCACGTACGGGCCGTCGCCCCGGTGGAGGGTGCCCTTGGCCCCGTGCTCGGCGATCAGCTCGGTGACGACCTGGCGCAGGGCGTCGACGTGGCCCTCGCCCGCGGCGACGTGCACGACGTAGCCCTCGGGGTCGACCACGACGAGGGTCGGCCAGGCCTTGACGGCGTAGTTCTGCCAGGTGGTCAGCTCGGGGTCGTCGAGGACGGGGTGGTGCACCTCGTAGCGCTCGACGGCGGCGACCAGCGCGTCCGGGTCGGCCTCGTGGACGAACTTCGGCGAGTGCACGCCGATGGTGACCAGGACGTCGGCGAACTCGGCCTCCAGGGGGCGGAGCTCGTCGAGGACGTGCAGGCAGTTGATGCAGCAGAAGGTCCAGAAGTCGAGCAGGACGACCTTGCCCCTGAGCTGGGCGAGGGTGATGTCCTGGTCCCCGGTGTTCAGCCAGCCCCGGCCGACGAGCTCGGGGGCACGGACACGGGCACGGCGTCGCGCGGTCGTCACGGGGGAAGTGAACACCGGGGCGGGGGCGGGGTGTTCCCCAGCCCACCGGTTGGGACGGTGGTCGGGCGGACACCTAGAGGCGAGGTCAAAGTTCGTTTCGTTCGTTCATTTCGTTTCGTTCGTTTCATTCGTACACTGGAAGCATGACGGCCACCATCGGAGAACGCACGCTGCTGCCACCTACGCAGCCGGAGTGCCTGCAATCGTGGGTGGTAGCGCTGGCCCAACTGGACCGACGCGAAGCCGCACTGGTCGCCCCTGACGGCGCACGGATGAAGTTGCCCACCGAGGTCTTCGAAGTCCTCCGCGATGTCGCGATGGCCATGTCCCAGGGGCTGGCGATCACCATCGCACCGCAGCACACGGTGCTGTCCACGAGCGAGGCAGCGCAACTGCTGGGCGTCTCGCGACCGACCCTGGTCCGCCTGCTTGAGGCCGGGAAGATTCCCTACGAGCAGCCGAGCAGGCACAGGCGAATCCGCCTTGCAGACCTGCTCGCCCATCAGGAGCGCTCCCGCCGAGCCCGCGCCGCAGGGCTGGACGAGATGGTGCAGGAAGCTGAGGAGGACGGCCTCTACGACCTACCGCTGGACACCCCGCTGGACCGACTTCCCACAGATGACACACGAGGCTGACCCTTGTTCCCAGCTTTTCTGGACACCTGCGTGCTCTTCAAGCCCTACTTGTGCGACACGCTGCTGACCATCGCCGAGGCCGAGGTGTATCGACCGCTGTGGTCGACCGGCGTGCTCGAAGAACTCGACCGCAACCTGCGCAAACGCGGCCTTTCCGAGGAGCAGGTGTCCCGTCGGCTGGAGCGGATGCGACGGAACTTCCCGGACGCCGAGATCACGGGCTATCAGCACCTGATCCACGCCATGACCAACGATCCCAAGGATCACCACGTGCTGGCCGCAGCGGTACGCGGCGGGGCCGCGGTTGTGGTTACCGAGAACCTGAAGGACTTCCCCGAGTTCGCACTCGAGGGTTACGGCATCACAGCACTGCACCAGGACGACTTCCTTCTGGACCAGCTGGACCTGGCACCCAGAGCGGTGACAGCGGCACTGCGCAGACAAGCTTCCCGGTACCGCAAAGCCCCTCGTTCGGTGGAGGACCTGCTCGTCCTGCTGGGCAACGAGGGGCACGGCTGTCAGGGGTTCGCCGACGCGTGTCGCAGCCGCTTTACCTCCTGAGCGGGGCACCGCCGGTCAGCGGACGGACTTCGGGCCCAGGGTGTGGGCGCCCAGGGCTCGGACGCGGTCCTTGAGCTCGCGGTCGGCGGTGACCACGGTGCAGGGTCTCGGGGCGGCTTCGGCGACCAGGGCGACGATCTTGTCGTCGCCGCTCGCCTCGGCGGCCACCACGTGGACGCCCGGCACGGACCCCACGTGCTTCGCCCTGCCCTCCACGACCAGGACGACCTCCAGCGGGCCCGGCAGGGGTGCCACCCCTTCGGTGGACACCCGCACGAGGGAGTCGCGGAGGCGTTCGGCCGCTGCGGCCCGGTCGCGCCACCAACCGTCCGGGACTGAGCCCACGACGTTCGCGCCGTCTACTACGAGCAGTGGGTCGGTCATCCCGCCATGCTGCACCGGCGCGGGCGGTGGGGCCGGGAGGTTCGGGGATCCGATGCGGGTGTGGCGCGCCGACCAGCGGGAGCCGGGGCGGTGGCGGCGAGGCGCCGGGCCGCGGGAGCGGGGTGGGGCGCGGTGCGGGCGTCCGCTCGACCGGGCGTTCGAGCTGGGAGGACCCGCGTCCGGGCGCGGAAGAGCCCCGAGGTGCTGCCAGGTCGGGGGTCCGACAGCACTTCGGGGCTACTGGGAACATCGAGACACGATCGTGAGCCGTTACAGCCCCCGAAGCGTGTGACGGGGATCACGTTTTGATGTGCCCCACATGCACGCGAGACCCTGCCGCGCGGGAGGTGCGGCAGGGTCTCGTCGTTTTCCCCCGAAGAGCTCGCGCGGACCCGGCGGGGCGCGCCCGGTGTCGAGGTCGGGCAGCCGTTCGCGCGCGAATGCTTCAGCGGAGGGAGTCTCAGCGGAGGGTGTTCGCCTGCGCCTGGGCGATCACGATCAGCTCGTGCCGCATCGCGGGCGTCGGAGCCATGTCGATGGCGCGGGCGACGGCCTTGCGGTTGCGAGCCTCGACACGACGGGCGCGGAGCTTCGCAGCGAAGTTCATCGGGAACTCATCCCTCTCAGAAGTCTTGCTTGGCGCTTCGGGGCGGTACGTGTCAAGTATGCACCCCTCCCGTAACACAATGCAAACGATTCTCCGGTGAGGCGCGGCACATACCGAAGATTCGTCGGTGACAACCAAGCCGCAACCGAAGATTCACCCGTGAGGTAACTACGGTGTGCTGATCAACAACTACGCTCCGCTTCTGTCGCAGTGACTTTCCGGGACCTTCGTCCGGGCCGGTCCCGTCGTTCGGACGTGTTGTCAGGGACCACTCGGACGGGTTGGCTGGGGTGCATGGCCGAAGTGGTGACCAAGGGTGTCGGCAAGGTCGAGCGGACCGCCGACCGCGCGCAGGTGGACGTGACCTTCGAGGCCGAGTCCTCGACCAGGAACGAGGCGGCGGGCGCGCTCGCCGAGCGGGTCGGGCGGGTGGAGGAGCTGCTGCGGCGCGACGGCGTCGAGGTGCGGGTGCGCTCGCTGTCCGTGCACGACAACTGGCTCGGCGACCGGCGCGCGGGCGCGCGGGCGCAGCAGCGGTACGTGGTGCGCGCGACGGACCTCGCCGTCCTGGACGAGCTGCTGTCCGGGCTGGTCGCCGCCGAGCCCGCGTGGCTGAGCGGGCCGACCTGGGAGCTGTCCTCCGACGCCGACGCGGTCACCGAGGCGCAGCGGGCCGCCGTGGCCGACGCCCGGCGCCGGGCCGAGGGCTACGCGGCGGCGCTGGGCGCCCGGCTGGGCCCGCTGCTGCGGCTGGCCGACGGCGACGGCGAGGTGTGGGCGGCCGAGACCGCCAGGGCGACCATGGCCTACGGGGCCGGGGGCGCGCCCGGCGAGCCGGTGCGGATGGAGCAGCTGAACCTGGAGGCGCAGCAGATCGTGGTCACGGTCCGGTGCACCGCGACCTGGACGCTGCTGGACTAGCGGCTCTGCGGGGAGGGGACCCCGCCGGGAACCGGACGTGGGTCGGGCCGTGCCGGGGCAACGGGCACGGGCCGGGGCCGCGCCGAGTGAGCGGGCGCGGGCCGGGACCGCGGTCGCGGGCCGAAGACAACGCCGGGTGAGCGGTCGCGGGCCGGGGGCCGTGCCGGACGGACATGCGCGGCCCCCGGCCCACGCCGTCACCCGCCCGCCACCGGTCCGGTCAGCTCCACCACCACCGCCCGGTTCTGCTCCGCGGCCCCCGGCACCGGCCGCCCGGTCGCGTCGACCTCCGGCCGCACCGGTTCGTCGTACCCGACGCCGCGCACCGAGGTCAGCGCCTCGCCAGGGACGCCCAGCGACACCAGCGCCCCCGCCACCCGGCGGGCCCTGCGCTCGGACAGGGCCAGCGCGCCCTGCGCGGCGCCCCGGTGCGCGGTGTGCCCGGTGACGCGCGCCGTCGTGCCCGGCCCGAAGCGGCGGGCGATGCGCTCCAACGCCGCCGACGCGGTGGGCACCAGGACGTCCGAGTCGGGTTGGAACAGCAGGGCGTTCGGCAGGGTCACGACCTCCGTCGCGCTCCGCGCGCTCCCGTCCTGCCGATCGGCGCCCGCCCCGTCGGGGGTCTGCCCCTCGGCCTCCTCGCCGGTGTCCGGGGGCCGCTCGTCCGGCAGGCCGCCCTCCACCGGCACGGCGGGCACCCGCACCAGCGACACCGGTTCCCGCCGCTCGCCCACCGTCACGTCCAGGTCGCACCCGGAGCCCTGCGCGCGCAGGCAGATCCCCCGCCACAGCTCGCCCAGCGCCCGCCTGCCGTCGTCGGGCAGCGGCTGCTGCGGACCGGCCACCTCGCCGAGGCCGCTGAGCAGCACCCGCTTGCCCGCGAGCCGGGGCACCGCGTCGACCGGGAGCGCGCTGATCGCGTCGGGGACGTCCAGCGCGAGCCCGCGCTCGGCGAGGTCGAGCGGCGCGGCGGTCTGCAGGCCGCTGCTCAGCAGCACCACGGTCTGCGCGCCGGGCACGCGGGCCGCGGCGGCGAGCAGGCCCAGCGGGTCGAGCTGGGGGTTGTCGCCCGCCGCCGCGCCGACCACGGACTCGACCTTGCCCAAGGTCTCGACCAGCGCCTTCTCCCGCCGCTCCGGGTCGCGCTCCAGCGCGCCGTCCCCGTCCCTCGGGCTGATCGGCCCGTCCCACACCGCGATGGGCGAGTTCGCGCTGGAGCGGTGGACGACCAGCCGCACGTCCCCGCCCGCGACCGCCTCGCGCAGCACGGCCCGCACGGCGGGGGTGAGGGTGACGGCGGGCTCGTTGGCCGACGCGGTCACGCCGATGACGACGGTGGAGGTGGGGTCGCGCTCGGCGCACGCGGTCGTGGTCGCGGGCAGCAGCGCCAGGGGTAACAGGAGGGTCAGGACTCGGCCGGGTGGAAGACGAACCATGCTCCGAATAACGGCGTCCCAGCGCGGCCCGTTACGGCCGAACGCAGTAATGCGGGAACGGATTTCCATTGTCCCGCAATGGTTTCAGCGCTCCAGCACGGCCACGACGCCCTGCCCGCCCGCCGCGCAGATCGAGATCAGCCCACGTCCCGAGCCCCTGCGCGCCAGCAGCTTCGCGAGCGTGGCGACGATCCGCCCGCCGGTCGCGGCGAACGGGTGGCCGGTGGCGAGGGACGAGCCGGTGACGTTCAGCCTGGCGCGGTCGACGCGGCCGAGCCGGACGCCGTCCGCGAGCGCCGGGTGGTCGGGGTCCTCCCAGGCCTTGAGGGTGGCCAGGACCTGGGAGGCGAACGCCTCGTGGATCTCGTAGAAGTCGAAGTCCGGCAGCGCGATCCCGGCGCGGGCGAGCAGCCTCGGCACCGCGTGGACCGGCGCGGTGAGCAGACCCTCGCCGCCGTGCACGTGGTCGACGGCGGCGGTCTCGGAGAACGTCAGGCACGCCTGCACCGGCAGCCCGCGCGCCGCCGCCCACTCCTCGCTCGCCAGCAGGACCACCGCGGCGCCGTCGGTGAGCGGGGTGGAGTTGCCCGCCGTCATGCCGGAGTCGGCGCCGAAGACGGGCTTCAGCGCGGCGAGCGCGGCAGGGGTGGAGCCAGGGCGCAGGTTCTGGTCCCTGGTGAGGCCGAGGAACGGGGTCACCAGGTCGTCGAGGAAGCCGGAGTCGTAGGCGGCGGCGAGGTTGCGGTGGCTGGCGGCGGCGAGCTCGTCCTGCTCGGCGCGGGTGACACCCCATTGCCGGGCGGTGATCGCGGCGTGCTCGCCCATGGACATCCCGGTGCGGGGCTCGCCGTTGCGGGGGATCTCCGGGACGACGTGGCCGGGGCGCAGCTTGGCGAGCGCGCGCAGGCGGGCGGTGGTGGTGCGGGCCCGGTCGAACTCCAGGAGGACCTCGCGCAGGCCCTCGTTGACGCCGATCGGGGCGTCGGAGGCGGTGTCGACGCCGCCCGCGATCCCGGAGTCGAGCTGCCCGAGGGCGATCTTGTTGGCCACCGCGATCACGGCCTGGAGGCCGGTCCCGCAGGCCTGCTGGAGGTCGGTGGCGGGGGTGGCGGGGGACAGGGCGCTGCCGAGGACGGACTCGCGGACGAGGTTGAAGTCCCTGCTGTGCTTGAGGACCGCGCCGCCGACGACCTCGCCGAGGCGCTCGCCCGCGAGGCCGAAGCGGGCGACGAGGCCGTCGAGGGCGGCGGTGAGCAGGTCCTGGTTCGAGGCGCGGGCGTAGGGGCCGCCCGCTCGGGCGAACGGGGTGCGGTTGCCGCCGAGGACGGCGACCCTCCTGGTGCCTGCCACGTGGCCTCCCTCGTCGCGGTGACCCCGAAGCTTACCTACTCGCGAGTAGACTTACTAGCCGGTAGGGAGTGTGATGGGGGCATGGATCGGTACCAGTCCTTCGCCGGGACCGCCCTCGGGCGGTTGGTCGTTCGCAAGCTCGGACTGCCCGCGCCGCACCCGCTGCGGCGGCACGTCCCCGGACGGCCGCCGCTGGACGGGCCGGTGCTGCTCGGGGGTGGCGGGCGGTTGCGGGGGCCGGTCGGGCGGGTGATCGCTGAGGCCGGGGTGCGGGTGGTCGAGGCGGCGCCGGGTGGCGTGGTGGGCGCGGGTGGCGCTGCGGCGGGCGAGGGCGCTGCGGCGGGCGGCGGTGAAGCGGCGGGCGGGCGCGCGGCTGCGGGTGGCGGCGGCGCGCGGACCGGTGGTGGCGCGGCAGGCGGGCGGTCGTGGGGCGCGCTGGTGTTCGACGCGACCGGGATCGACTCGGTCGGGCGGTTGCGGGAGCTGCACGCGTTCTTCCAGCCCGTCGTGCGCTCCCTCGCGCCGTGCGGGCGGGTCGTGGTGCTCGGGTCGCCGCCCGAGGGGGCCGCCTCGCGCGCGGCGCAGCGGGCGCTGGAGGGGTTCACCCGCAGCCTCGGCAAGGAGCTGCGCCGGGGCGCGACCGCGCAGCTCGTCCAGGTCGCCGAGGGGGCCGAGGGGGCGATCGGGTCCACGGTGGAGTTCCTGCTGTCCGGGCGCTCGGCGTACGTGTCCGGCCAGGTCGTGCGGATCGGGCGGGCCGAGGTCGCCGCGCCCGCCGACCGGGAGCGACCGCTCGACGGCCAGGTCGCGCTGGTCACCGGGGCGGCGCGGGGGATCGGGGCGGCCATCGCCGAGGTGCTCGGCCGGGACGGGGCGCACGTGGTGTGCCTGGACGTGCCCGCCTCCGGCGCGGCGCTGGCCGAGGTCGCGGGCCGGGTGGGCGGGTCGGCGTGCCACGTCGACATCACCGCGCCGGACGCGCCGCGCGGGATCGCCGGGCTGCTGGCCGAGCGGCACGGCGGGGTGGACGTGGTGGTGCACAACGCGGGCATCACCCGCGACCGCACCCTCGGTCGGATGACCCCGGACGAGTGGGACGCCGTGCTGTCGGTGAACCTCGTCGCCCAGGAGCGGCTGAACGGCGAACTCCTGCGGGTGCTGCGCGGTGGTGGCAGGGTCGTGGGGGTGTCGTCGATCGGGGGCGTCGCGGGGAACGCGGGCCAGACCAACTACGCCGCCAGCAAGGCCGGGGTGATCGGCCTGGTGGAAGCGCTCTCCGAGGAGCTGCGCGGGCGGGGCACCGCGAACGCCGTCGCGCCGGGGTTCATCGAGACCGCGATGACCGCCGCGATGCCGCTGCTGCCCGCGCTGGTCGGGCGGCGGCTCAACTCGGTGGCGCAGGGCGGGCTGCCGGTGGACGTGGCCGAGACCGTGGCGTGGCTCGCGCACCCGGCGTCGGCCGGGGTGACCGGCAACGTCGTGCGGGTGTGCGGGCAGAGCCTGCTGGGGGCGTGATGGCGAACCTGGGACTGCTGTACGCGAGGGCCGCCCTGTCGGGGTTCGCCCGACGGGGCGAGGAGCTGCCGGAGGGTGAGCGGTCGGCGCGGGTGCTGGTGGACCGGGAGCACCTGGCCGAGTACGCGCGGGTGTGCGGGTTCCGGCGGCGCGACGAGCTGCCGGTGACCTACCCGCACGTGCTGGCGTTCGCGCTGCAGGTGGACCTGATGACCGCGCGCGGTTTCCCGTTCCCGCTGCCGGGGCTGGTGCACGTGGCCAACCGGGTCACCCAGACCAGGCCGCTGCTGGTGGGCGAGCCGCTGGAGCTGCGGGTGCGGCTGGAGGAGCTGCGGGCGCACGAGCGCGGTCGGCAGTTCGACGCGGTGACCACGGCCGAGGTCGACGGCGAGCGGGTCTGGGTCGATGTGTCGACATATCTACGGCGCGTCGCCGGGGGTGGCGGGGCCCGGTCGGGCGGGGTGCTGGAGCCGCCGGAGCCGAACGCGGTGTGGCGGGTGCCCGGCGACGTGGGCAGGCGGTACGCGGCGGTGTCCGGCGACCGGAACCCGATCCACCTGTTCGGGCTGGCGGCGCGCGCGTTCGGGTTCAGGCGGGCGATCGCGCACGGGATGTGGACGAAGGCCCGGTGCGTGGCGGCCCTGGAGGGCCGGATCGGCGGGGCGCAGGTGGTGGACGCCCGGTTCAAGACCCCGCTGGGGCTGCCCGCGCGGGCGGAGTTCTCGGCGCGGCCGACGGCGGAGGGGTGGCGGTTCGCGGTGTGGAGCGGCGGGCGGCCGGTGCTGGAGGGGTCGGTCAGCGGGTGAGCCCACCGGTGCGCGGCGGGCGCCCCCCGACGCCCGCCGCGCACCCCTCACCGCACCTGCACCCCCGAGATCGCCCGCGCCACCACCAGCCGCTGGATCTCCGAGGTGCCCTCGAAGATCGTGAACAGCTTCGCGTCGCGGTGCATCCGCTCCACCGGGTGGTCGCGGGTGTAGCCCGCGCCGCCGAGGGCCTGGATCGCGCGCTCGGTCGCCCAGACCGCCACCTCGGCCGCCTTCAGCTTGCACATCGAGCCCTCGCCCGCCGTGAACGGCACGTTGTTGCGGGCCATCCAGGCCGCCCGCCACACCAGCAGGCGGGCCGCGTCGATCTCCACGCGGACGTTCGCCAGGTCGAACGCGATCGACTGGTTCTCGATGATCTTCCGGCCGAACGCCTCGCGGTCCTTCGCGTACGCCAGCGCGTACTCGTGCGCCGCCCGCGCCACGCCCACCGCCATCGCGCCGACCACCGGCCGGGTCGACTCGAACGTCGCCATCGCGCCCTGCACGCCCGCGCGCCGCCCCTCGCGGGCCCGCGCCAGGCGCGCCTCCAGGCGCTCCCGGCCGCCGAGCAGGCAGCGGCCGGGCACGCGCACGTCGTCCAGGAACACGTCCGCCGTGTGCGAGGCGCGCATCCCGTGCTTGCGCACCTTCGCGGGCGACGACAGGCCGCGCGTCCCCGGCGGCACGACGAACCCCGCCTGGCCGCGCGCGCCCAGCGCCGGGTCCACGACCGCCGTGACCACGTGCACGCTCGCGATGCCCCCGTTGGTGGCCCACGACTTCTGGCCGTTGAGCACCCACTCGTCCGCCGCCTCGTCGTACACCGCGCGCGTCCGGTAGCCCGCCACGTCCGACCCGGCCTGCGGCTCGGACGCGCAGAACGCCGCCACCCGCGGGTCGGACTCGTCGCCGAAGCACTCCGGCGCCCACTCGGCCAGCTGCTCCGGCTCGCCCGACGCGAGGATGCCCGCGACCGCGAGGCCCGTGCCCATCAGCGACAGCCCGATGCCCGCGTCGCCCCAGAACAGCTCCTCGGTGGCGATCGGCAGCGACAGCCCGACCGGGTCGGCGAACCAGGTGGCCAGCGACTCGAACCCGTACAGGCCGATCTTCGCCGCCTCCCGGATCACCGGCCACGGCGTCTCCTCGCGCTCGTCCCACTCGGCGGCGGCGGGCCGGACCACCTCCGCCGCGAACCCGTGGACCCAGTCCCGCAGGTCGCGCTGGTCGGGGTTCAGCTCCAACGAGAAGGCGCCCACGTCAACCCCTCGGGATGTCGAACAGGCCCATGAACCCGGCCGCCAGGCCCAGGTCGCCCCGGACCTTCAGCTTGCCGGTCATGAACAGCACGGGCGCGGAGGCGTTGCCGGTCGCCAGCTTCACGAAGTCCGTCGGCCCGGCCGTCACCACCGCGCGCGGCTCGCGGTCGAGGTCCTTGGCGATCGAGCAGCGCTCGTCCTCCACCACGACCTGGTAGCGGTCCTCCTCGGCCCCGGTGAGCACGAAGTGCACCACGGCCCGCGTCGCGCCCGCGCGCTCGGGCCGGAAGTGCCGCTCCATGCGCCGGAACACCTCGTCCAGCACGCGCCCGCGCACGGCGGGCCTGGCGAACGCCTCGTCCAACTGCCCCTTGGACGCGCGCGACACCAGGCGGGCGAAGTTCGGCGCGCCCATGGCGGCCAGGTCGAGCGGGGCTCCCGCGTCGGCCAGCGCCCCGAGCGCGGCGAGCAGGTCGGCGAACTCGCCCTCGCTGAGCCTGCGCGGGTCGACGCCCTCGGCGATGGCGTTGACGTCGGCGGAGCGCAGCGCCGGGTCGTCGGGGCTCGCGCCCTCCAGCGCGGAGATCAGCTCGGCGGGCCTGAGTCCCGCCACGGCCTCGGTGGTGAGGTCGATGGACACGGTGGCACCTCCTCGTCCCTACTGGACCGTGAACCTACTCGCGAGTAGGTAGGGCGGCAAGGGGGTTCGCTAGCCTTGGGGTGAACGATCCAGGGGGTGTGATGGCAGCAGAGCAGCAGGTCCGCGCCGGTCGGACCAAGCGGCTGCCGCGCGCGGTGCGCGAGCGGCAGATCCTCGACGCCGCGGTGGACGTCTTCTCCCGGCTCGGCTTCCACGCCGCGTCGATGGACGAGATATCCGAGGTCGCGGGCATCTCCAAGCCCATGCTGTACGCCTACCTCGGCTCCAAGGAGGAGCTGTTCACCGCCTGCACGCGGCGCGAGTCCGCCAGGCTGATGGAGGCCATCGCCACCGGCGTCGAGGTCGACCGGGCGGCGGACGTCCAGCTGTGGACGGGACTGCGGGCGTTCTTCGGGTTCGTCGGCGAGCACCGGGCGAGCTGGCTGGTGCTGCACCGCCAGGCCGCCTCGCAGGGCGGGCCGTTCGCGGCCGAGCTGGCGGAGCTGCGCGGGCGGGCGATCGGCCTGGTGGCGGAGCTGGTGGCGCGGGCCGCCGAGGAGGCCGGGGTGCCCGGCACGGGCGCGCGGGACGCCGAGAGCATGGCCGCCGCGCTGGTCGGCGCGGGCGAGTCGCTGGCCGACTGGTGGCTGGACCACCCCGACGAGCCGTCGGGGGTCGTGGCGGCGCGGTTGATGAACCTGGTGTGGATGGGGTTCGGGGACCTGGTGGACGGGAAGGTCTGGCACCCCGGCTCGCCCGAATAGGGCGAGTCGGAAACCCCGGCCCGTTCACGGGGGACGCGAGAAGCCGCATCCTCCGCTCTCGGTTCTTCCCCCTGCCGACGTGGGACCGTTCCTTCCCTGTGCACCGGGAAGGAACGGTTCTGCGGCAGATCAGCCGATCGACGCCAGCAGCCAGCGGCGCTCGTCGGCGGTGGACGGGACCGGCGGCCAGCCGTTGATCCGGGCGATCAGCACCCAGTAGTGCTCGGCCCTCGGGTCGCCGAACTCCCGGAGCCACGCCCACTGGCCCTCGGCGTCCTCGGTCCCCAGCTCCCCGGCGAGCCGCGCGGAGATCTCCCGCACGATCTCGCGGGACCGCGCGGACCCCGGCTCGACGCCCGCGTCGATCGCCTCGCGCGCCCGCGCCACGGCGATCTTGAACACCTCGGCGTTCCGCTCGCCCCCGGTCATCTCCACGCCCTCGGCGCGCATCTCCTGGTGCCGCTCGGACATCCGCCGGATCGACGCCCGGAAGTCCTCGTCCCGCACCAGGTTCGCCAGCTCGATCCACGCCTCCACCTGCTCGGGCGACGGGTCGTCCGGCAGCTCGATGCGGACCGAGCGCATCATCGACTCGAAGCCCGGCTCCAGGTCGAGCCCCCCGAAGACCTCCTCGAAGAAGTCGTCGAGGACGCGCTGCCGCTCCTCCTCGGACAGCTTCGCCAGTTCGTGCACCATCTCCACCTCCCCTGATCTCGCCACCGCGCGCAGCACGGACCGGCGCAGCCGCAGCACCCGCAGCTGCGCGTCGATGGCCTCCGCGTGCGTCCGCGCCACCTCGGCGACGGACACCTCGCGCTCCAGCACGCGCCGCGCGGTCGGCAGGTCGAAGCCGAGTTCGCGCAGCGTGCCCAGGAGCTTGAGGCGGGACAACCCGTCGGCGTCGTAGCACCGGAACCCGCCGGACGTCCGCCCCGCGACGGGGACCAGCCCGGAGTCCGAGTAGAACCGGACGGCCTTGACGGTCATGCCGGTCAGCCGGGCCAGGTCGCCGATCGAGTAGTACCGCACGGGGAACAGCCTGCAATCTCCGGTGAGGGGAGAGTCAAGACAGAAAAGAGCCGCGCCACCCGGTAGAGGGTGACGCGGCTCTTCGGGGAAGGGCTCAGTACGTGATCGCCACGGCGGGGTCGGCCAGCAGTGCGCCGACGTCCGCCAGGAACTGCGAGCCCTGCTGGCCGTCGACCACGCGGTGGTCGAAGCTCAGCGCCAGCTGGCACACCTTGCGCGGCACCACCTGGCCGTCCACCACCCACGGCATGTCGCGGATCGCGCCGAGCGCGAGGATGCCCGACTCGCCGGGGTTGAGGATGGGCGTTCCGGTGTCGACGCCGAACACGCCGACGTTGGTGATGGTGAACGTGCCGCCGACCATGTCCGAGGGCTTGGTCCTGCCCTCGCGCGCGGTGGTGGCCAACTCCTCCAGGGCGACGGCCAGCTCGCGCAGCGACATCCGGTCCGCGTCCCGGACCTTCGGCACCACCAGCCCGCGCGGGGTGGCGGCGGCGATGCCCAGGTGCACGTAGTCCTTGTAGACGATCTCGCCCGCCGGACCGTCCCAGGCGGCGTTCACGTCCGGCGTCCGCCGCGCGGCGAGCACGACGGCCTTGGCCGCGAACGCCAGCGGGGTCAGCTTGACGCCCCGGAACTCCGGGCTGTCCTTGAGCCTGGCCCGCAGCTCCATCATCGGCGTGACGTCGACGGTGAGGAACTCGGTGACGTGCGGGGCGGTGAACGCGCTGTCCACCATCGCCTGCGCGGTCGCCCTCCGGACGCCCTTGACCGGCACCCGGCGCTCGCGCGCGCCGCTGTCCGCTGTGGACTGAGCGGGTTCCGCGACCGGCGCGGCCAGCGAGGCCTCGACGTCCTCGCGGGTGATCACGCCGCCGGGACCGGAGCCGGTCAGCGCGCGCAGGTCGACCCCGAGGTCCTTGGCCAGCTTGCGCACCGGCGGCTTGGCCAGCGGGACGTACCCGCCTTGCGGCGCAACGGGTTCCGCCACCGCCACCGGGGCGGCCACGGGCGCGGGAACCGCGGGCGCGACCGGGGCGGGCTCCGGGACCGAGGCCGCCGGAAGCGGGTTCCCCTTGCGGGGGCGGCGCTTCGCCGCGCCGGACTTCGGCCCGTACCCGACGAGCGTGGGCACCCGGCCGGACTCCTCGACCGCGACCCCGTTGACCGGGGCGGGCGCCGGAGCGGGCGCGGGCGGCGCCCCGGTCGGGTCGACGTCGATGGTGATGATCGGCGTGCCCACGTCGACGGTCTGCCCGACCCGCACGAGGACCTCGGTCACCACCCCGTCCCACGGGCAGGGCAGCTCGACGGCCGCCTTCGCGGTCTCGATCTCCACGATGACCTGGTTGACCTTGACCGCGTCACCGGGCCGCACGTGCCAGGTGAGGATCTCGGCGTCGGTCAGCCCCTCGGCCGTGTCCGGGAGCGGGAACTGCTTGTACTGCGGCACGATCTCCCCCTCACCAGGCCATCGAGCGGTCTGCGGCGTCGAGCACCCGGTCGAGGTCGGGGAGGAACTCCTCCTCCAGCTTCGCGGGCGGGTAGGGCGTGTCGTACCCGGTCACCCTGAGCACCGGGGCCTGGAGCGAGTAGAAGCACTCCTGCTGCACCTGGGCCGCGATGTGGCTGGCCAGCGACGCCTCGCCGGGCGCCTCGGACACCACGACGAGCCTGCCGGTGCGCCGCACCGACTCGTAGACGGGGCCGAGGTCCAGCGGCGAGAGCGACCGCAGGTCCACCACGGCCAGCGAGCGCCCGTCCTCCTCGGCTGCCGCGGCGGCGTCGAGGGCGGTGCGCACCACGGGCCCGTACGCCGCGATCGTGACGTCCGTGCCCTCCCGCAGCACCCGCGAGGCGAACAGCGGACCGGGGGCCGCGGTCGTGTCGACCTGCCCCTTCTCGTAGTAGCGCCGCTTCGGCTCGAAGAACAGCACCGGGTCGTCGCAGGCGATGGCCTGCTGGATCATCCAGTGCGCGTCGGCCGGGTTCGAGCAGGTGACGACCTTGAGGCCCGCGGTGTGCGCGAAGTACCCCTCGGGCGACTCGGAGTGGTGCTCGACCGCGCCGATGCCGCCGCCGTAGGGCACCCGGATGACGATGGGCAGCTTGAGCCTGCCCTGGGTGCGGTAGTGCAGCTTGGCGACCTGGCTGACGATCTGGTCGAACGCCGGGAAGATGAAGCCGTCGAACTGGATCTCGCACACCGGCCGGTAGCCGCGCAGCGCGAGGCCCACGGCGGTGCCCACGATGCCGGACTCGGCCAGCGGGGTGTCCAGCACGCGCTGCTCGCCGAAGTCCTTCTGCAGCCCGTCGGTGATGCGGAAGACGCCGCCGAGCTTGCCGACGTCCTCGCCCATGACGATGACCTTCGGGTCGGCCTCCATCGCGGCGCGCAGGCCGGAGTTGATCGCCTTGGCGATGGTGAGGGTCTGCACGGCGGCGGGCGCGCCCGCGTCCGCGCGGTCGACGGTCGGCGCGGCCATCAGCGCTCACCTCCGAGGAAACCGGCGTGGTAGGACAGGAACTCCTCGCGCTGGGTGTCCACGACCGGGCTGCCCTCCGCGTACACCTGGCTGAAGATCCGCTCGGCGGGCGGCGCCTCCAGCGACGAGCAGTGCTCCCGCAGCCGGGCGCCCAGCTCCTCGGCCTCCAGCTCGACCTGGTCGAAGAACTCCTGGTCCGCCCACTGCTGCTTGACCAGGTGCACCTTGACCCGCTCGATGGGGTCCTTGAGCTTCCACAGCTCCAGCTCGTCGGAGAGCCGGTAGCGGGACGGGTCGTCCGAGGTGGTGTGGGCGTCCATCCGGTAGGTGAACGCCTCGATCAGGACGGGGCCGTTGCCGGTGCGGCACTGGTCGAGCGCCCAGCGCGTGACGGCGAGGGTGGCGAGGACGTCGTTGCCGTCGACCCGGATGCCGGGGAAGCCGTAGCCGCGCGCCCGCTGGTAGAGCGGGAGCCGGGACTGGCGCTCGGTGGGCTCGGAGATGGCCCACTGGTTGTTCTGGCAGAAGAACACCACCGGCGCGTCGTAGACGGCCGCCCAGACGAAGCCCTCGTGCACGTCGCCCTGGCTGGTGGCGCCGTCGCCGAAGAACGCCATGGTGGCCTCGCCGCCGTCGTCGCCCACGGCGCCGTCGAACCGCTGGCCCATGGCGTACCCGGTGGCGTTGAGCACCTGGTTGCCGATGACGATCGTGTAGGGGTGGAAGCGGTGCTCGACCGGGTCCCAGCCGCACTGGTCGGTGCCGCGGAACATGCTGAGCAGGTCGGTTGGGGGCACGCCCCGGCACCAGGCGACGCCGTGCTCCCGGTAGCTGGGGAACGCCATGTCCCGCGCCCGCATCGCGCGACCGGCGCCGACCTGCGCGGCCTCCTGGCCGAGCAGGGGCGCCCAGAGGCCGAGCTCGCCCTTGCGCTGCAGCGCGTTGGCCTCGCGGTCGACGCGGCGGACCAGGACCATGTCGCGGTACAGCCCGCGCAGCTCCTCGGCCGTGACGTCGACGTCGAAGTCGGGGTGGTGGACCCGCTCGCCCTCGGGGGTGAGCAGCTGCACCAGGTCGGAGCCGCCCTCGTCCGTGGCCTTGAGACCGGCGATCACCTGTTCGGCGGTCGGCGCGGCCCCGGTCGCCGGAACTGCGTCCGGACCGGGGTGCGTCCATTCTTCTGGGGACGACATCGACCTGACTCCCTACGTCTAGGAGGCCGCCCGGTCGCTCGTGACGACCGTCCGCGGCTCGGCCCGCCGGTCGTCGGCGACCCCGGTGAGGGCGGCCCGACAGCCGTCGGCACTGACGGTGTTCTCATCCACATCCTGACACGGAATCACTCAAACCGGTGAGACCTGTCCCATTTTTCGGCAGGACGCACAACAGTCTGAGCAGCACAAACAGTAGGAAGGCCTATCTTTGGACCACCGATCACCGCGTTCGGAAAGCGAACACTACTGTCCCGGTTATCGCTTGTTAACAGAGCGCGTTCGGGGTGCCGCAGCGCGCGGCCGTGTCAGGATCAGGGGGTGGATCGATCTGCGTTGACCCGTACCGTCCGAAGCACCTGGGACGAGGACGTCCTGCCCAGCCTGACCGGGCTCGTCGCCGTGCCCGCCGTCTCCCCGGCGTTCGACCCGGACTGGGAGGCGAGCGGCCACCTCGACGCCGCCGTCGAGCACGTGCGCGCCTGGCTCGCGACCCGCGACCTGCCCGGCGCGCGGGTGGAGGTGGTCCGCCTGCCGGGACGCACCCCGCTGCTCCTGGTGGACGTGCCCGCCACGGCGGGCGACGACACCGTGCTGCTCTACGGCCACCTCGACAAGCAGCCGCCGGTCGCCAACTGGTCCGAGGGCCTGGACCCGTGGACCCCGGTCGTGCGCGACGGCAGGCTCTACGGCCGGGGCTCGGCCGACGACGGCTACTCCGGCTACGCGGCCGTCACCGCCATCGAGGCGGTGCGCGCGGCGGGCGGGCGGCACGCCCGGTGCGTGCTGCTGCTGGAGACCAGCGAGGAGTCCGGCAGCCCCGACCTGCCCGCCTACCTGGAGCACCTCAAGCCGCGCCTGGGCGACGTGTCGCTGGTCGTGTGCCTGGACTCGGGCGGCAACGACTACGAGCGGATGTGGCTGACCACCTCGCTGCGCGGCCTGGTGCAGGTCGCCGTGACCGTGCGCGTGGTCGAGGGCGGCCTGCACTCCGGCATGGCCAGCGGCATCGTGCCCAGCTCGTTCCGGATCGCCAGGCAGCTGCTGGACCGGCTGGAGGACTCGGCCACCGGCGAGATCCACCTGGCGGAGATGCACGTCGACGTGCCGGAGAACCGGGTCGACGAGATCCGCGAGGCGGTGGCCGCCGCGCCGGGCTCGCTGACCGGCGCCGTGCCGTGGGCGGGCGGCACCGGGCCCGTGGACGAGGACGAGGTGCAGCTGGCGCTCAACAACGGCTGGCGGCCGACCCTGTCGATCACCGGCGCGGACGGCCTGCCCAAGCCGGAGGACGCGGGCAACGTGCTGCGCCCCTCCACCACGCTGGTGCTCAGCTTCCGGCTGCCGCCGACCGCCGACTCGGCCGCGGCGCTGGCCGCCGTGGAGCGCGCGCTGACCACCGACGTGCCGTACGGCGCGGTGGTGGAGCTGTCGCGCACCGAGCACGCGTCCGGCTGGAACGCGCCGGAGCTGGCCCCGTGGCTGCGCGAGTCGCTGGACCGGGTCGGCGCGGACGTGTTCGGCTCGCCGTGGCGGACGGTGTCGCTGGGCGGGTCGATCCCGTTCATGGGCCTGCTGCACGAGGCGTACCCGGCGGCGCAGTTCCTGGTGACCGGCGCGGTCGGCCCGGACAGCAACTGCCACGTGCCCGACGAGTGGCTGAACCTGGCGCACGCCGCGCGGATCACCGAGGCGGTCGCGCTCGTGCTGGACGCCCACACCCGCAGGTGAAACCCGGCCGCCCCCGCCCGCTCCCCGGCGGGCGGGGGCGGCGCCGCTCCCGATCACCGGTGATCGCGCGCGAGAGCGGTCCGCGCAGGTCCGGGGCGGTTGCTGGGCCGTTCGCCGTGCCCGGTTAACCCGTACGGGTGGGCACCATTACGCAACCGAGAGGGAACCGGCGCACCGGATCGATGTCGCACACTGGGCCCGTGACCGAGCAAAGGCTGGAAGCCGAGCGGGCCAGGTTGGCCGTCTCGGACTCGCCCACCGCACCGTGGCGCCTGTGGGGCCCCTACCTGGCCGGGCGCCAGTGGGGGACGGTCCGCGAGGACTACTCCGCGGGCGGTGACGCCTGGACGTCGTTCCCGTTCGACCACGCGCGCTCGCGCGCCTACCGGTGGGGCGAGGACGGCATCGCGGGCATCTGCGACGTGCACGGGTTCCTCAACCTCGGGCTCGCGCTGTGGAACGGCCGCGACCCGATCCTGAAGGAGCGGTACTTCGGGCTCACCAACAACGAGGGCAACCACGGCGAGGACGCCAAGGAGCACTGGTGGGTCGTCGACGGGACGCCCACGCACTCCTGGATGAAGGTGCTCTACCGCTACCCGCAGGCCGAGTTCCCCTACGCCGAGCTGCGCTCGATGTCCGCGCACGCGACCAGGCAGGACCGGGAGCCGGAGCTGTCGGACAGCGGCGCGC
This sequence comes from Actinosynnema pretiosum, assembly GCF_002354875.1. Lineage (GTDB taxonomy): Bacteria > Actinomycetota > Actinomycetes > Mycobacteriales > Pseudonocardiaceae > Actinosynnema > Actinosynnema auranticum. The sequence continues at coordinate 8,006,696 of NZ_CP023445.1, forward strand.
TGGACGAGAACCGGTTCTTCGACGTCGAGGTGACCTACGCCAAGGCGGGGCCGACCGACGTGTGCGCGGTGCTGACCGCGACCAACCGGGGGCCGGACGCCGCGCCGCTGCACCTGCTGCCGCAGCTGTGGTTCCGCAACACCTGGGCGTGGGGCCGCGACGACCGCAGGCCGCACCTGACCGCGTCGGCGCAGGACGGCTGGTCGCGGGTGACCGCCGAGCACGGCGCGCTGGGCCGGTACACGCTGCACGTCGAGGGCGCGCCGGTGCTGCTGGTGACCGACAACGAGACGAACGAGGTGGCCCTGTTCGGGGCCGCCGAGAACCCCACCCGCTACACCAAGGACGGCGTCGACCGGCACGTCGTGTCCGGCGAGGCCGGGGCCTGCCAGGTCGTGGGCCCCGGCGAGCGCAGCGCGCCCGGCACGAAGGCGGCGGCCTGGTACTCGTTCGGGGCGGTGCAGCCGGGCGAGTCGGTGACCGTGCGGCTGCGGCTGGTGGAGGGCGACGGGCACCCGGACGCGTTCGGGCCCTCGTTCGGCGAGGTCGTGGGCGCGCGCTCGGCCGAGGCCGACGAGTTCCACCGCACCGACCTGGACCCGGTGCGCGCGGGCGTGGTGCGCCGCGCGATGGCCGGGCTGATGTGGACCAAGCAGCACTACCGCTTCCGCACCCGCGACTGGCTGGAGGGCGACCCCGGCAAGCCCGCCGCGCCGACCTCGCGCAAGAGCCCGCACGCGCGCAACTCGCACTGGCGGCACTTCGACGTGGCCGACGTGATCTCCATGCCGGACGAGTGGGAGTACCCCTGGTTCGCGGCGTGGGACCTGGCGTTCCACACCGTGCCGTTCGCGCGGGTGGACCCGGCGTTCGCGAAGGAGCAGCTGCTCCTGCTGTGCCGGGAGTGGCTGATGCACCCCAACGGCCAGCTGCCCGCCTACGAGTGGGAGTTCGGCGACGTGAACCCGCCGGTGCACGCCTGGGCGGCACTCCAGGTGTACCGGTCGGAGCCGACGCCGGACCGCAAGTTCCTGGCCAAGGTCTTCCACAAGCTGCTGCTGAACTTCTCCTGGTGGGTGAACCGCAAGGACGCCGACGGCAGCTACCTGTTCGAGGGCGGGTTCCTCGGCATGGACAACATCGGCCCGGTGAACCGGTCGGAGCCGATGCTGGGGCAGTGGCGGCTGGAGCAGTCCGACGCGACCTCGTGGATGGCGGCGTACTCGCTGCACATGATGGAGATGGCGCTGGAGCTGGCGCGGGTCGACGACTCGTACGAGGACGTGGCCACGAAGTTCGTGGAGCACTTCCTGAGCATCGCGGACGCGGCGGCGCAGTTCGGCTCGGGCGGGCGCGGGATCTGGGACGAGACGGACGGCTTCTGCTACGACGTGGTGTCGCGTCGGCTGCCGGACGGGTCGGTGGAGTCCAAGCCGGTGCGGGTGCGGTCGATGGTGGGCCTGATCCCGGTGCTGGCGTGCGCGGTGCTGGAGCCGTGGGTGGACGCCGAGGTCCCCGGCTTCACCCGCAGGCTGGAGCACCTGATGGCGCGCAGGCCGGAGCTGGCGCGGTTCATCACCCGCGAGCCGGACGGGCGGGCGCTGCTGTCGCTGCTGGACGAGCGCAAGCTGCGGCTGGTGCTGACCCGGATGCTGGACGAGGGCGAGTTCCTGTCGCCGCACGGCATCCGGTCGCTGTCGGCGGCGCACCGGGAGGGCCTTGAGGTGCAGATCGCCGACCAGGAGCACCGGATGGGCTACGAGCCGGGCGAGTCGCACACGCCGATGTTCGGCGGCAACTCGAACTGGCGCGGCCCGGTGTGGTTCCCGACCAACGCGCTGCTGGTCGAGGCGCTGCGCACGATCGAGTCGTTCCACCGGGGGAGGTTTCACGTGGAACTCCCCACCCGCTCGCAGCGGCAGGTGACGGCCGGGCGCGCGGCGGACGAGCTGGTGGGCAGGCTGGTGTCGCTGTTCCTGCCGGACTCGGACGGGCGCAGGCCCTCGGACGGCAAGCGGGTGGAGTCGACGGACTCACCGCTGTGGCGCGAGCACGTGACCTTCAGCGAGTACTTCGACGGGGACACCGGCGAGGGCCTGGGGGCCACTCACCAGACCGGGTGGACGGCGCTGGTCGCCTCGCTCCTGACGGACCGACGTCACACCACGAACCAGTGACCACGAATTGCGGTCTATCCCCCGTATGAGCGCACATCCTTCACCCGAACGGTGTTTGTAACGAAAAAATCGTACACAGACGCGCTCCGTAACAATCACGTGCTGTCATCAGTGTCCCCCGAGTGGCAGTATGCCGAACACTCAACCAAAAGAGTTACGAGGAGTGACACCGTGACCCGTCGATCCAGGCACGCCGTGCGCGCCCTGCTTCCGGTGCTCGCCCTGGCCGCCACCGCGACCGGGTGTGCGACCAAGGTGGACACCTCCACGGGCGGTGGCAACGAGATCAGCCTGGTCCAGGAGGGCAAGCTGGTCACCTGCACGCACATGTCGTACGAGCCCTTCCAGTTCACCCAGAACGGTGAGACGGTCGGGTTCGACGTCGACCTGGTCAACCTCGTCGCCAAGGAGCTGGGCGTCACCCAGCAGATCTTCGACACCCCGTTCGAGAACATCACCTCGGGCACGGTGTTCAGCACCGGCGAGTGCGACCTGGCCGCGGCGGGCATCACGATCACCGAGAAGCGCAAGGAAGCGATCGACTTCTCCGACCCGTACTTCGACGCCAGCCAGGCGCTGCTGGTCAAGAAGGACTCGGGCCTGAAGGACCTCGCGTCCCTCAAGGGCAAGGTGCTGGGCGTGCAGCAGGGCACCACCGGCGAGGAGTACGGCAACGCGAACGCCCAGGCCAACGGCTACGAGGTCAAGCAGTTCGAGGACCTGCCGCTGCTGGAGACCGCCGTGCGCACCGGTTCGATCGACGCCGCCATCAACGACAACGGCGTGCTGTTCGACTACGCCAAGAAGTTCCCCGAGACCGAGGTGACCGCCGAGTTCGACACCGGCGAGCAGTACGGGATCGCCCTGAAGAAGGGCAACACCGCGCTCAACGCCAAGATCGGCGAGGTCATCAAGAAGGCCAAGGAGAGCGGCGAGTACGACACGATCTACGAGAAGTGGTTCGGGAAGAAGCCGTCGAGCAACTGACTCGGGAACCAGCGGGGCCGGTGCGCGAGCACCGGCCCCGCGCCCGTCCGAACCTGAGGGAGTGAGATGGCACTGTCCAAGCGGCAGCGCGCCAAGGTCTTCCGGGGCGCGCAGTACGCGCTGCTCGTCGTCATCGCCGCCCTGATCGCGGTCGTGGCGGACTGGGAGGCGATCCGCAAGTCCTTCTTCGACGTCGAGACGGCGAAGGAGATGTTCCCCGAGGTCATCACGACCGCGCTGGTGAACACGGTCGTCTACACCGCGCTCGGCTTCGCCGTCGGCCTGGTCGCCGGCCTGGTGCTGGCGCTGATGAAGCTGTCGTCCGTCGGCCCGTACCGGTGGATCGCGACGATCTACATCGAGTTCTTCCGCGGGGTCCCCGCGCTGCTGGTGTTCGTCGCGCTGAGCGTCGCGGTGCCGCTGGCCTTCGGCCTGAAGTTCGACATCTACTCGACGGCCGCCATCGCGCTCGGCGTCGTCGGCGCCGCCTACATCGCGGAGACGATCCGCGCGGGCATCAAGGCCGTGCCGAAGGGGCAGCTGGAGGCCGCGCGGTCGCTGGGCATGTCCCAGGCGCGCACGACGGTCACCGTCGTGATCCCGCAGGCGTTCCGGATCATCCTGCCGCCGCTGACCAACGAGCTGATCATGCTCACCAAGGACTCCTCGCTGATCAGCATCATCGGGCTGATCGCGACCCAGCGGGAGCTGACCAAGTACGGCCGCGAGGTGCTGAGCCAGTCGCCGACGGTGACGCCGCTGCTCATCGCGGGCCTGTGCTACCTGATCATCACGCTGCCGCTGGGCTACCTGTCGCGGTGGATGGAGACGCGGGGCGCGGGCGGCAGCCGCAGCAAGAAGGTCAGCTCGCCGGAGTCCAAGGGTCTGGGGGTGTCGGCGTGACCGACGTCGTTGCTGAGGGCGGTGCGGCCGAGGGCGCCGCCGAGGACATCGCGGTCGAGATCACCGGGCTGAAGAAGTCGTTCGGCCCGCTGGACGTGCTCAAGGGCATCGACCTCCAGGTCAGGCGCGGCGAGGTGGTGTGCGTCATCGGACCGTCGGGCTCGGGCAAGTCGACGCTGCTGCGCTGCGTGAACCTGCTGGAGGAGCCGAGCGGCGGCAGGATCGTCGTGGACGGCGTCGAGCTGACCGACCCGGACGTGGACATCGACCGCGCCCGGACCCGCATCGGCATGGTGTTCCAGGGCTTCAACCTGTTCTCCCACCTGAACGTGCTGAACAACCTCACGGTCGCGCAGCGCAAGGTCCTCAAGCGGGACCAGAAGCAGGCCGAGGAGATCGCGCTGCGCAACCTGGAGCGCGTCGGCCTGTCCGAGAAGGTCGACGCCATGCCCGCGCAGCTGTCCGGCGGGCAGCAGCAGCGGGTCGCGATCGCGCGGGCGCTGTCGATGGACCCGGACGTCATGCTGTTCGACGAGCCGACCTCGGCGCTGGACCCGGAGCTGGTCGGCGACGTGCTCGCGGTCATGCGCCAGCTCGCCGACGAGGGCATGACGATGCTCGTGGTCACGCACGAGATGCAGTTCGCCCGCGAGGTGGCGGACAAGGTGCTGTTCATGGACGGCGGGTACGTCGTCGAGCAGGGCCCCGCCGAGCAGGTCATCGGCGACCCGCAGCAGGAGCGCACCAAGACCTTCCTGTCGCGGGTGCTCAACCCGAACCACCAGGTGTGACGTGGAGGGCGCGCGGCTGGACGTGCTCGACCCGAGCCCGCCGCGCGCCTTCCGCGTCCCCGCCGCCGAGCTGCTGAGGGCGCTGCCCGCCGAGGGCGGGTGGCCGCTGGCCAGGCGGCGCGGGACGGTGCCGCCGGTGCTGCGGGTGGCCGACCGGTTCGTCACCGGGCAGCTGGACCTGCGGGCCGTGGAGCTGAACTACCTGCTGGAGTTCGAGCGCTGCCGCTTCGAGGAGCCGCCGGACCTGCGGCAGGGCAGGCTGGCCGGGGTGCAGTTCACCGGGTGCTGGTTACCGGGGCTGCTGGCCAGGAATTTGAGCAGCGCCAACGAGTTCTCGCTCGTGGCCACCGCGTGCGCGGGTCCGGTGGACCTGACCGACGCGGACGTCGCGGGCTCCCTCTCCTTGCAGGACACCTGCATCGCGGTCGACGGCGGTGAGGCGCCCGCGCTGCACGCGGACCGGCTCAAGCTGGCGGGGGCGCTGCTGGCGCACCGGATCGAGGTGCGCGGCGAGCTGCGCATGGCGGGCGCGCAGATCGGCGGGAACGCCAACTTCAACGGCGGCGAGCTGGACAACCCCGGCGGGTACGCCCTGCGCGGCAACGGGATCCGCGTCGGCGGGAACCTGGTGCTCGGCGGCGGGACCGCGCGCGGCACGGTGTCGCTGGTCAACGCGCAGGTCGAGGCGAAGCTGACGCTGCGCGGGACGGTGCTGTCGGCGGGGCGGCGGGCGGACGTCGAGCTGGACCAGAGCGGGGACGCCGCGTCGACGCTCGTGCTGGACCGGGCGTCGGTCAACGGCGACGTGGAGCTGGACCACGGGTTCTCCAGCGCGGGCCCGGTGCGGGCGGTCAACAGCGCGATCGGCGGGACGCTGTCGCTGAGCCGGGGCCGGTTCGACGGGCTGGACGTCGCGGGCGGGCGGCGCGGTCGGGCGCTGCACCTGGACGGGGCGCGGGTCGACGGGGACGTCACCGGGCGCGCGGCCCACGTGCGCGGGCAGCTGCGGATGGTCGACGCGGTGGTGCGCGGGAGCCTGCTGCTCGACGGGTCCACCGTGGACAACCCGCGCGCCGACGCGGTGCTGGGCAACCGGTCGCAGGTCGGCAGCAACCTCGCGTTCCGCGAGGGCCAGGTCGCGGGCGGGATCGAGCTGCGGGCGGTGCGGGTGGGCGCGAACCTGGACCTGCGCGGCAGCCGCGTGGTCCAGCCGGGCAGCTACCGGCACCAGCGGGGGCGCAAGCCGTCGGTGGACGTGGGCGGCGCGGTCATCGGGCGGGACCTGATCTGCGCGGCCGGACCGGGTGCGGGCGGACCGGGGGAGTTCACCGCGCACGGCGGGGTGCGGGCGCGGCGGGCCCAGGTCGGGCGGATGGCGACGTTCGCCGGGTCGGTGCTGGGCGACCGGTTGGACGCGCAGGCGCTGAACCTGCTCGGGTTGCAGGTGCAGGACCTGGTGCTCACGCCCGCCTCGGCGCCGCGCGGGGGCGTGGTGCTGCGGCAGACCAGGTGCGTGACGCTGGAGGACAACCCGGCCTTCTGGGACGCGACCGGGTGGATAGACCTGGAGGAGTTCCGGTACGACTCGCTGCGCGACCCCATCGACCTGCGGGACGACGGGGCGGTGGAGCAGCGGCTGCGGTGGCTGCGGCAGGCCATGCGGCGCTCGTACCGGCCGGGGCCGTACGACCAGTTCGCGGAGATGCTGCGGGCGGGCGGCAACGATGAGCACGCGGCGACCGTGCTGGTGGAGAAGCAGCGGCTGCGCTACCGGGCGCTGGCCGAGGGCAGGCGGTGGCTGCGCCCGCTGGTGCTGGTGTGGAGCTGGTTGCAGCGGTCGATGGTGGGCTACGGCTACCGGCCCGCGCGGGCGCTGGGCTGGCTGGTGGTGGCCTGGCTGCTGGGCGGGGCGTGGTTCGCGCTGGGACCGGACCTGGTGGAGATCAACTCCGATGACACGCTGCCGTGGAACGCGTGGCTGTTCACCATCGACCTGGTGGTGCCGATCGTGGACTTCGGCAACAAGAACCGGTGGCAGACGCCGGGCGCGTCGCAGTGGATCGCGTCGGGGCTGATCGTGCTGGGGTGGGTGCTGGCCACCACGGTGGCGGCGGGCCTGACGCGGATGCTGAAGCGTTAACCGGCTGCCCGCAGTTGTGCGGTGCGCGCCGCCGGGCGCGGGCGGAGGGTGGTGGCGTTCCCGCCGTACGCGGGCGACCGCCGCCGCCTGAGGGGGATCTCCCTTGGCACAGAACCGTTCCGAGCCGCGCTCCGAGCACCGCGCGCTGCTGGCCGTCGACATGGCGGGATCCAGCGCGCCGGACCGCACCGACCGGGCCATGGCACGCGCGCGCGATGCCCTGTTCGGCGCGCTGGAGAGCGCTTTCGACCGCAGCGCCGTGCCGTGGCGGGAGTGCGAGGTGGAGGTCCTGGGCGACGGGTGCGTGGTGCGGGTCCCGCCGCGCTTCCCCAAGGCAGCGCTGGTGCACCCGCTGCTGGGGACGCTGTCCGACCTGCTGCACGAGCACAACGAGTTCGCCTCGGCGTCGACGCACGTGCGGGTCCGGGCCGTGCTGCACGCCGGGGAGCTGGCGGTGGACGGGCGCGGGATGACCGGCAGGACGCAGGTCGTGGTGGCGCGGCTGCTGGACTGCGCCGAGCTGCGGGCGGCGCTGGCGGACGCGCCGTCGGCCGCGGTGGCGCTGGCGGTGTCGGAGCGCTTCTACGAGGACGTGGTGGAGCAGGGCGGTCTCGGGATCACGCCGGACGACTTCTGGTTCGCGGAGGTCGGTGGCGCCGGGTCGCTGGCGGTCGCCTGGCTGACCGTGGTCGGCGAGCGCGGGCGGGGCGCGCGGCGGCGGCGCGACGGGGCGCGGGACGCGGGAACCGGCCAGGGGACCGGTTCGGAGGCCCGCCCGGAGTCCGGCGCGCGGCGCGGCGCGGGCGCGGGGCCGGTCGGGCGGAGGCCCTCCGGCGGTTTCACCTTCAACGGCGCCACCACGTTCCACGGCGACGCCGTCGGGGGCGACAAGCACGTGTGGACGGACGAGCAGGGGAGGAACCGGTGAGCGCGGAACCGCTGTCCCAGAACGAGAGCTACGTCGGCCAACGACTGCTGTTCCAGCGCGCGCACGAGGTCGAGGTCACCCTGACCGACGCCATCGGCGGCTGGGGCGCGCGGAACCTGCTGCTGAAGGCGTTCGGCGGGGCCTTCCTCATCTTCTTCCTGGGGATGGGGGCGTCGGCCGTGGTGGGGGTCGCCGCGGCGGTGCTGGGCGACTCGGGCTTCACCCTGGGGCTGCTCAGCCTGATGACGTTCCTGCTGCCCTGGGCGTGGATGGCGGGGGTGCTCCTGCTGCCCCAGCACCGGGTGCTCAGCGACTGGCACCTGCTGCTGGACGGGCAGGCGCCGGTCGCGGAGACCGCCTACGGCGTGGTGTACCGGGCGCTGACCGCGGACCGGAGGATCCCGGCGGTGATCACGCCGCGCCGGGTGGCGGTCGGGGACCCGGCGCCGGGGGTGCGCAACGTGCTGCGGGTGTCGCTGGGCCGGTACAGCGTCTACGTGTCGGTCTTCGCCTTCGGCAACGACCTGTACCTCGGGTGGACGATGTGGTTGCGGTTCCTGCCGGTCACGGCGCTCGCGCGCTGGTTCGGGTCCGTCCTGCGCGGGGACCGGGGACTGGCGGGCGCGATCGAGATGGAGCCGGTGAAGGCGCTGCGCGAGGCGGTGCACAACGCGCTGCGCGAGGCCGTGGAGGCCGCGGCGGTCGGGCGGGCCGTGCCGATCGTCGAGACGTTCGGGTACGAGGTGCCGCTGGAGCAGGAGGGGCAGTGGCGGGTGTCGGCGGGCGACCGGCGGGAGGTCGTCGCCGAGGCCGGGACGGGCGCGGTCGGGGGCGGGGCGTGGCTGTCGGTGAGCAGGCAGGTCGAGGTGTTCTCCGAGCGCGGCGAGGTGCTCGGGACCGCGGAGCCGGGCACCTCGTACGAGCTGCTGCGCGAGGACGGCGCGGGGCTGCTGGTGCGGGACTCCTCCGGCGCGGTCGCGGTGATCAGGGACCGCGACGCGGTGCTGCGGTGATCGAGCTGGCCCGGCGGGGCTTCGGCTGGGAGGCGCGGTTCGGGGCGCGGTTCGCCTCGGCCGTGGACCTGTCCGAGCTGGCCGGGTACTCGGAGCGGCTGCCGGACGCCCGGCGGGCCGGGGCCAGGCGGGAGAGCGCCGCGTACCTCGGCGCGCTCGGGCAGGCCGGGCCGGACTGCGAGTTCGCCCTGCACGGCGGTCCTGGCTGGTCCGGGATCACCGGGGTGCTGCGCGGGCCGTACCGGGAGGGCGTGGAGCGGGAAGCCGAGCGGGTGCTGGAGCGGGTGCTGGCCGTTCCCGAGCACCTGGTGGCCGAGCCGGGCCTGCCCGAGCCGGACGCGCTCGAACCGCCGCGCGCCGGGTGGGTGGCGGAGCTGCGCAGGCGGCGCCTGGTCGCCCAGGCGACCAGGCCGGACGCCGGGACGCGCTACTACCTGGCCATGCCGCCGCTGGAGTCGGAGCCGAGGGTGTGGGACGAGCTGGTCGACCGGCTGCCCGAGGGGGTGCGGCTGGTGGTGGGGCTGCGGCCGGTGCGGGTCGAGCACGGGTTCACCGCGCGGCTCCGGTCGTACGCCGATCGGTACGCGGTGCTGGCCGCGCCCGGCGAGTTCTCCGGCGGCGGGGTGTACCGCGGGCGGCGGGTGCTGGCGGGCGAGCCGTTCGCGGCGGACGCGGCGGCGCTGTTCCGCGACGCCGCGGAGCGCTACGCGGGGTGGGCGTTCCGGTCGCGGGTGTCGCTGGTGGCGCCGGGCAGGCTCGCGCCCGCGCTGGTCAGCGCGCTGGAGCAGGCGGTGCGCGGGGTGCTGGTGGAGCCCGCGCCCCAGGACCGGGCGGCGGCGCTGCGCGCCCTGACCTCGTGGGACGGGCCCGCGTGGGGGGTCGACCCCGCGGTGCCGCCCGCGCTGGCGCCGCTGCGCGAGCTGGCCGACGCGGTGGACGCCGCCCAGGTGGCCTGGCTGCCGTCCGCGGCGACCGGGGTGCTGCGGTCGCTGCCGGTCACGCCGCCGCCACCGGGGCGGCGGACCGCGCGCGGGGTCGTGTTCGAGGGGCCGGTGACGGTGGCGGGGGACCTCGTCGGCGGGGACAAGCACCGGTGGGGCGCGCCGCGCTGAGCCGCCGCCCCCGCTCGGACCGGGCTCCGGGCGGGGGTGTCCCGCGCCGCTCCCGCCTGCGGCTTCCCGCAGGGAACCGGATCGGCCTACCGTGAGTCCTACGGGTAGGCGAACGGCGGGAAGGTGGCTTCGGTGTACATCGACGAGTCAGCGGGTGCGGCGGACAGCGATCTCAAGGTCGCCGTCGACGACGAGGAGTACACCGTCGAGGTCGGGTACGACCTCGACCACGACGGCGTGGACGAGACCGCGGTCGTGGAGACGGACGACGGCGGGCGCATCGCGTTCTCCGACACCGACGGCGACGGCGACGCGGACCTGATGACCACGTTCGACGACCGGGGCGAGGTCGTGCAGCGGTCCCGGTTCGACGACGCGTCGGGCGAGTGGGTGCGGGTCGGGGAGGACTCGGAGCGGACCAACTCGGCCGAGGGTCGGGACATCACCGTCACCACCGCGAACGGGTCGCAGGACGTCGGGCCCGCGACCGTGGACAGCGACGAGGACGGGCGCGCCGACAGCGTCATGATCGAGGACGCCGAGGGCGACACCTGGCTGTTCACCGACTCGGACGGCGACGGGCAGGCGGACGTGGCCACCGAGATCACCCGCGACGGCGAGGTGACCGTCTCGCAGCGCACCGGGGACGCCGAGTGGACCGAGGTGGAGCACGGCAGGTTCGACTCCACCGGCAAGTACACCGCGGACTCGGGCAGCGACCAGCTGTGGGGCGACGGGGTGGACGACCGCACCGCCGTGTCGGGCGTGGTGCGGATCGACTCGACCACCGGGCAGTGGATCAGCCCCAACTGACGCCGCCGCGGCGCGACCCCGTTCGGGCGCGCGCCACGCGGTGCTGTTCGGTCTCGTTTTGCCATCGTTCGACCTCGGGCTCGAAGGTCGGGCGCGCCTCGGGCCGAAGACAACAACCAGGACCAGCGCTCGTCAGCCGCGCTGGTCCTCTTGTCGTGCGGCGGTCAGCGCGGGGGAGCGGGCGCGCCGCCCCACGAACGGGCGCGGGCTGAAGGCGTCGACGTGGTGGCGCGCGCCCGAAATGTCCGGGTGCCGAAAGCGCCGCTCCCCGTGATCCGCGTCTCCACCCGCGCGCGGGCAGCGCGCCCCGCCGGGGCCCGACCGGCCGGAATCGGCGCTCGCGCCGCAGGTGAACGCGTTCCGCGCGCTTCTTGACCAATTCACCGATCGATCCGCCGGGCAAAGTGAGAGCCCTTCCACAATCGCTCTTGTAACGCGCCCGGAACGCCATCGCATTTGTCCGCTGAACCGTTGCGGATTGATCGGTGATCGGGTGCTGAATCGATTACCTGATCGGTTTTGTGAGGCAACCGACAGGTTGTCGCGGTGTCACCCGGCATTCACCCGGCTAACCTCCGTCCATCCCTTTCAGCGCACGCCCCCACCGGGGCGGGCGCAGCCATTCCCGAGGACGCCGCCGTCCCGCACGGACGTCGTCGTCCGCCCGTGGGGCGGTGCTTCACCGAGGAGACGAGACGAGATGACGGCAGTGACCATTCCCGGTCTCGACCAGGCCCCGACCGACCACCAGGAACTGCTGGCCTGGGTTCGCGAGATCGCCGAGCTGACCTCTCCCGACCGGGTCGTGTGGGCCGACGGAACGCAGCGCGAATGGGCCGAGCTGACCGGGAAACTGGTCGACGCGGGCACTTTCGTCCCGCTGGAGAAGAAGCCGAACTCGTTCTGGGCGGCTTCCGACCCGACGGACGTCGCGCGCGTCGAGGAGCGCACCTTCATCTGCTCGGCCGACCCGGCCGACTCCGGTCCCACCAACAACTGGGTGGACCCGGCCGAGATGAAGGCGACCATGACCGAGCTCTACCGGGGCTCGATGCGCGGCCGGACCATGTACGTCATCCCGTTCTGCATGGGGCCGCTGACGGCGGAGAAGCCCATGCTGGGCGTGGAGATCACCGACTCCGAGTACGTCGTCGTCTCCATGCACATCATGACCCGCATGGGCACGCGCGCCCTGGAGCTGTTCGGCGACGGCGTCCCGTACGTGAAGGCGCTGCACTCGCTCGGCGCGCCGCTGGCCCCCGGCCAGGACGACGTGGCGTGGCCGTGCAACGACACGAAGTACATCACGCACTTCCCCGAGGAGCGGACGATCTGGTCGTTCGGCTCCGGGTACGGGGGCAACGCCCTGCTGGGCAAGAAGTGCTACTCGCTGCGGATCGCCTCGGTGATGGCGCGGGACGAGGGCTGGCTCGCCGAGCACATGCTGATCCTCAAGCTCACCTCGCCCGAGTCGAAGGTCTACTACATCGCGGCGGCGTTCCCGAGCGCCTGCGGGAAGACCAACCTGGCGATGCTCCAGCCGACCATCCCCGGCTGGAAGGTCGAGACGCTCGGCGACGACATCGCGTGGATGCGGTTCGGCGAGGACGGGCGGCTGTACGCGGTGAACCCGGAGAACGGGTTCTTCGGCGTCGCGCCGGGCACCGACTACCACACCAACCCCAACGCGATGCGGACCATCGAGAAGGGGAACTCGCTGTTCACGAACGTCGCGCTGACCGACGACGGCGACGTGTGGTGGGAGGGCATGGGCGAGCCGCCCGCGCACCTGACCTCGTGGAAGAGGGCCGACTGGACGCCGGGCTCGGACGAGCCGTCGTCGCACCCGAACTCGCGCTACTGCACGCCGATCGAGCAGTGCGACATCAAGGCGCCGGAGTGGGACGACCCGAACGGCGTGCCGATCTCGGCGATCTTCTTCGGCGGTCGGCGGGCCACGACCGTCCCGCTGATCACCGAGTCGCGGGACTGGCAGCACGGCGTGTTCATGGGCGCCACGCTGTCGAGCGAGACCACGGCGGCGGCGGTCGGCCAGGTGGGCGTGGTGCGGCGGGACCCGATGGCGATGCTGCCGTTCATCGGCTACCACGCGGGCGACTACTTCCAGCACTGGATCGACACCGGCAAGGGCGCGGACGCCGACAAGCTGCCGAAGGTCTTCTACGTCAACTGGTTCCGGCGCGGCGAGGACAAGCGGTTCCTGTGGCCGGGGTTCGGCGAGAACTCGCGGGTGCTCAAGTGGGCGGTCGAGCGGATCGAGGGGCGCGCGGCGGCCCGTGAGACGCCGATCGGGCACGTGCCGACCGCCGAGGCGCTGGACCTGTCGGAGCTGGGCGCGCCGGTGGAGGACGTGGAGGCGTCGCTGGCGTTCGACGCGGACGAGTGGCGGGCCGAGCTGCCGCTGATCGAGGAGTGGTTCGCGAAGATCGGCGACAAGGTGCCGACCGCGCTGCGCGACGAGCTGGAGGCGCTGAGGCAGCGGCTCGGGTAGCGGGGTGGCCGGGCGGGCCGCGGTTCGGCCCGCCACGTGGCCCGGTGGACAACGGCGTCCACCGGGTTCTGCCGTTCCAGGGCCGGTTCGAGGGGTTGAGAAGCCGATCTTCGGGGTATCCGCGCGCCGGGTTCCCGGTTCGTCCGGACGGCTGTGGACAACCGAGTTGTCCCCAGTCTTTCCCCAGTTCTCCACTCTTGCGCCGGCAGTTCTCCACAGCTGTGGACAACTGCACCGGAGGTCATCGCGAGGGTTCTTCGCGCTGCTCAGAGCAGGTTCCTACTTAACTCGGCGACTGTGGAAAGTCGGCTTCTTGATCAACTATTCCGCCTGTGGAGACTAGTTCTCCACAGGGTGTGGATGAACCTGTGCACAGGTTGTGGAGATTGTGGACAGCTTGCGCATGAACCTGGGGACGGGGCCCTGTGGACAACTCCGGCGCCCTCCGGCGGCCACCGGGGGAGCGCTCGACCGGGCGCGCTACTCGGGCAGCGGACCCCGGCCGAGGCCCCAGAGCCTGCCGGTGAACGGGCGGGCGGCCTCGGCGTAGCAGACCGCCGTCGTGAAGCCCTCGGACCAGGCCTGGCTGCCGAACGAGCGCCAGGACGCGAAGACGTCCTCGCGGACCGCCCCGACGTAGCCGTTCACCTTCGCCGCGCAGTGCCCCGACGCGGCGGCGTTCACCTGCTCCTGGGACAGCGGCGGGTCCTGCGGACCACCGAGCGCGAGCACCCCCGGCACCGCCTCGGCCAGGTGCGCGGCGTCGCAGGCGACGATCTCCAGCGCCTCGTCGCGGGCGGGCGACCCGCTCGTGCACAGCTGCACGGACGCGAACCCGGTGGCCTTGAGCAGCCCGGCCAGCGACCCGGTGCGGCTGGCCTGCTGACCGGTGGGCGAGATCTCGACCGCCGTGCACAGCCGCCAGCGGTCGCCGCGCGCCCAGCCGTCCTCGCTGGGCCAGATCGCCTGGGCCTGGATGCGGGTGGCGTCGTGGTCCGCCGCGCCGAGGTAGCCCGCGAGCGCGGCGCGGCAGGCGGGCAGGGCGACCCGGCGCAGGTCGCGCTCGGTGCGCTGCCCGACCCCGGTGAGGTCGCCGACGGCGGTGACCTCGGCGACGTGCGGCGCCGCGCAGTCGACGGCCTTGAGGTCCTGGTCCACGCACGCGCCCGGCTGCGGCAGCTCGCTCGCGGCGGGCGTGATCGAGGGCCGGGGCGCAGCGGCGCCCGGCGTCCCGCCGACCTGCTCCGCGCACCCGGCGAGGACAACAGCCACCACGGCCAACAACCCGCTCAGCGCCCGACAGCGTCGCACGCGATCACCCTACTGGCACGCCCGGTGACGCTGCGCTGAAGAACCCGGACCGAAGGCGCGGGACCGAAGTGGTGCGGGCCGGAGAACCGGGCCGGGCGCGGGGCCGGGTGGGGCCCCGCGCCCGGCGCGCGGGTCAGACCAGGGCGACCAGGGCGATCACCTGGTCGGTGATGGCCCTGCGCTCGGCCTCGAAGAACTCGTCGGTCAGCGCGTCGTCCCAGGGCTGGCCCAGGACCGGGGTGTGCAGGTGGCCGCCGCGCACGTCGGTCGCGCCCAGGCCGGTGCGCACCCGGTTGGCCCGGTACATGCTCTCGTTCGACAGGTAGTCGCCACCGCCGCCGCTGGCCGCCGTCGCGCCCGGCGTCGGCTCGCCCGTCCCGCACCGCTGCGCGCCCGGCGCGGGGGTCGCGCCCGCCGGGAACTCGCAGAAGCCCCGGTTGAAGAGCACCGGGTAGTCGCCGGTCGGCGTGGTGGTCATCCGCTCGTGCGGCAGGGTCGTCTCGATGAACTCGGTCGACGGCTGCGGCCAGCCCGCCGCGTCCGGGACCGCGCCGGGCGCGGTCGCGTTGTTGTTGTCCGGCGACCAGCCGCGCCAGCGCGCCGCCCAGCGCTCCACGTCGAACTGGCCGGGCCTGCCCTGGCTGACCGTGACGAAGGCGTGCGGGCGCTGCCCGCCGGTGACGGTCGAGCCGTAGAAGCGCTCGACGATGCCCTTGTCGAACTCGCCCCAGGTCACCGGGAGCACGGCGACCTCCACCACGACCCGGCCCTGCGGGGTGTCGAGCACCCGCCCGTCGAGCTGGAGCGCCGCCGCGCCGGACGGGTTGCTGCGGGTGATGCCGGAGCCGTCGAGGAAGAACGGGTCGAACCCGGTGAGCGCGATCCGCCGCACCGCCGCGCGGTCCTCGGGGGCGGCGCGGTCCCCGGGGGCGGGCGCGGCCTCGGCCTGCGCGCCCAGCAGGGCCAGCGGGTCGGCGCCGATGGTGCTGCCGAGCTGGTCGAGCGACGTGACCCCGGCGGCGTGGCGACCGGCGGCGTGGCGACCGGCGGCGTGGGGACCGTCGGCGCTGCCCCGGCCGCCACCGTTGTCGTCCCCGGCCGCGCGCGGGACGGCGGTCGGCGCGGCGTCCGCGCGGAACCGGACGTCGGACAGCCCGCGCGAGGCCCGGTCCAGCCGGTCGACCAGCGCGGACCGCTCGGCGGCGGGCAGGGTCCACCCCGGCTTCCACTGCCGCAGCGCCTTGGTCATCCCCAGCCGCGCCCAGTACAGCGGCCGGTCGTCGTGCGCGTCCCACGACTGCGGCGACCGGGCGCGCTCCACCGCCGCCCGCCACAGCCCCTCGCCGGTTTGCTGGGCCAGGCCGGCGGCGTCCCGCCGCCCGGCGCCGCACAGGGCGGAGGCGAACCGCGCCACCTCGTCGTCGAACCCGCCGAGCCGCGCCAGCTCCGGCCCGACCGGTGGGCCGTCGGGGTCGAGGACGGCGGTGAGCCGCTGCTCCTCGACGGTCAGCGGGGCGGTCGGGTCGAAGCACCCCGGAGCGGCTCCGGGAGCGGCCGTCGCGGCGGGCGCGGCGGTCAGGGCGATCGTCAGGGCGGCCAGCACCGGTGTCACCGTGCGCAGTTGGAAGATCACCCCGTGATGTTCTCCGCCCGCCCGCCCGCGCGAAACCCGCTGAAGGACGGTGCTCGCGCCGCTCAACGGCGGCACCCCCGCGCGCGCTCGCCGCAGCGGCTCCCGGCGCAGGTCCAGGCGGTTGTTGAACAATCCGCGGGCCCGGTGGGCGGACCCCCGCCCAGTAGGATCGGCCCCATGACCACCGCTGAAGCCGGCACCTGGCTCCGCGCGCTCGCCGAGGACGGCGCGCGGATGAGCCGGTCCAGCACGGCCGAGCGGGTCGCCGACGCCCTCAGGGCTCGGGTGCTCGACGGGGCCATCAAAGCGGGCAGCCAGCTGTCCGAGAAGTCGCTCGGCGACGCGCTGCGCGTCTCCCGCAACACCCTGCGCGAGGCGTTCCGGCTCCTGACCCACGAGCGCCTGCTGGTGCACGAGCACAGCCGGGGCGTGTTCGTGCGGGTGCCGAGCACCGAGGACGTGGCCGACCTGTACGCCGCCCGCCGGGTGATCGAGGCGGGCGCGCTGCGGCGGTGGCCCGACGCACCCGAGGAGCGGCGCGCGCGGGTCGGGGACGCGGTCCGGTGGGCCGAGCGGCTGAGGGACGACGAGGACTGGGTGGGCGTGGGCACGGCGAACGGCCGGTTCCACGCGGCGATCACCGCGCTCGCGGGCAGCTCCCGGCTGGACGAGGAGGTGCGCCGCCTGCTCGCCGAGCTGCGCCTGGTGTTCCAGGTGGTGGGAGACCCCGAAGGCTTCCACCGCGACTACCTGCCGAGGAACCGCGCGATCGCCGACCTGCTGGAGTCGGGCGAGGTCGACGCCGCCGAGTCGGCGCTGCTGTCCTACCTGGACACCGCCGAGGAGCACGTCACCCAGGGGTTGGGCACGCTCTAGCCGTGCCGGGCGGTTCGGCTGCCGATGGGGTGAACGGGCCGCGCGCCACACCCGTCTCGTCACACCGGGTCAGCGCTTGATCACGATTGCGCCACACAACCCAGGCACAGCAGGGCGAAAGCAGTGACGTTCGTCGCTCTCCCGTCCTAGCATCCCCCGACACCGTCGTCAGGGACGCTTGGAGGGCTCAGCTCAATGCCTCGACAATCGCCTGCCCGGAACACCGGGCTGCGGTGGAGCAACTGGAACCTCCTCCTGCTGCTCCCGCTGCTCATGCTCATCACGCCGTGGTTCAACTCCGACGAGCCCCGCGTGCTGGGCCTGCCGTTCTTCTACTGGTACCAGTTCGCGTTCGTCCCGCTGGGCGTGCTGTGCGTCGGCCTGGTCTACGTGAAGACCAAGGACGCCCCCGCGACGACCGGCCCCGACAAGCTCGACGTGGACGCCCTGGACGAGCGGGAGGCCGACCGGTGAGCACCGCCCCGCTGCAGTGGACCGAGCTGTCGGTCTTCGCCGTCCTGTTCCTGCTGGTGACCGTGCTGGGCTTCGTCGCGGCGAAGTGGCGGGCGGGCGACACCCTCGACCACCTGGACGAGTGGGGCCTGGGCGGCCGGAAGTTCGGCTCCTGGATCACCTGGTTCCTGGTCGGCGGCGACCTGTACACGGCTTACACGTTCGTGGCCGTCCCGGCGCTGGTGTTCGGCGCGGGCGCGCTCGGCTTCTACGCGCTGCCCTACACCGTGGTGCTGTACCCGATCGTGTTCCTGCCGCTGGTGCGCATGTGGTCGGTGTCCAGGGTGCACGGCTACGTCACCCCGGCCGACTTCGTGCGCGGGCGGTACGGCTCGCACTGGCTCGCGCTGATCATCGCGATCACCGGCATCCTCGCCACGATGCCGTACATCGCGCTGCAGCTGGTCGGCCTGGAGGCCGTGCTGCGCACGATGGGCCTCAACGGCAGCGGGATCATGGGGCACCTGCCCCTGTTCATCGCGTTCGTGATCCTGGCGCTGTACACGTACCAGTCGGGGCTGCGCGCGCCCGCGCTGATCGCGTTCGTCAAGGACAGCCTGATCTACGTGGTGATCCTGGTGGCGGTGATCTACCTGCCGGGCAAGTTCGGCGGCTGGGGCGCCATCTTCGACACCGCGCAGGCGGCCTACGACAAGACGCCCGCGAAGTCGGACGGCGTGCTGCTGAACGCCAACAACCAGCTGCAGTACGCGACGCTCGCGCTCGGCTCGGCGCTGGCGCTGTTCCTGTACCCGCACTCGCTGACCGGCATCCTGGCCTCGCGCGGGCGGAACGTGATCAAGCGGAACATGGTGGCGCTGCCCGCCTACTCGCTGCTGCTGGGCCTGCTGGCGATGCTCGGGTTCGTGGCGATCAGCGCGGGCGTCAAGCCGATCACCAACCAGGCCACCGGGCGGCCGGACACGAACACGATCGTGCCGGTGCTGTTCGGGCAGGAGTTCCCGGCGTGGTTCGCGGGCGTGGCGTTCGCGGCCATCGGCATCGGCGCGCTCGTCCCGGCGGCGATCATGTCGATCGCGGCGGCGAACCTGTGGACCCGCAACATCTACAAGGAGTACCTGAAGAAGGACGCCACGCCCGCGCAGGAGGCGAAGCAGGCGAAGCTGGCGTCGCTGGTGGTGAAGTTCGGCGCGGTCGCGTTCATCGTGTTCATCGACCCGCAGTTCTCCATCGACCTGCAGCTGATCGGCGGCGTGGTGATCCTGCAGACGCTGCCCGCCGTGGCGATCGCGCTCTACACCCGGTGGTTCCACCTCCACGGCCTGGTCGCCGGGTGGGCCGCGGGCATGGGCTGGGGGATCTACCTGCTGTACACGATCCCCAGCGCGGACGGGAAGCGGCAGCACTTCGCCGGGTCGGCGCTGGCGCTGGACAAGCTGTCGCTGTTCGGCTGGCACCCGTTCCAGGGCTCGACGGTGCAGGTCTACGTCGGCGTCGTGGCCGTCACGGCGAACCTCGTCGTGGCCGCGCTGGTGACGCTGGTGGCGCGCAGGTTCAAGGCCGCCAACGGGAGCGACGAGACCAGGCCGGACGACTACCACGTGGACGAGGACAGCGACCGGGTCAAGCCGGTGGCGGCCCACTGAGCCGGGAGGTCGCCAGCGCCGCGGCGCCGACGAGGCCCGCCCGGCTGCCCAGCCGGGCGGGCTCCACCCGCAGACCGTCCAAGTAGGACAGTCGGGCGTGCGCCGCGACGGTCTCCCGGACCGGGTCGAGGAGCAGGTCACCGACCTGCGCCACGCCACCGCCGACGACGGCCAGCTCCAGGTCGCACAGCGCGGCGGTGGCGACGACGGCCAAGCCGACCGCGCGGCCCGCGCGGCGGAACGCGGCCCGCGCGATTTTGTCGCCCGCGAGCGCGTCGGCGGCCAGGTGCGCGGCGTCGGCGCCCTCGGGCGCCCGCCAGCCCCGGCGGCGCGCCCAGGCGACCATCCTCGGCCCGCCCGCGACGGTCTCGGCGCACCCGCGACCGCCGCACGTGCAGGGCTCGCCGTCGTCCTCCACGACGACGTGCCCGATGTGGCCCGCGTTGCCGGTGCGCCCGAGCAGCAGCTCGCCGCCCACCACCAGCCCGCCGCCGACGCCGGTCGACACGACCAGGCCGACCATGTCGCCGCAGCCGCGGCCCGCGCCCGCCCAGTGCTCGCCGTAGGCCATGCACGGCCCGTCGCCGGCGAGCTCGACCGGGAGGCCGGGGAGCAGCGCGGACACCCGGTCCACCAGCGGGAAACCCCGCCAGCAGGCCACGTTGATGGGGCTGGCCGTGCCCACGACGAGGTCGACGGGCCCGGCGCAGGCGATGCCGACCCCGGCGACCTGCTCACCGGCGAGCGCCTCGTCGACGACCCGCGCGACGGCGGCCCAGGTGCGCTCGGGGTCGTCGGTCGGGGTGGGCTCCCGCGCGACGCGCACCACGGACCCGTCGTGGTCGACCAGCCCGGCGGCCACCTTGGTGCCGCCGATGTCCAGGGCCAGGACCAGGTCCGTCATTCGCGGGAGTGTAGTTCGGGGTCAGCGGCGGGCGCGGCGGGTTCGGCAGTCGCGGGCGCCGGCGAGCGCGGAGGCGAGCGCGGCCTGGAAGCCGGGGACCTGCTCCACGTCGAGCGCGAAGCAGAACTCGGCCTCGGGCCCGATCACCTCGACCACGTCGCCGGACACCTCGACGACGCAGGTGTTCCCGGTCGCGTAGCTGTCGATGCAGTCGACCGGCCACTCCCGGCGGCCTACTCCAGGTGCATCCTCGGACACCGCCTGCGACATGTCTCCTCCAACCTGGTTGCATACACGCAACGCGAACCGCAGTCAGCTAAAACTTAAGCCAAGCATGAGCCCCTTAACCATCGCCCGATGGAGTGGAACACCCATGTCCTCAGTCCGGCCGACAGTCGAGCGGCTGCAACTCGGCGTCAGCCTCACCAGACTCCGAACAGCCGCGCGGAAGTCCCAGAGCGAGGCCGCGAGCGCGATCGACCGCACGGCGGCGCGGCTGAGCCAGGTCGAGAACGGCAAAGGCAGCCTCGGGACGGAGGAACTGCTGAAGCTGCTGGACTTCTACGGCGTCCAGGGCAACGAGCGGAGCACGATCCTCGCGCTGGGCACGGCGGCGCGACGGCGGTCGGTGCGGCGCGGGTACGTGGACACGCTGCCGGAACCGTTCCAGCGCTTGGTGGAGATGCAGGTCGCGGCGAGCCGGATCAGCTGGTACGAGTGCGGCGTGATCCCCGGCCTGGTGCAGTCGCCGGACTACGTGCAGGCGATCATGGCGCTGTCGAACTCGATCTACTGGGAGACCTCGGAGGAGGAGACCGGCAACCGGGTCGCCTTCCGGTTGGACCACCAGCGGCGAGTGCTAGATTGCAATGACCCGAAGGAAATCAGCGTCATCTTCACGGAAGACTCGCTGCACCACGTGATCGGGAACAAGTCGGTGATGCGCGGCCAAGCCCTTCACCTGCTGCAACTCCTTGAGCGGCACAAGAAGTTGAGCATCCGGATCGTGCCGAACAGCGCGGTGGACAACCCCGCTCTGGGCGGCGGGCTCGTGCTGTTGGACTTCAAGGAATCAGAGCCGGTGAGTTTCGCTTCGGTGCTGCACGGCCCCTACACCTACTACGATCACGCCGAAGATATCGGGCCGATGCGACGACTCATCGAGCGCGTCGAAGAGCTGGCCCTGAGCCGGGAGAACACCGGAAATCTACTGATCGACCTGGTCAGGAAGGACGCGTCATGACCCGCGACACGGGCTGGTTCAAGAGCACCTACAGCTCGGGTGGCAGCAACGGATGCGTAGAGGTCCGCTTCACCGACTGGCACAAGAGCACCCACAGCTCCGCTGGCAGCAACGCGTGCGTCGAGGTCCAGCACGCGGGCACCACCGTCGGCGTCCGGGACTCCAAGAACCCCACCGGCCCTGCGTTCCGCTTCACCGCCGCCGCCTGGTCCGCCTTCACGCGCGGTCTCGCAACGCCCTGATCCTGGCCAGCAGCTCGTCCACCTTCACGCGCCCCGCGCGCAGCTCCGCCGCCTGCCTCGTCGCCGCCTGGACCGCGCGGGTGCGCTCGCCCGCCTCCATGCGCAGCGCGCGGTCCACCTCGCGCAGCTCCGCCTCGATCGCCTCGACCCGCTTGGCGAGCGCGTCGTCCAGCGCCAGCGACAGCTGCTGCTCGACCTCGATCAGCTGCTCGGCCACCAGCTGGTCCAGGGTGGACCGCGCGTCGGCGATCGAGTCCGACAGCCACTGCTTGATGTGCTGCTTGTCCGCCGAGTGCTTGCGCGTGCGCGCCATCCACCACCCCGCGCCCAGCCCGATCACCAGCGTCGCGGGCAGCACGACCGGGTTCAGCGCGCCGATGCCCAGCCCCGCCAGCGGCAGGGCGGCCAACCGGCCCGCGCCCAGCCCGCCCGAGATGCCCATGAACACCAGCAGCTTGTCCTCGGCGGTGGGCGTGCGCTTCTCCGGCGGGCGCAGCACGATCGGCGGGGTGACGCCGCGCGCGAACTGACCCCGGATCACCGCCATCTCGTCCGGCGTGAACAGGTCCGCCAGCGCCAGGTCCGCGACCTTCCCCAACCGGTGCCCGAGCCCCGCGCTGATCCTCGACGACACGACCTGCAGCGCCGCGTCCACCTGACCCGGCAGCGCCACCAGCTGGTCCCGGTCGGCGGCGTCGATCGCGGTGCGGAACCACGTCTGGAGGTCCCGCACCTGCCTGGCCACCTCGTGGTTGCCCTCCACGCGCGCCCGCTGCACCTCGCCGCGCAGCTTGACCTGCCAGCTCCGCGTGGACGACCTGCGCTGCGAGTTCAGCTCGTCGCGCCGCCCCCGCAGCACCTCGGCCTGCTCCTCGCCCGCCGACAGCGCCCGCAGGTCCGCCTCGGCCACGGCCACCAGCTCGTCCAGCACGGTGGCGAGCGCGCGCAGCCCGTTCGCCTCGCCGAGCATCGCGGCCCGGCCGACCACCAGCTCCTGCAGCGCCGCCTGGAGCTCCCCGACGCCGGACCGCTCGCGCAGCATCGCCGCCGCGTCCGGGTTCGGGGCCTTCGCGGCCATCTCGAACATCCGCGCCGACACCGGGTGGAACACCGCCCCGGCGAACCTCGGCGCGTGCTGCGCCAGCAGCGCCCGGTCCGCCTCGACCACCTCGCGCCACCCCCGGAACTGGTCGACCTTGGTCAGCGCGAACACGACCGTCTCGACCCGCTCGCCGACCGAGCGCAGGAACTCCAGCTCGCCCCTGGTGAACGGCGCGGAGGCGTCCACGACGAACAGCAGCGCCGTCGCGTCCGCCGCCGCCTCGGCCGCCAGCTCGCCGTGCGCGGAGTCCAGCCCGCCGACACCGGGGGTGTCCACGATCGTGAGCCGCTCCAGCAGCGGGATCGGGGCGTCCACCTCCACCGACCTCGGCGGCAGCGCGCCCTCGGGCAGCTCGTGCGCGGCGGAGACCCAGGCGATGAGCTGGGAGCGGTCGAACTCGACCGGCGGGGCGCCGCCCGCGTAGCGCGCGCGGCACGCCCACCGCTCGCCGTGCCCGAGGACCAGGTACGCGGCGGTGGCGACCTCGGCGTCCACCGGGGACAGGCCGGGCGTGGCGAGCAGGGCGTTGACCAGGGAGCTCTTGCCCCGGTTGGTCTCGCCGACCACGACCACCGACGCCTTCCCGCCGCGCCGGGTGTCCACGAGCTCGGCGGCGGCCGGGTCGACCGAGCGCACCAGCGCGGTCAGCTTCTCCCGCGTCCGGCGGACGAGCTGCGGCAGCGGCAGCGGCTGCGGGGTGGTCATCGGGCCGTGTAGACGGTGACGATCGGCGCGCGGAGCGTGCGCCCGCGGTCGGCGAAGCCGACCACCTCGGTCTCGGCGACCAGGCCGTCGAGCGTGACGTCGTCGGTGGGCACCACGCCGCCCGCCTCGTGCACGGACGGGTCGAACCGCTCGCCGTCCGGCCGCAGCGCGGTCACGCCGATGGCCGACAGGCCCTCCTCGATGCGCTCGACGACGCCCGAGCTGCGGGCGCGGTCCAGCGCGTACAGGCACAGCTGGACCAGGGCGCGCCGCTCGGCGAGCGCCTGGTCGAGCAGTTCACCCGCGATGGTCTCCACGTCCGGCTCCGACGCCCCCCGGCCCGGTTCCGTTCCACCGCCGCCCCACGTCATCGCCGCCCCCGAACCCGCTGGTGCCCCCGCACCTGCTGCCAGATCAAGAAGTACGCCCGGTGCACGACGTGCGCGACCCGGCTCTGCGCGGGCGTCGCCCCGAACGAGGCGAACGAGCGCCACCACCCGGCGCGCTCCAGCGCGTACGCCGCCACCGCCTCGGGCGGCCTGCCCACCATGCCCAGCTGCTCCACCGGGTCGGCCGAGGCGCCGAACCGCAGGACCTCCTCGGCCAGGTCGACCGGCATCCCGACCGCGCCGGACGCGACCAGGGTCAGCGCCTCCAGCAGCCGCAGCTGGTGCGCTTCCGGCTTGGCCAGCAGCACCTCGATGGCGTTGTGCACGCGCTGCCGCTCGCCGGGGTCGCCGGACGCCGCGGCGAGCGCGCTCACCGAGGCGAGCGCGGCGGCGGCCTTGATGCCGTCGGCGCGGGCGCGGAACACCGCGTTGAGCTTGCCGCGCACCCCGTCCAGCCCGGACGCGTCGAGCAGCTTGCGGCGCAGCGCGCCCGCCGTGATGGCCGGTTCGGCGTCCACCGCCTCCAGCGCGGTGCGCACGCCGTGCAGGTCCAGCCGCTCCAGCAGCCTGGCCCTGGCGCCCTGCGGGACGTCGCACTCCCAGGCGGTGAACAGGTCGGCGGACATCAGCATGGTCTCGCGGGTGGCCGGGTCCAGCTCGGCGAGCCTGCGCAGCGCGTCGGCGTCGGCCGAGGAGAAGCCGCCGGTCTCGGCGGACTCGGCGACCAGCCCGATGACCGGCAGCACGTCGGCGACCCTGGGCTTGAGCGTCTTGGCCTGCCGCTCGGCGAGCAGCAGGGCGGCCTTCCACACGTCGCCGTCCGCGCCGTCCACGGTCTCGGGGGCGATGGTGTCGGCCTTGTTGAGCACGGCGATCGCGTTGGCCGGGCCCGCCTCGCGGCCCGCCGTCGCGGCGGTGAACGCGGCCAGCGCCTGCCGGTCGTCCACGCGCACGCCCTGGGTGAAGACGTAGAGGACGGCCTCGGCGCCCGCGACCGCGCCCCTGGACACCGGGTCGAGCCCGCCGTGGTGCAGCACGGCCTCGGTGCGGGCGACCGAGTCGGCGTCGAGCGAGCCGAGGCCGGGGGTGTCGATGACGGTCAGGTCGCGCAGCACCGCGTTGGTCAGGAACGCCTCGACGTGCGAGACGGTCGTGAGGTCGACGCCAAGCTGGGCGGGCACCATGCCCTCCGCGTCGAACGGGAGCACCTGCTTGCGGCCGTCGGCGAGGACGACCTCGACCCGGTCGACCGTGCCGTACTGGTAGCGGGTGACCAGGCGGGTGCACTCGCCGACGTCGGTCGGCGCGACGCGGCGGCCGATCAGCGCGTTGACCAGCGTGGACTTGCCGGACTTGATGCGCCCGGCGACCGCGACCTGGAGCGGCGCGGCCAGCCTGGCGAGCACGCCGCGCAGTCCGGCGGCGGTGCGCGGGGAGACGTGCGGGCCGAGGCCTGTGCACAGCGACGCCACAGCCGCAGAGAGCGGACCCGCGTACCTCGCCTGACCTGTCACCCCCGAATCGTGCCACGTCCGAACGGCTGACACCCCGGAACGGTTGCCGCCGCCGGGTTTCCCGAGCCCCGCCATAACCGCTGCTGATCGTCGCTGGACCGGTCGGCTGCCCGCTCGAACGGGAATCGGGTTACACCCCCGCGAGTCACGGGTACACGACTCACCGTGAGCGTCGGGTAGAGAGAGGCTGTGGAGACATGGACCAGGGGTATGCCGTGTTCCTGCTGCTCGGTGTGGTGCTGGTGCTGATCGACGGCCAGTTGATCTACCGGAGCGGTCGGGGCTACATGAACCGGGCTTACGGCGACCCGGAGGCGGCGGCGTCGATGACGCGGCTGGCGACCGTGCTGTTCCACCTCGTGATGTTCGGGCTGCTGGCGCTGGTCTCGCTGATCACGCCGGACACGGGCGACCCCGTGCAGAACGTGGTGGTGCAGCTCGGGATCATGCTGCTGGTGCTGGCGGCGGTGCACGCCGCGACGATGGTGATCCTGGCGCGCATCCGCGACCGGCAGATCCAGCAGCAGCTCGCGGACGAGATGGCGCGGGAGAGCAGGCGGTTCGAGCAGGAGAACGGCCCGGTGGGGCTGCGCAAGCGCATCGTCGAGCGGACCACGCCGGGGCCGGAGGCCGCGCCGGTGGCGCAGGAGCCGCTCGCGGCGCCGACCACCCCCGCGCAGGGCGTCCAGCAGCCGCTGGTGGCCGAGCCGGAGACGCCGCGCGGCAGCACCCCGCCGTCCGGGCTCCCGCAGCCGGGCGTGGCGCAGGCCGGCGCGGCCCAGCCCGTGACGCCGCAGGCGGGCGTGCCGCAGACCGGTGTCCCCCAGGCGGGCGCGCCCGCGCCGAGGGCGGGCGAGCAGCCGGTGGCGCAGCCGTCCGTCGTGGAGCAGTCCGAGGTGGCCGCGCAGCGGGCCGAGCACAAGGCCGACCCGTTCACCGTGCACACCAAGCGGTAGCACGGGAGCAGACCCGGTGACCCCGGTCGAGCGGTTCGCACCGCTCGACCGGGGTCAACCCGTGGTAGGAGGGGGGCTCAGACCGCAGCGCGACGCGGCGGTCGCGGGCTCTGCCTAACCTGGTCCACGTGCGGCAGCTGAGCATGTGGATGCGAGCGCACCCCGCGTTCGGGGACACCCTGATCGCCGGGGTGCTCTTCATGTTCGACCTGCTCACCCTCGCCGCCGCCGGACTGCCGCGCCAGGTCCCCGCGGAGGACGCCGGGGTCGTGACGTCCGGGGTCTCCGGCGCGGCCTGGCTCACCGTGCTGGTGCTGATGATCGGCCCGCTGCCGGTGCGCCGCAGGTACCCGAGGACGACCAGCGCCCTGATCCTGCTGGGCGCCTGGGTCCAGCTGTTCACCCACGGCGCCGTGGACGACCCAGGCGGGCTGCCGCTCCGGCCCGCCGACATGGCGCTCGCCGTCGCGCTCTACACGATGGTCGTGTTCGTGGGCAGGCGGCCGAGCCTGCTCTACCTGGCCGCGCTGTCGGTGGGCAGCGTCCTGTGGGCGGTGACCGCCATGGGCGGCCCCGCGGGCGTGATGATGCTGTTCGTGATCGCCCCGGTGTTCGGGTTCAGCTGGGCGCTGGGCGAGTTCGTCGGCGCGCGCCGCGCCTACCACTCCGAGCTGGAGCAGCGGCTCCGGCTGCTGGAGCTGGAGCGCGGGCAGCAGGCCAGGATCGCGGTGGGCGAGGAGCGGTCGCGGATCGCGCGGGAGCTGCACGACGTGGTGGCGCACGCGGTGAGCGTGATGGTGGTGCAGGCCGACGGCGCCGGGTACGCGATCCGGACGCAGCCCGAGCTGGCCGAGGCCGCCGTGCGCACCATCTCCGACACCGGGCGGCAGGCGCTGGCCGAGCTGCGCAGGCTGCTGGGCGTGCTGCGCAGCGAGGACGGGTCGGGCGCGCAGTGGGCGCCGCAGCCGGGCGCGGGCGACCTGCGGGAGCTGGCCGAGGCGCTGCGCGCCTCCGGGCTGCCGGTGACCCTGGTGGTCAGCGGCGACCTGGGCGTGCTGCCCGCCGGGCTCGGGCTGGGCGTGTACCGGATCGTGCAGGAGGCGCTGACCAACACGCTCAAGCACGCGGGCAGCGGGGCGAGCGCGGTGGTGCGGGTGGACTGCGGTCCGGAGCGGGTGCTGGTCGAGGTGGTGGACGACGGCTTCGGCACGCCCCACGACCTGGTCGAGCTGTCCGGCGGCAACGGGCTGATCGGGATGAGGGAGCGGGCCGGGGTGCTGGGGGGTCGGCTGGAGGCCGGGCCCAACCCCGGAGGCGGGTGGCGGGTCAGGGTCGACCTGCCGCTCGTGCCCGCGTGAGCGGTGTTCGCGGAGCCGGCGCTCCGGCGGGGACCTAAGGTGGCTGACCATGATCCAGGTGTTGCTCGTCGACGACCAGGAGCTCATGCGGATGGGTTTCCGCATGGTGCTCAACGCGCAGGAGGACATCAGCGTCGTCGGTGAGGCGGGGGACGGGCTCGACGCCGTGCACATGGCCGAGCAGCTGCGCCCCGACGTGGTGCTGATGGACGTGCGGATGCCCGTGCTCGACGGGGTCGAGGCGACCAAGCGGATCACCGAGGCCGGGACGGCGCGGGTGCTGGTCATGACCACGTTCGACATGGACGAGTACGCGCTGTCCGCGCTGCGCAGCGGGGCCAGCGGGTTCCTGCTCAAGGACACGCCGCCCGCCGACCTGGTGTCGGCGCTGCGGGCGGTGGCCAGCGGGGACGCCGTGGTGTCGCCGAGCGTGACCAAGCGGCTGCTGGGGCGGTTCCTCGGCGAGGGCGGCGGGACGCTGCGCGACGCGTCGGTGCTGGACGCGCTGACCGAGCGGGAGCGCGAGGTGCTGGTGCTGATCGCCAAGGGCATGTCGAACACGGAGATCGCGCGGAAGCTGTTCCTGTCCGAGGCGACGGTGAAGACGCACGTGGGGCGCATCCTGGCGAAGCTGGAGCTGCGGGACCGGGTGCAGGCGGTGGTGCTGGCCTACGAGACCGGGCTGGTGCGGCCGGGCGACGTGTGAGCGCCGGTCCGGCGGCCCCGGTCGGGCCGCCGGACCGGTGTGGTCTAGCGGTAGTCCTCGGCGTCGAAGTCGCCGGGGTCCCGCTCGGGCTTCACGACGTCGTCGTTCCAGCGGCCCCAGTCCGGCTTGGAGCCGTCCAGGTCGGTGAAGCCGTACTCGCGCATGAGCGTCCAGGACGCGAGCGCCTGGCCGGTGAAGCGGTGCCTGTCCGGGTCGGCGGCCAGCGCGGCCAAGCCCCGGCCCAGGTAGTGCGGGGTCTCCGAGAGGGCGTAGTGCGGCTCCTTGGCGATCGCGTCGCGCCAGGTGGCCTCGGTGACGCCGAAGTGCTCCAGCATCTGCTCCGAGCGCAGGAAGCCGGGCGTGGCGGCGACCGAGGTGCAGCCGTGCGGCTCCAGCTCCTTGGCCAGCACCCGGCCGAAGCGGCGGATCGCGACCTTGACCGAGTCGTAGGCCAGGGTGCCGGGGTAGTGGTCGTCGGTGTCGCCGTCGG
Organism: Actinosynnema pretiosum; assembly: GCF_002354875.1. Classification (GTDB taxonomy): domain Bacteria; phylum Actinomycetota; class Actinomycetes; order Mycobacteriales; family Pseudonocardiaceae; genus Actinosynnema; species Actinosynnema auranticum. Next base: position 8,035,621 of record NZ_CP023445.1, read on the forward strand.
TGACCTCGACCAGCAGGCCCCCCGGCCTGCGGATCAGCAGCGGCAGGAGGCGGTGCAGGGAGACCAGGTGCGCGCGGACGCTGTTGTCCCACATGCGCAGCTGGGCTTCGAGGTCCTGCTCCCAGAAGGGGGCGAACTCCACGTCGAGCTCGCCGCCCCAGACGTCGTCGACGAGGACGTCGAGCCGCCCGCCGCGCTCGGCCTCGATCCGGTCGCGGAACGCGTCCACGTCGGCGGGGTCGGTGAAGTCGCAGCGCACCGCGATGCCGGTGCCCCCGGCGGCGGTGACCAGCTCGGCGGTCTCCTCGATGGTCTCGGTGCGGCCGATCGGCGACCGGCTCTCGCGGGTGGTGCGCCCGCCGACGAAGACGGTGGCGCCCGCCGCGCCCAGCTCGACGGCGATCGCCCGGCCCGCGCCGCGCGTCGCGCCGGTGACCGCGGCGACCTTGCCCTGCAAAGTCATGCTCTCCCCTTGTCGTTCGGTTGCCTTGCTCGGGTGGCCGCCCCGGTCAGGGACGTCCCCATGCGTCCAGCACCGCGTCCACGTCGTGCAGCATCCGGTCGACCAGCCCGCCGTTAGGTCGGATCGACCAGTCCAGGGTCGCGCCGGAGACCAGGGCGTGCAGCACCCGCGCCGCCCGGTCCGGTTCCGGCGCGCCCGGCAGGTCGACCGCCGCGACCAGGTCGCGCAGGGCGGTCTCGATCGCGACGTGCAGGTCGGCGAGCAGGGCGCGCAGGGCCGGGTCCATGAGGTCCACGCCCAGCTGGGCGAGGTGGTTGCCCGCCGTCGCCGGGTCCGGGGTGCCCTCGAAGAACCAGGCGGTGAGGGCGGCCCTGAGGCCCTCCAGGGGCGGCAGGCCCTCGGCGGCGGCGCGCATCCGGTCGCCGACCTGGGCGATCTCGCGCCTGCTGAGGGCTTGGAGCAGGCCGCTCTTGGAGCCGAACCGGGTGGCGAGGGTGCCGACCGAGACCTTCGCCTCGGCGGCGACCTGGGCCATCGTGAAGTCCGGGCCCTCGCGGTTGATGACGTCGCCGGTCGCCTTCAGGAGGCGTTCGTCGGTGATGGACTTGGGGCGGGCCACGCAGGTTATTGAACCATGGTTCATTAATCGGGGCCAGTGGCCGTTCCGGCGGTTTTCCCGAGGAGGGCTCACTTAGGGTGGCCGGATGGAGCGGACACCTCGCCTGATCGCGCTGGACATCGACGGAACCCTCGTGCCGACCGGGAGCAACGAGGTCTCGCCCGCCGTCCTGGACGCGGTCGGGCGGGCCGTGGCGAGCGGGGCGCGGGTGGTGCTGTCCACCGGGCGGAGCGTGCTCGGGACCCTGGGCGTGGCGGAGCGGCTCGGGGTGGGCGGGACGCTGCTGTGCTCGAACGGGGCGGTGTGGTGGGACGTCCGGGCTGGGGCGGCGGTGCGGCGGTCGGTGTTCGACGCGGCGGCGGCGCTGGCGGTGCTGCGGGAGGCGCTGCCGGGGGCGGTGTTCGCGAGCGAGGTCGCCGGGGTGGGGAGCCTGGCGCTCGGACGGTGGGCCGAGGGGGACCTGTCCGGGGACGTGCGGGAGGTCGGGGTCGGGGAGTTCACGGCGGAGCCGACGTCGCGGCTGGTCGCGCGGTGGGCGGGGCGGGAGCCGGGGGAGCTGGCGGCCCGGATGTCCGGGATCAGGCTGCCCGGCGCCACGTGGACCTCGGACCACGTGGAGGCGTGGTTGACCGTGGTGCCCGAGGGGGTGTCGAAGGGGGCCGAACTGGAGCGGCTGCGGCGGGAACTGGGGGTCGACCCGGCGGACACGGCGGCGATCGGCGACGGGCACAACGACGTGGCGATGCTGCGGTGGGCCGGGTGCGGGGTGGCCATGGGGCAGGCGCCCGAGGGGGTGCGCGCGGCGGCCGACGTGGTGACCGGGACGTTGGCGGAGGACGGGGTGGCGGCGGCGCTGGGGCGGTGGTTCTGAGATTTGTCGTCCTTTTGATGACGAGCGGGGTTGTCAACGTTGTGATGACGCGGTAGCCTTGGTGGCACAGCGCATTGACCGGTAGTCGATACGTGGAGGTGGTTCTCGATGTTGATGCGCACCGACCCCTTCCGGGAGCTGGACCGCTTCGCGCAGCAGGTGCTGCGGGGGGTGGGTGGCCTCGGGTCCGGTGGACAGGGCGGCACGTGGTCGCGGCCGGCGATGATGCCGATGGACGCCTACCGGGTCGGGGACGAGTTCGTGGTCGAGTTCGACCTGCCGGGGGTGGCGGCGGACGCGATCGAGCTGGACGTGGAGCGGAACGTGCTCACGGTGAAGGCCGAGCGCAGGCCGAACCACCTGGGGCGGGTTGCGGCTGGGGCTTCGCGGGCGGATGCCGCGGGGGTCGACGCCTCGCGGGCGAGCAGTTCGCGGGCCGGCGCTGAGGCAGGCGACCGGGGGACCGGGCAGTCGGGCGTGGCCAGGCAGTCGGGTGCGGCGGGGCAGCCGAGTGAGGTCGAGCAGTCGGGCCTGGTCGAGATGGTGGTGTCGGAGCGACCGCTGGGCGTGTTCTCCCGGCAGCTGTTCCTGGGCGACGCCCTGGACGCGGAGAACATCCGCGCCGACTACGACGCGGGTGTCCTGACCCTGCGCATCCCGATCTCCGAGCGCACGAAGCCGAGGAAGATCGCGATCGGCAGCGCGGGCAACCGCAGCGCCGAGCACACCGACCGCACCACGGTCGACGCCACGCACGTGGACCGCAAGGAGCTCAGCTCCGAGAGCGCGCAGACCGGGACCTGAGCAGATCGGGACCTGAGCAGGCCAGGACCTGAGGAGATCAGGACCTGACGGGCGCGGACTCCCGGCGGATCAGCTGACTCCCGGCGGATCGGCTGACTCCCGGCGGATCGGCTGACGCCTAGCCGGTGAGCGGCGCCGGAAACGCGGGTCGCCGCCTGATGGGCGAGCGGCGCCGGGCGGGGCGGCATGTGCGCTCGCTCGAGGAGCTACAGGCGCGTGGTCCAAACAAGGGCTGCGCGGAACGGCATCGATGAACAGGTCGCACAACACGCACACGGGTACCGGGACTCCGCGCGGGTCCCGGTACCCGCATGTGTCCGGTACCTGCATGTACCCGGTACCTGCACGTGTCCGGTGCCCGCACGTGTCTGGTCCCCGCACGTGCCTGGTCCCCGCATGTGCCCGGTACCCGCATACGTCCGGTACCCGCAGGTGTTCCGGGTCCGGCCGGCCATCGGCCGGGTACGAGCCCCTGGTCTGCGCGAATCGTGCGAGTCAGGGCAGTCGGGTCAGGGGCAGTCGTTGGCCGGGGCGGTTGTGCTCCAGAACAGCCGCCAGCCGGAACTGCTACCAGCCGGAACGGAACTGCTGCCAGCCGGGCCAGCCGTGAGCTGGGCCTGCCGCGGGTTGGGTCAGCTGCCAACTGGGCCTGCCACCAACTGGCCCTGCCATGGGCCGAGGCGTTCATGGTGCATGGTGCGCTTCAGTCGTTCGAGACCGGGATCTCGGCTCGGACCTCCCAGCCGCCGGTGGGGCGTGGGCCCGCGGTGAAGGAGCCGCCGAGGAGTTCCGCGCGTTCGCGCATCCCGACCAGGCCGTAGCCGCTGGAGCCGGTCAGCGGGGACGTGCGCTGGCGGCCGTCGTCGGCCACGAGCACCCGCACCGCCGAGCCGTCGCTGGTGACCTCCACGTCGACGCGCGTCACGCCGTCCGCGTGCTTCCTGGTGTTCGTCAGCGACTCCTGCACCAGCCGCAGCACCGACCGGGCCAGTGCGACCGGGAACTCGCCGGGCAGGTCGACGCTCAGCCGCACCGGTTGGCCCGACTTCTCGGCCACCGCGCGCACGTCGTCGGCCAGGCCGCTGTCCGTCGCCTCCGGGGCCGCCGCCTCCGAGTCGCGCAGCGTGCCGACCAGGCGCCGCATCGCCGTCAGCGCCTCGTTCCCGCTGGTCACGATGATCGGCAGCACCTCCTGCGCCGCCTGCGGCACCGCCTGGGCCGCCTGGGCGTGCACGACGATGCCGGTCACGTAGTGCGCCACCACGTCGTGCAGCTCCCTGGCCAGCGCCATCCGCTCCGCGTGCTGCGCCGCCGCCACCTCGGCCCGCACCGCCGTCGCCCGCTCCCGGTCGCGCGCCCGGAAGTACAGGCCCGTGCCCACGGCCAGCGCCAGCAGGATCAGCGTGACCACGGCGTTCGGCAGCAGGCTGGGCTCGGCCGGGAAGTGGTCCGGGTACCTGACCCAGTAGTTCGGTCGGATGTAGTACTCGGCGACCCCGGCGGCCACCAGCACCACCAGGGCGACCGTCGAGCGCCAGACCTTCTCCTGCCGCACCACGATGGCCGCCATCGCCATCATCGCCCCGAGCTCGACAATGGTCAGCGCGCCCAGCAGCGACGGGCCGGGCGTCGCGCCCGTCGCGCGCATCAGCACGGAGGACGCCACCAGCGCGGTCGCGGCGGCGAGCGCAGCGTCGAACGGCTTGCGCGGGGACACCACGGCCAGCGCGGCGAGCGACAGCGACCCGATCAGGTTCGACCAGGCGGGTCCGTCGCCCTGCGCCTGGAGCAGCAGGAACATCACCAGGACGCTCGCCAGCGGCCACTGCCGTCGGGCCAGTGCCCGCCATTCGAGGTTGGTGCCCTCCACGGAAGAACACCGTAGAACCTTCCGGGTGAACCTGCGTCACTCCTGGGTCGGGTGCGGGGTCAACCACAAGGCTGAGGGAAAGCCGCAGATGAGCACCCCGCTGGCCGATGTCGGATGACGCGCGCGCGGGCGACCCTGGTGGTGGGGAAGCTCGCGGAAGGAGAGAACGATGATCACAACGATCGCGACGTGGACCGGAGCGGCGCTGGGCGTGCTCGTGCTCGTGCTGATGGCGGTGTCCAGCGTGCTCGTCGACTCGCAGGAGTAGCCCGTGGCGCTCCTGGAAGCGGAGGCGTGACCGCGCGCGGGCTTCCCCGTGCGCGGTCACGCCCCCGGATCGGCTCCGGCTAGACCCGCTCGAACATCAGGTCGTGGCTGACCCGCTCCTCCTCGACCGCGCGCTGCTCGAACTTCGTCACCGGCCGCCACTCCGGGCGCGGGGCCCAGCCGTCGTGCAGGTTGCGCAGCGCGGGCTCGGCGGAGCACACCTCGAGCATCTGCTCGGCGTAGCTCTCCCAGTCGGTCGCCATGTGCAGCGTCCCGCCCGGTCGCAGCCTGCTGGCCAGCAGCTTCACGAACTCCGGCTGCACGAGCCTGCGCTTGTGGTGCTTCTTCTTGGGCCAGGGGTCCGGGAAGAAGATCCGGACCCCGGCCAGCGTCCCCGGTTCGACGTGCGACTCCAGCAGGTCGACCGCGTCGCCGCGGAAGGCCCGCAGGTTCGTCGCGCCGAGCGCCTCGGTGCGCAGCAGCAGCTGCCCCAGGCCCGGCTTGTACACCTCGACCGCGACGTAGTTCAGCTCCGGCGCGGCGGCCACCAGCTGACTGGTGGTCTCGCCCATGCCGGAGCCGATCTCCAGCAGGACGGGGGCTTCCCGCCCGAACCAGGCCGTGAAGTCCACCGGCCCCTCGGGGAGCGCCTTGACCTCGCGGCCGACGCGGTCCCAGTGGGTGTCCCACGCGCGTTGCTGACCGACGGTCATCCGCTCGCCTCGCTGGACGTAGCTGACGACGGTGCGGTGGTGCGCGGGGCGTTCCTGCTTGCTCGGTGTCACGGGCGCACAGCCTAGGACAGCGCTACGCGATGTTCTCCAGGTCCTCGATCTGCTCGCGCAGCTCGGCGGGGGTGAAGGCGATCGGCTGGCGCAGTCCGGGTCCCCGGTGCGCGGGCAGCAGGTCGACCCAGCCGGGGTGCTCGTCGGTGAACTGGACGGTGGTCGGCTCGGCCGGGCCGTAGACGCCGCTCTCGGAGGGCACGAACTCCCAGTAGCCGACCTCGCCCTCGTCCGCCCACGGCACGTAGATCCAGCCGGGCCTGCTCAGCAGCAGCTGCGACACCTCGTCCTCGACGGCGAACCCGGCCGCGCGGGACGGGAGCCTGCCCCGGTCGAGCGCGCGGAGCCACCACGGCGCGGGGACGCGGGCGCCGACCTCGCGGACCGCGCGGTACAGCGAGAGCACCTGGCGCTCGTCGGCCCGGTGCACCCAGGCCCTGCGGGACTGCGCGGGGGACGAGGCGAGCTCCGCCCCTCCCGCCGCCTCGATGGCGTCCGCCCACTCCAGGCCGAGCATGGGTTCGACGCGCAGCCCGCGGTCGCGCTGGCGGGGGCGGGGGAGCTCGGCGGGGCGCGTCACGGGGGACGGCAGCTTCGCCTGCGGTGGCCGCTTCGCCTGGGATTCCGCGTTGAGGTCTGGATCGAGCACCGCCACGGGTTCACCTCCGGAGGGTTCCTTGACGGGGTTGGCGAATTCGCGTGCGTGCACACCGCCGCCTCACGATTCGCTACTTTCATCCCACCTGCTCGCCCGGTTCCTGTCATGGCCGGTTGGGACAGTTCACGGGGTCTTAACGAAGGACTTACTCCGTGCGCGTGACCTCTTGAGCTCGAAACATGAACGGCATCGAATATTTGTGACCTGAACCACAAGGCGGTGTTCCGAAGGTGCTCCCGGTCGCGCTCGCGGTGCTGGCCATGGTCGCGCAGACACCCGCCTGGTCGATCGGCCAGCAGCAGTGGCACCTGGACGCGCTGGGGGTCCACCGGGCGCACGAGCTCGCCCGCGGCGACGGGGTCGTGGTGGCCGTCGTGGACTCCGGTGTGGACGACACGCGCCCCGACCTGGTGGGCCGGGTGCTGCCGGGCACGGGCGTCGGGGACGCGGTCGGCACCGGCGGCGTGCAGGACCGGTCGGGGCACGGGACGGCGATGGCGGCGCTGATCGCCGGGGTCGGCGAGTCCGGCGGCGTGCTGGGCGTCGCGCCCGCCGCGAAGGTGCTGCCGGTGTCGGTGGGCGTCGACGGGACCGGGTTCACGCTGGCGGCCGTCGCCGAGGGCGTGCGGTGGGCGGTCGACCACGGGGCCGACGTGGTGAACCTGTCGCTGACCTCGGTGGCGACGCTGACGCCCGAGCTGACCGACGCGGTGGACTACGCGTTCGAGCACGACGTCGTGGTGGTCGCGGGCACCGGCAACTCCGGCGAGGAGCACGTGGGCGCGCCCGCCGACATCCCCGGCGTGATCGCGGTGGCGGGCACGACCCGCGACGGCTCGCCGTGGGCGCGGTCCAACACCGGGCCGCCGACCGTGCTGGCCGCGCCCGCCGAGCGGGTGGTGACGGCGGTGCCGCTCACCTCGTCGGCCAGCGGGTACGCGGCGGTCGACGGGACCAGCGCGGCGACGGCGCTGGTGAGCGGGGTGGTGGCGCTGGTGCGCTCGCGGTTCCCCGACCTGGACGCGGCGAACGTGGTCAACCGGCTGGTGATCAGCGCCGTCGACCTGCTGGAGCCGGGGCGGGACAGCCGGACCGGGTTCGGGCTGGTGAACCCGGTGGGGGCGCTGGAGGGCCGCATCCGCGAGGTGGACCGCAGCCCGCTGCTGCCGCCGAGGCCGCCGCTGCCCGCCGCGACGGCGGCCCCCGACCCGGCGCTCGCCAGCGCGGACCGGGGGAGCGCGGACCAGGGGAGCGCGCCGGTGGCTGCCGAGCCCGGCGACGGGGTCGGACCGGTGGAGCGGGCGGCGTGGGCGACGGCGGTGGCGCTGCTCCTGGCCACGGCCGGGCTGGTGGCGCTCCGGCGCTTCCGGAACGCCGAACCGGGTGGGGCGGGGGTGGGCGCGGGCACGTCGGCGTTGGACGGGCAGGTGCCAGGCGGGCAGGCGCCGGGCGGGCAGGCGCCGGGCGGGCAGGCGCCGGGCGGGCCGAGCACGAGCGGACCGGGCACGAGCGGGTCTTGGGCGGGCGCGTCGACACCGGGCGGGTCAGCGCCGAGCGAGCCGACGTCGAGCGAGCCGATGCCAGGCGGACCGACGCCAAGCGGGCCGGTGCCGAGCGAGCCGATGCCGGGCGCGTCGACACCGGGCGGGCGAGCGTCGAGCGGACCGACGCCGAGCGGACCGACGCCAAGCGGTCCGGGGTCGAGCGGGGCGGTCCCGAACGCGTCGGGGTCGAGCGCGCCGGACACCGAGCGCCCCTGACACCGCGGGCGGGGCCGGGCCTGCCAAGCGCAGGCGCGCCACGTGGCAGACCTGCCGCGCGCCTGCCCTCGCACGCCCCCGAACAGCGAGGAGCGCGGGCGCCTCCCCGAAGGCCGCCCGCGCTCCGCTCCCCCTGCCCGGCCCGCCACCCCGAGTGCGGGCCGGAAGGTCCGTCAGGCGTCCCGGCGGTTCACCACGACCAGCGACACCAGGAAGACCGCCACCGCCACCGCCGCGAAGTAGCCCAGCGAGGGCCACGGCGCGAGCGCGCCCTCCGGCGCGGGCGGCCCCATGCCGCCCACCACCTCGCCCGAGGGCGAGCCGAGGACGAAGTTGTCGGCCATCGCGAACGGCAGCCACTTCTGGATCTTCGGCCCGAGGTCCGGGATCAGCGCGATCAGGCTCTCGCCGACCATCGAGTACACCAGCAGCACGGCCACCGCCCCCGCGGTGTGCCTGACCAGCGCCCCGACGCCCACGGCGAGCACCGCGGCGGCGGCGTAGACCAGGCCGACGCCCGCCACGTGCCGCCAGTCCGCCGACGACTCCAGCCCCAGCTGCGAGGCGTCCGCGGCGACCAGCCTGCTCGCGCCCCACGAGGTGAACGCGATGACCTCGCCGACGACGCCCGCGAGCAGCGCCACCACGACGACCTTGGCGACCATCACCGCGTTCCGGTTGGGCACGGCCTGGAAGGTGGCCCGCATGGTCCCGAACCGGTACTCGGTGGTCACCGCCAGCGCGGCCATCACCATGACCACGGCCATGCCGAACGAGTAGGTGAACTGGGTCGTGCTGACCTGCACCGGGGCCTCGGCGGGCATCTCCATCGCGATGAGCGTGGCGATCCCCGAGGTCATGACGAGCGCCAGCGCCGCGCACCACCAGGGCGACCGCGTGCTGAACAGCTTGATCCGCTCGACGGCGAGCAGCGCCACGGCGGTCACACCCCCTTCTCGGCGGAACCGGTCTGGTACTCGACCGAGTCACCGGTCAACTGCATGAACGCCTCCTCCAGCGAGGCCCGCTGCGGGCTGAGCTCGTGCAGCACGACCCCGTTCCCCGCCGCCACCTCGCCGATCTCCGCGCCGGTCGCGCCCTCGACCGTGAGCGCGCCCTCCGCGCCCTCGGCGACCGCGAACCCCTTGTCCCGCAGCAGGGTCGCGAACCGCTGCCACTCCGGCGCGCGCACCAGCACGGCGGCCTTGGCGGAGCGGTCGATGAACTCGGCGGTGCTGCACTGGGCGATCAGCTCGCCCCGGCCGATCACCACGAGGTCCTCGGCGGTCAGCGCCATCTCGGACAGCAGGTGGCTGGACACCAGCACGGTGCGCCCCTGCGCGGCCAGGCCCTGCATGAAGCGCCTGATCCACAGGATGCCCTCGGGGTCCAGGCCGTTGACGGGCTCGTCGAACAGCAGCACCCGCGGGTCGCCGAGCAGGGCGCTGGCGATGCCGAGCCGCTGGGACATGCCGAGCGAGAACCCGCCCGCCCGCTTGCGCGCCACCTTGGTGAGGCCGACCTCGTCCAGCACCTCGTCGACCCTGCGGACCGGGATGCCGTTGGACTTGGCCATCCACAGCAGGTGCGTGCGGGCCGAGCGGTTGGGGTGCACCCACTTCGCGTCGAGCAGCGCGCCCACGGAGCGCAGCGGGTTCTTGATCTTGTTGTACGGCGTGCCGTCGATCAGGACCCGTCCCGCCGTCGGGCGGTCGAGCCCGAGCACCATCCGCATGGTGGTGGACTTGCCCGCCCCGTTGGGGCCGAGGAAGCCGGTCACCCTGCCAGGTCGGACGGTGAACGACAGGTCGTTCACCGCTACGGTGCTCCCGTAGCGCTTGGTGAGGCCGATCGCCTCGATCATCGAGTGCTCTCCTCTCGCTTCCCCGGTTCTCCGCTGTGGTGAAAAAACTTCCACCCCGGCGTGCCCTCGCGCATCGACCGGTAGTCGAAAGCGGCGTAGTTCTTCGGTCTCATCTTCGGTATTACTACGAACGGGGGACTCAGTGATCACCCTGAGTCAGCCCTGTTGTTCCGCGCTCGGGGTCTCGGGGTCGGGGGGTCCTACGGTTGGCCCCATGGGTTACACGGATGCCCCCGAGGGCTGGTGGCGTGAGTTCGTCGCGGCCAGGCCGCGCACCGGCAAGCTGGCCGTCGTCCGCGCCGACGGATCACCGCACGTGACGCCGGTCTGGGTCGACGTCGACGGCAGCTCGGTCGTGTTCACGACGCACGTGGAGTCGGTGAAGGGCAAGGCGATCCTGCGCGACGGGCGGATCTCGCTCTGCCTGGACGACGAGGAGCCGCCCTACGCGTTCGTGACGCTGTCGGGGAAGGTCGAGGTGGACGACGACCCGGAGCAGGTCACCTACTGGGCGGGCAGGCTCGGCGCGCGGTACATGGGCGCGGACCGGGCGAACGAGTACGCGGCGCGCAACGGCGTGCCGGGCGAGGTCGTGGTGCGGCTGCGGAACCCGAAGGTCGTGGCGAAGGTGGACGTCGCGGACTGAGGCGGCGGCGGGAGCGGGCGGCCCTGGCCAAGGGGAGCGGGACCGGGTGGCCGGGGCGCGGTGCTCGGGGCCGGGCGCTCCGGGGCGTCCCTGCGTGGCGCTCCGGGCTGCTCCGGGGTGCTCCGGGCGGCGGGACCGGCCGGGGCTAGTCGCCGAACACCAGCCTCGGTCGCCGCAGCGGCGCCTTCCACAGCCGCACGGCCAGGTCGGCGTACCACTCCTGCGCCTCCCGCTCCTCCTCGAAGCCGAGCAGGAACGCGATGTCGTCCCAGGTCCAGCCCTGCCTGATCAGCAGGGCGATCATGCTCGCGTCGGACTGGTCCACCTTCCGGCGCGCGTCGAAGTTCATGTGCGCCCAGCCGGCGATGACGTCGTCGGGCACCCACGCCCGACCGACGCCCGCCGACTCGACCTCGACCGAGAGCGGCATCGCGACCAGCGGCATCCCCCCGACCAGGCGGTGCTGCTCGGGGGTGAACCGGCTGCGCAACCAGTCGTCCACAGCTCGGGGGCAAGGGCGCGGTCCCTCCACCTGAACGAGTTTCGGCTTGCCACCCCGGCCGGTCAACCGCTCTTGCGGCAGGATTCACGGCATGACCTTGCGCCTGCACGCCCCGGTGGTCCTGCCCTGCGACCCAGCCTGCACAGTCCTGCGCGACGCGGTGGTCGACGTCGACGAGCACGGCAGGATCGCCTTCGTCGGCCCCCGCGCCGACGCCCCCGAGCACACCGGCGCCACCCGCGAGCTGACCGGCATCCTGATGCCCGGCCTCGTCAACGCCCACGCGCACACCCCGATGATCCTGCTCAGGGGCATGGGCGGCGACCTGCCGCTGATGCGCTGGCTCCAGGAGGCCATGTGGCCCGCCGAGGCCAAGATGACCCCCGCCGACATGCGCTCGGGGATGCTGCTCGGCGCGGTCGAGATGCTCCGCAACGGCGTCACCACCAGCGCGGAGATGTACTTCAACGGCGAGCAGCTCGCCGAGGCGGTCATCGAGGCCGGGTCCCGCGCGCTGTTCGGCGCGGCGATCATGGAGCTGCCGGGCATGGACTGGCGGGCGCAGACCGACGAGGTGAGCCGCTGGATCGACGCGGACGGCCTGCGGATCGGCCCGCACGAGCGCTTCGAGATCAGCTACGGGCCGCACTCGGCCTACACGCTCTCGGCGGACGCGCTCGGCGTCGTCGGCGGCGAGGCCAGGAAGCGCGGGGCGCTGGTGCAGGTGCACGTGGCCGAGTCCACGCAGGAGGACGTGGCCCAGCGCGAGCGGTACGGCTCGGTGCCGAAGCTGCTGGAGCAGGTCGGCGCGCTCGGCGGCCGGGTGCTGTCCGCGCACTCGGTGCACCTGTCCGACGAGGACGTGGCGATCTACGCCAGGCACGGCGTCGGCGTGGCGCACTGCCCCGGTTCGAACATGAAGCTCGCCTCCGGCGTCGCGCGGATCAGGTACTACCTGGACAACGGCGTGAAGGTCGGCCTCGGCACGGACGGCCCGGCCAGCAACGACGACCTGGACCTGATGGAGGAGGCGCGGCTGGCCGCGCTGCTGGCGCGGGTGTCGGGCCTGGACGCGACGGCGATGCGGGCGGCCGACGCGCTGCTGCTGGCCACCAGGGGCAGCGCGGACGCGCTGGGCCGCGACGACATCGGCGCGCTGGAGGCCGGGCGCTGGGGCGACGTGGTGCACGTGGACGTGGACGACCCGGCGTTCGCGACCGGGCTGGACGCGCCGGACGAGCAGGTGCTGGCGAACCTGGTGTGGGCCAGCGGGACGCGGCGGGTCAGCGACGTGTGGGTCGCGGGCGAGCAGGTCGTCGAGGCGGGCGAGTCGACTCGGGTGGACCGGCGCGAGGCTCAGGCCGAGGTCGCGGGGATCGCGGCCCGGCTGCGGTAGCGCGCCCCGTGCTCCCGGCCGCCGCGCGGCGGCCGGGAGCGGGCTCCGCCCAGGGGCTCAGCCGAGCTTGGTCCTGGGCCGCACCACGATCTCGGTGATGTGCGCGTCGTCCCCGGCCAGCACCGCGCGCGCCACGGCGTCCGCGACGGACTCGGCCCGCAGGTACAGCTCGGCCTCGTACTCGCCGCCCTCCTGCTGCCGCACGTCGCGCTGCATGTCCGTGTCGACCCGGCCGGGGTGCACCGAGGTGACGCGCAGGGCGGGCTCCTCGGCCCGCAGGGCGTCGCCGAACGCCCGCAGCGCGAACTTGCTGGCCGCGTAGACGCCCCAGCCGGGGTTCGCGCGCAGGCCGGCGCCCGAGTTGATCAGCACCACGTCGCCGCGCGCCTCGCGCAGCAGCGGCAGCGCCAGCCGGGTCAGCTCGGCGACCGCGACGACGTTGACCTCCAGGGTGCGCCGCCACACCTCGGCCGACGCCCCGGACAGCGGTCCCAGCTCGGCGACGCCCGCGCTGTGCACCAGCACGTCCAACCGCCCGATCCCGGCGACCGCCCCGGCGAGCGCCTCCGCGTCGGTCAGCTCGACGGCGAACGGCCGGGCGCCGGGCAGCTCGTCGGCCAGCGCCCGCAGCGCGGCCTCGTCACGGCCGCCGAGCAGCACGTCGTGGGTGGGGGCGAGGGCGCGCGCCACGGCGGCGCCGATGCCTCGGGAGGCTCCGGTGATCAGGGCTGCGGGGCGTTCGGTCATGGGGGAACCCTAGAGGGTGAACCGGGTGGCGGCCGTGCGCCGGAGCCTGCTGGGCGGGGCCGCGCCCGGACGGCACGACGGCCCCGCGCACGGGTGCGCGGGGCCGTCGGAGCACGTCGCGGTCACGCCTGTCCCCCGACCGCGACGACCGGGGGCGTCAGCCGCAGACGCGGCCCCGGTCCTTCTTCCACACCGCGACCACGGACGGCCTCGGCTGCGAGGCGCCGCCGTCCGGCCAGTGCGACGCCGGGTTGTCGGCGTTCGCCCCGTCGACCTCGCCGGGGTGCTGCACCGACACCAGCACGAACTCGTCGTCCACCACGGGCCCGCAGGTCTCCGCGCCGCGCGGCACGGTCAGGAACTGCTTGACCCGCCCCCGGTACCTCCCCTCGACCGGCACGGCGAACAGGCCGTCGTTGGAGCCGAGCGCGTTGCCGTCGGTGGAGATCCACAGGTTGCCGCGCGAGTCGAACGCGAGGTTGTCCGGGCAGGAGATCGGCGAGACCTGGGTCTTGTCGTAGCCGCCGAAGTAGGTGTCGGCGGTGTTCGGGTCGCCGCACACCAGCAGCAGCTTCCAGGAGAAGCTCAGCGCGGTGTTGTCGCCGCGCCGCTCCTCGATCTCCAGCACGTGGCCGTGCTTGTTGCCGGGGCGCGGGTTGGGCTCGGTCGGCCCCTCCTTGCCGGTCTTGCCCCGGTCGGTGTTGTTGGTCAGCGCCGCGTAGATCCGGCGGTTGCGCGGGTTCGGCTCGACGTCCTCGGGCCGGTCCATCTTGGTCGGCGACACGGCGTCGGCGGCCAGCCGGGTGAAGACGTAGACCTCCTCGGCGGTGAAGCCGGGCACGAACGAGCGGTTGCCCGCCGCCAGCCTGATCCACTCGCCGGCGCCGTCGAACTCGCCGTCCGAGGGCAGCTTGCCGGAGCCGTCGATCTCCGCGACCGGGCTGTCGCCGGTGAGGCGGGCGACGTACAGGGTGCCCTTGTCCAGCAGCTTCTTGTTGTGCTCGCGGGCGTGCTTGCTGTTGCCCGGCTTGTACTTCTCGTCGGAGACGAACTTGTACAGGTAGTCGAAGCGCTCGTCGTCGCCCATGTAGGCCACGGCGCGGCCGTCCTGGGCGATGATGACGTTCGCGCCCTCGTGCTTGAAGCGGCCCAGCGCGGTGTGCTTGACCGGGGGCGCGTCGGGGTCGTGCGGGTCGATCTCGACGACCCAGCCGAAGCGGTGCGGCTCGTTGGGCTCCTGGGCGATGTCGAAGCGCTTGTCGAACCGCTCCCACTTGCGGGTGGTCGCGCCGGAGGACATGCCGTAGCGGGCGATCCGCTTCTGCTGCGCCGGGTCGGTGACCGTGTTGCCGTTGGCGAAGTACTGGTTGAAGTTCTCCTCGCCGGACAGGATGGTGCCCCACGGGGTGACGCCGCCGGCGCAGTTGTTCATCGTGCCGAGCACGCGGGTGCCGGTGCGGTCGGCGGAGGTCTTGAGCAGGTCGCTGCCCGCCGCCGGTCCGGTGACGCGGAACTCGGAGGTGAGGGTGACGCGGCGGTTGTAGCGGCGGTCCAGCTTGGGCTGGAGCTTGCCGCTGCGCCGGTCGCGCTCGACCAGGACCACCGACATGCCGTGCGCGGCCCAGGCGATCTCGACCTGCTCGCGGGTGGGGTTGGCGGCGTCGTAGCCGCGGAACATGAACTCCTCGGTGGTGTACTCGTGGTTGCTCACCATGAGCCACCGGTCCCGGCCGTCGAGCGGGACCAGGCCGCAGAAGTCGTTGTTGAAGCCGAACTGCCTCGCCTGCGCGGCGGCGCTCTGGCGGTCGAAGTCGAACTTCGGCGCGCCGGGCAGGACCGGGTCGCCCCAGCGGATCACGACGGACTGGTCGTAGCCCTCGGGGGTGACGACGCGGTCCTCGGTGTTGGGGGCGACGGGCGTGAAGTTGAGCCCGTCGCGCCTGCGCCCGCCGCCGAGGTCGAAGTCGGCGCCCGCGAGGTCCGGCTTGCCGGGGGCCGCCGCCGCGGTGCCCGCGAGGCCGACGCCCGAGGCGCCCGCGACGGCCAGCACGGCGCCCGCCTTGAGCAGGCCGCGGCGGCGCACGACCTCGCCGACGACGTCGCCGAAGTAGCTGTTGTCGGAGGTGTTGGGCGCCTCGTGGGCGCAGGCGTTGCCGCAGCGGTACCGGCAGGTGACGGCCGCTCGGCCGACCGGGTGGTTCGGGAACAGGGGCAGCAGGTGACGACCCTGGTCGGTGGGAGAGGGCACGCGGACCTCCGTGCATCGGGGGGAGTGCGTCATCGGGGAACTCGCGAGACGCTAGGTTTCGCAGTCCTCGTCCGGTGGGACAGCGGGTGAACGCCAGGCGAACACCTGCGCCGGCGGTGGAGAACGCCACCCGCCGTCCGCCCGGACGCGCGCTCCTCCCGTGCCGCGGGGCTCAGCCGAGGCCGATGTCGCGCAGCCTGCCGCGCTCCTCCCGCCACACCGCGACCACGGACGGCCTGGGCTGCGAGTCGCCGCCGTCCGGCCAGTGCGACGCCGGGTCGTCCGCGCTCGCGCCGTCGACCTCGCCGGGGTGCTGCACGCACACCAGCACGACCTGCCGCCCGACGACGGGCCCGCAGGTCTCCGCGCCGCGCGGCACGGTCAGGAACTGCTTGAGGTGGCCCCTGGACGGGCCTTCGACGGGCACGCCGAAGAGGCCGTCGTTGTGGCCCGCGAGCGCGCCGCCGGAGTCGGTGGCGATCCACAGGTTGCCGTGCGGGTCGAACGCGACGTTGTCGGGGCTGGAGATGGGGGAGACGCGGTCCTTGGGGAAGCCGCCGAAGTAGGTGTCGGGCGCGGCCGGGTCACCGCAGACCAGGAACAGGTTCCAGGCGAAGGTCGTGGACAGCGGGTCGCCGCGCCGCTCGGTGAGCTCCAGCACCTGGCCGTGCCGGTTGTTGATCCTCGGGTTCGGCTCGGTCGCGCCCTCCTTGCCCGGCTTGCCACGCTCGGTGTTGTTGCTCAGCGCGCAGTACAGGACGCCGGTGCGCGGGTGGGTCTGGAGGTCCTCGGGGCGGTCCATCTTCGTGGCGCCCACCCGGTCGGCGGCGATCCTGGTGAAGACGCAGACCTCCTCGGCGGTCATGCCGTCCACGAAGGACCGGCCGCCGGAGACCAGCGGGATCCACTCGCCGGTCCCGTCGAACCGGCCGTCCGAGGGCAGCGCGCCGGAGCCGTCGACCTCCTCGGGCGGGCTGTCGCCGGTGAAGCGGGCGACGTAGAGGGTCCCGTCGTCGAGCAGGGTCATGTTGTGCCTGCGCGCGGCCTTGCTGTCGCCGGGGCGGAAGCGCTTGGCGGAGACGAACTTGTAGACGTACTCGAAGCGCTCGTCGTCGCCGGAGTAGGCGACCACGCGGCCGTCCGCCGCGACTCGGACGTTGGCGCACTCGTGCTTGAAGCGGCCCAGCGCGGTGTGCTTGACCGGGGTGGAGGTCGGGTCGTGCGGGTCGAGCTCGACGACCCAGCCGAAGCGGTTGACCTCGTTCGGCTCCTGGGCGAGGTCGAAGCGGGGGTCGAAGCGCTCCCACTTGCGGGTGGTGGCGGAGCCGGTGACGCCGTAGCGGGACAGGCGCGGGTCGGCCAGCGCCTCGGCGTTCGCGAAGTACTGGTTGAAGTTCTCCTCGCCGGACAGGATCGTGCCCCACGGGGTGACGCCGCCCGCGCAGTTGTTCATCGTGCCGAGCACGCGGGTCCCGGTCGGGTCGGCGGAGGTCTTGAGCAGGTCGCCGCCCGCCGCCGGTCCGCGCACCTCGAAGGGGGTGGTGAGGGTGATGCGGCGGTTGTGCCGGGAGAACACCGGGCGCAGGGCGCCGTCGCGCGGGGAGCGCTCGACGCGGACGACGGTGAGGCCGTGCGCGGCCCAGGCGATCCCGACCTGCTCGCGGGTGGGGTTGGCCGCGTCGTAGCCCCGGAACATGAGCTGCTCGGTGGTGTACTCGTGGTTGACCACGAGCAGGCCGGTCAGCTCGCGCTGGTCGAGGGGGAGCAGGGCGGCGAAGTCGTTGTTGAAGCCGAACTGGCGGGCCTGGGCGGCGGCGGTCTGGTGGTCGAAGTCGAACTCGGGGGCGTCGGGGAACAGCGGGTCGCCCCAGCGGATCACCACGGACTGGCGGTAGCCGTCGGGGACGACGACGCGGTCCTCGGCGTTGGGCGCGACGGGGGTGAAGTCGAGGCCCCTGGGGGCGGGGTGACCGGTTGCCCCCGCGGGCGCCCCGGCTGCTTCGGCCGCTGCCGCGGTTCCGGCGGGCGCGGCGGTGAGCGCGACCAGGGCCGTGCCGCCGAGGAGCGCGGTCCTGCGGCTGACGAGGTCGCCGAAGTACGGGTTGGCCGTGGGGTTGGGCGCCTCGTGGAAGCAGGCGTCACCGCAGCGGTAGCGGCAGGTCAGCGCCGCGCGGCTGGGTGAGTGGTTGCCGATCAGGGGGAGCTGGAACGTCACGTCGAACGCCTCCTGCGGTCAGGTCGGGTGAACTGACCGTAGGCCGGCGTTCACCCTTTGTTAACCCACCGCGTCCTCGCCGACCAGCACGGCTTCGGCGGGCACCACCTTCTCGTCCCCGCCCTTGAAGGCGAGCAGCGCGGCGGCCAGCGCGCAGGAGACCGCGGCGACGACGAACGGGTGCGGCAGGTGGCTGACGAACGTGGCGGCGAGGGCGCCGCCCAGCCAGCGCAGGAAGTTGTAGCCCGCGCTGGCGACCGGCCTCGGCGCGGGGCTGACGCTCATCGCGGTGCCGGTGAACAGGGTGTTGAGCAGGCCGGAGACCAGGCCGGACACGATGATCGCGACGACCAGCAGGGTCTTGTCCGGCACCGCCATGACGAGCATCAGCACGGCGAACGCGAGCACGGCGACCAGCGCGGCGCGGCGCTCGCCGAGGCGGGCGGCCAGGCGCGGGGCGAGCAGGACGCTGGAGAGGGCGACGCACAGGCCCCAGCCGAAGAAGACCAGGCCGATCTCCACCGCGCCCCAGCCGAGCACGAACGGCGACCAGGCGAGGACGGCGAAGAACGCGGCGGTGTAGAGCGCGGAGGCGAGTGCGGTGCGCAGCAGGCCGGGGTGGCGCAGGGCGCGCAGCGGGTCGAGCACGCCGACCCGGCCGCGCCTGCCGTCGTCGGCGAGCCAGACCGCGCAGAGCACGAGGGCGAGGGCCATGAGCACGGCGGTGCCGAGGAACGGGCCGCGCCAGGAGATGCTGCCCAGGAGGGCGCCGAGCAGCGGGCCGACGCTCAGGCCGAGCCCGAGGGCGGCCTCGTAGAGCAGGATCGCGCCCTCCTGGCCGCCGCTGGCCGCGCCGACGATGACGGAGAGGGCGGTGGCGATGAAGAAGGCGTTGCCGAGGCCCCAGACCGCGCGCAGGCCGATGAGCTGGCCGATCGAGCCCGCGAGGGCGCAGAGCAGGGTGGCGACGACGATCAGCGCGAGGCCGCCGACGAGGGTCCGCTTGGCGCCGAACCGGGCGCTGGCCGCGCCGGTGAAGAGCATGGCGACGACCTGGACGCCGAGGTAGGAGGAGAACAGGAGGGTGACCTGGGACGGGGACGCGTTCAGGCCCTCGGCGATCGACAGCAGGATCGGGTCGACGAGGCCGATGCCCATGAAGGCGATCACCGCGGCGAACGCCGTGACCCAGACCTGGCGGGGTTGGTGGCGGAATTTCATTTCGCCATGCTAACCGATTTTGCTTAGCATGGCGAAGGACCGTTCGAGGCAGTAGCTTCGGCCGGGTGGATGCTGTGGTGTTCGACCTGGACGGCGTGCTGGTGGACTCCGAGCGGACGTGGGACGAGGTCCGCAGGGCGTTCGCGGCCGAGCACGGAGGGGTGTGGCCCGCGGAGGCGACCGCGGCCATGCAGGGCATGAGCACCCCCGAGTGGGGCGACTACCTGGTGCGCGAGGTCGGCGTGCGGCTGAGCGCCGAGGAGGCCGCGCGGGGCGTGATCGCGGAGATGGCCAGGAGGTACGAGCAGGGCCCGCCGGTGCTGCCGGGCGCGGTCGAGGCGGTCCGCGCGGTGGCCGAGCGGTGGCCGGTGGCGATCGCGAGCTCGTCCCCGCCGGTGCTGATCCAGGCGTTCCTGGAGGCGGCGGACCTGGGCGAGCTGGTGCGCGTGGCGGTGTCGAGCGAGCAGGCGGGCGCGGGCAAACCGGCCCCGGACGTGTACCTGCTGGCCGCGCGGGGGCTCGGCGTGGAGCCTGGGCGGTGCGCGGCGGTGGAGGACTCGACGAACGGGCTGAAGTCGGCGCGCGCGGCGGGGATGGCGGTGTACGCGATCCCGAACCCGGACTTCCCGCCGGCGCCGGAGGCGCTGGAGGGGGCGGTGGTGCTGGGCGGGATCGGGGAGCTGGTCGGGGCGCTGGGGCGGGGCTGAGGCTGGGCGGTCGGGACCGCGGAGCCGACCGGCCGGGTGAACCCGGACGAGCCCGCCCCTTCGGCCATCCCCTGCTCCCACCAGGTGAAACACCTAGCCTGGGCGCATGGAGCAACGAGTTGCCGTCGTGACCGGCGCCGCGCAGGGCATGGGGCTCAGGATCGCCGAGCTGCTGCGGGCCGAGGGGTACTCCGTCGTGGGGTTCGACCTCTCGGCCACCGAGGGCGGGGTGGTCGGGGACGTGTCGTCGGAGGAGGACGTGGCCCGGCTCGCCGCGCACGTCGGCGACCGGGTGGACGTGCTGGTCAACAACGCGGGCATCGCCGCCATCACGCCGTTCGAGGAGACCAGCCCGCAGCTGTGGCGGCGGGTCATGGAGATCAACCTCACCGGGCCGTTCCTGCTCTCGCAGGCGCTCGGCGCGAAGATGCTCGCGCGCGGCTCCGGCTCGATCGTCAACATCGCCTCGGTGGCCGGGCTGAGCGGGGTCGCCGACCGGGCCGCCTACAACGCCAGCAAGCACGGCCTGATCGGCATGACGCGCACGCTCGCGGTCGAGTGGGGCGGGCGCGGGGTGCGGGTCAACGCGGTCTGCCCCGGCTGGGTCAAGACCGAGATGGACGTCGAGTCGCAGGCGGGCGGGCACTACGGCGACAGCGACATCACCGACCACGTCCCCATGGGCCGCTTCGCCGTTCCCGGCGACATCGCGCAGGCCGTCGCGTTCCTGGCCGACCCCGAGCGCAGCGGGTTCGTCAACGGCGTGGCGCTGCCGGTCGACGGCGGGTGGACCGCCGACGGGTCCTGGCAGTCGCTGCGGCTGTCCAAGCGCTGACCGGCAGAAGACCCCGGAAAGCCCGGAGGCCGGACCGCCCCCGCCCAGCGCGTGGGGGCGATCCGGCCTCCGGGGACGTCAACCCGGCGGACGTCAGCTCAGCGCTCGACCTCGCCGCGGATGAACTTCTCCACGGCCTCGCGCGCCTCGGTGTCGTCGTACTGCTCCGGCGGGGACTTCATGAAGTACGACGACGCCGACAGGATCGGCCCGCCGATCCCCCGGTCCAGGGCGATCTTCGCCGCGCGCACCGCGTCGATGATGATGCCCGCCGAGTTCGGCGAGTCCCACACCTCGAGCTTGTACTCCAGGTTCAGCGGCACGTCGCCGAACGCCCGGCCCTCCAGGCGCACGTACGCCCACTTGCGGTCGTCGAGCCACGCCACGTAGTCCGACGGTCCGATGTGGACGTTCCGCTTGCCCATGTCCCGGTCGACCTGGGAGGTGACGGCCTGCGTCTTGGAGACCTTCTTGGACTCCAGGCGCTCCATCTCCTTCATGTTCAGGAAGTCCATGTTGCCGCCCACGTTCAGCTGCATGGTGCGGTCGAGCTGGACGCCCCGGTCCTCGAACAGCTTGGCCAGCACGCGGTGCGTGATGGTCGCGCCGACCTGGGACTTGATGTCGTCGCCGACGATCGGCACGCCCGCCGCGCGGAACTTCTCGGCCCACTCCGGGTCGGAGGCGATGAACACCGGCAGGGCGTTCACGAACGCCACGCCCGCGTCGATGCACGCCTGCGCGTAGAAGCGGTCCGCGTCCTCGGAGCCCACCGGCAGGTAGGACACCAGCACGTCGACCTCGGCCTCGCGCAGCGCCGCGACGACGTCCACGGGCTCGGCGTCGGACTCCTCGATGGTCTCCAGGTAGAACTTGCCGAGGCCGTCGTAGGTGTGGCCGCGCTGCACGGTCACGCCGAGGGGCGGCACGTCCGCGAGCTTGATGGTGTTGTTCTCGCTGGCGAAGATCGCCTCCGAGAGGTCCGTCCCGACCTTCTTGGCGTCGACGTCGAACGCGGCGACGAACTCGACGTCGCGCACGTGGTAGTCGCCGAACTGGACGTGCATCAGGCCGGGAACGCGCGTGGCCGGGTCGGCATCGCGGTAGTACTGGACACCCTGCACCAGCGACGCCGCGCAGTTGCCCACTCCGACGATGGCCACTCGAACAGTGCGGCGCTTGTCGCCCATGCCGAGTCCTCCTTCTTGTTCTGCGTCAGTCATTCGTCCCGCTCACCCAGCTCGGCCTGCTCGTGCGCGATCAGCTCGTTGAGCCACCGCACCTCGCGCTCGCTGCTCTCCAGACCCATGCGGTGCAGCTCGCGGGTGTAGCGGTCGATCCGCTCGCCGGTCTCGGCTAAGGAGGACCGGAGGCCCTCCCTGCGCTCCTCGACCCGCCGCCTGCGGCCTTCGAGGATGCGCACCCTGACCTCGGCGGGAGTTCGGGAGAAGAAGGCGAGGTGCACGCCGAACGAGTCGTCGTCCCAGGTCTGGGGCCCGGCGTCGGCCAGCAGCTCCCCGAACCTCTCCTTGCCCTCAGCGGTCAGCCGGTAGACCTTCCGCGTCCGGCGGCCCCAGGAGCGCTCCTCCTCACCGGGGGCCTCCTCCACGATCAGCCCGTCGCGTTGCAACCGGCGCAGCGCGGGGTACAGGGTCCCGTAGGAGAAGGCCCTGAACGCCCCGAGCAGGCCGTGCAGCCGCTTGCGCAGCTCGTAGCCGTGCATGGGCGCCTCGTGCAGCAGGCCGAGGATCGCGAACTCCAACACGAGATCACCCCCTGATCCGCACGCCGATGGGTGAACCGAGTATATCGACGCGATACATCTGACCCTCCTGGCGCTGTGTCATCTCGCACACAGTGGCACTGTGACGAGCGCCACTGCGCTGAACAGCCCTCCGGCGGCGTCCGGGGGCCACGTACTCTGGGGGCCGTGCTGACCCAACGCCAGGTCGTGGACTACGCCCTGCAGCGCAGAGCGCTGCTGGCGGGGGTCCACGCTGGCCGGGTGGGCACCATGGAGGTGTGCGACGCCAGCCCGTACCTGCTGCGAGCTGCGAAGTTCCACGGCGAGCCGAGCGATGTGACGTGCCCGGTGTGCCGCAAGGAACCGCTCACCCTGGTGTCCTGGGTCTACGGCGACGAGCTCAAGCACGCGGCCGGGTCCGCGCGCACGCCGGAGGAGCTCGGGCGGATGGCTAACCTCTTCGAGGAGTTCTCCGTCTACGTGGTTGAAGTTTGCCGCACGTGCAGTTGGAACCACCTGGTGCAGTCATACGTCCTGGGAACGCGGGGGATTGGCTCGACCAAACCCCGCCGCAGGACCGCGTCGGAGTGACCCCGCTCCCGGTGCGGTTGGTGTGACCACCGAACCGCGCGCACTCGGCGCGCCGGTCTGGGAGGCCTTTTCGTGAACGACCAGCATGACGACAGGCACGGTGGCGGGGAGCCGCAGTGGCCGACCGGGGAGGACCCGGACGGCGGGGCGATGCCCCCGCGCCGAGGCGCCCAGGACCAGCCGGAGCGGAACGTCCCGCCCGGCGGTTTCGCGCGCCCCGGCTCGCCCGGCGGTCCACCCCCCCGGCAGCCCGGCCCCGGCGCGGGTCCCGGCCCTCGGGCGGGCGGTCCCGGCACACCCGGCGGCGGCGCACCCGGCACACCCGGTGGACCCGGCGGCCCCCTGGGCGGCCCTCCCCCCGGTGGCCCCGTGCGGCCCCCCGTGCCCCCCGGCGGTCCCCGGCGCCCCGGCCCCGGCGGCCCGGTGCCGCCCGGCGGGCACCTGGGCGCAGGCGGTCCCGGCGGTCCCGGCGGTCCGCGCCGCCCCGGCGGCCCCGGCCCCGACCGCAGGCCCGGCGAAGAGCCGACGGACATGCTCCCCGCGCTCACCCCGCCGCCCCCGCCGAAGCGCGAGCCCGACCTGCTCACGCACCGCGAGGTCGACGAGGAGATCGACGCCTTCTACGAGGGCGACGAGGACGACTACGACGACGAGCTGACCGACGACGAGGAGCGCGCCCTGCGCCGCAAGAAGATCTGGCGGCGCGTCCGCCGGGTCTCCTACGTGGCGCTCGGCCTGATGATCCTGTCGCCGGTCGTCGCGTTCGCGATCGCCTACCAGGTGATCGACGTCCCGAACCCGGAGGACGTCGCCGCCCAGCAGGGCAAGGCGATCACGCTGCTGTACTCCGACGGCTCCCCGATGACCACGATCGCGGACAGCGGGTCCAACCGGTCGATGATCACCTACGAGGAGCTGCCCGAGGTCGTCAAGAACGCCGTCTTCGCCGCCGAGGACCCGACGTTCATGACGAACCCCGGCTTCGACTTCACGGCCATCGCCCGCGCGGTCTGGTACCAGGTCAAGGGCGGCGACAGCGGTGGCTCCGGCCTGACGCAGCAGTACGTCAAGAAGGCCACCGAGGACGAGTCCGCGACCCTCACGCGCAAGTTCAACGAGATGGTCCGCGCGTACAAGATGTCCAAGCAGCAGAAGAAGGAGGACATCCTCGCGGCCTACCTGAACACGATCTACTTCGGCAGGTCGGCGTACGGCGTGAAGACCGCCGCGAAGATGTACTTCAACAAGGACCTGAAGGACGTCTCGCAGGCCGAGGCCGCCCTCCTCGCGGGCATGATCCAGAACCCCGGCCGCTCCGAGGAGACGGGTTACGTCAAGGAGCGCTGGGAGTACGTCCGGGGCCAGCTGCTCAAGAACAACATGATCGACCAGGCCACCGCGGACTCGATGCAGCAGCCCCCGATGGCGCCGCTGGAGGAGGTCACCGAGAACGCGCTGAGCGGTCCCAGGGCGTTCATCCAGCAGCAGGTGTTCTACGAGATGTCCAGGGAACCGATCGGGATGACCCAGGAGGACGCCGGCCGCAAGGGCGTCGTCATCCACACCACGATCGACCAGAAGATGCAGCAGGCCGCCGAGGACGCGGTCAACGAGGTCATGAAGGGCGAGCCCGAGGAGCTGAAGACCTCGCTCACCGGCATCGACCCGAAGACCGGCGGGGTGCTCGCCTACTACGGCGGCTCCGACGGCATGGGCCTGGACTACGCCACCGGCACCATCCAGGAGGCGGGCTCGTCGTTCAAGCCCTTCGACCTGGTGGCGGCGCTGGAGGACGGCTTCGGCCTCGGCTCCCCGTTCGACGGCGTGTCGCCCAAGTCGTTCCCCGGCATGGACACGAAGATCCGCAACGCCTCCGACCCCACCAACTCGTGCGGCCCGGAGTGCCCGCTGCGCGAGGCGATGAAGCTGTCGCTGAACACCGTGTTCTACGACCTGGTGTTCAACCACACCGGCGCCGAGGCGGTGGCCGAGGCGGCGTGGGCGGCGGGCATCCCGAAGCAGGTCTCGGTCGGCGGGCAGAAGATCGACACCCTGCTCGGCGAGGGCGGCGCCAAGCCCAACACCGGTATCGCGCTGGGCGGTGACGTCGCGCGGGTGCGCCCGTTCGACATGGCGTCGGCCTACGCGACGTTCGCGGCGCGCGGCGTCCACCACGAGCCGTTCTTCGTCTCGAAGATCACCGACTCGTCGGGCGAGACCATCCTGCACCAGCACATCGACCAGAAGCGCGACGCGTTCGACACGACCAACTCCCAGCTCAACCGGGACATCGCGGACAACGTCACCGAGGCGCTCAAGCCGATCCCGCAGCACTCGAAGATCGCGTGCGCGGGTGGCCGCGAGTGCGCGGGCAAGACCGGGACGCACGAGCTCCCGGACGACGCCTCGCAGAACTCGAAGGCGTGGATGGTCGGCTACACCAAGTCGCTGTCGGCGTCGGTGTGGATGGGCCGCAACGAGGGCAACGTGGCGCTGAAGAACGCCGCGGGCAGCCCGATCTTCGGCAGCGGCCTGCCGGGTCAGATCTGGAAGAAGTTCATGGACAAGGCCCTCGACGGCACTCCGAAGGAGACCTTCGACAAGGCCAAGCCCCTGGGCCAGTACAACAACCCGGTGAAGACCTCCTCGGCGAAGCCGAGCACGCCGTCCTCCGCGCCGACGTCCTCGACGTCCAAGAGCCGCGAGGAGGAGGAGTCGAGCGCTCCGCCGACGTCGCGGAACAGCAACACCCAGTCGGTCCCGACCCGCCCGACCATCACGTGCCTGCCGGGCATGTGCCCGCCCGACCCGAACCCGACCGGGGGTCCGAACCCCGATCCGGCGGTCGGCGGCGGTGGCCGGAACGACGGCGGAGGCTGACCGCACGCCCGCTGACGAGGGGCGCGCACCCCACCACGGGGTGCGCGCCCCTCGCGCTTTCCGGGACCGCCCGGACCCGCGCTGCGGGGTTGCTGTCCGTCGCGCAGAGCTACCCGTAGCATCCGGCGGGTGGCCAGTCCTTCGCAGCACTCCCAGGCGTCAGCCGAAGACACCGACTCGCTCACACCCGAGGAACGGGTGCACCCGACGTGGACGGAGTCGCTAGCCAGAGGCTTGAGCAGGCCGTTCGGCGGGCCGGCGGGCAGGCACGCCTCGCTGGGCAGGCAGTGGTTCTGGACGCCGCTGCGGGTGGTGCTGCTGCTGACCCTGGTGACGCTGTCGCTGGCGTTCCTGCAGAAGTCCCCCTGCATCCAGCAGTACGTGGACTCCAACGGGGTCGTGCAGCTCGACTGGCGGGGCGGCAAGCAGTACACCGCCATGTGCTACTCGGACACCATCCCGCTGTACACGGCGGAGCGGCTCGACCAGCCGGGCATGTTCCCCTACAAGACGCACTGGTTCGACGACCAGGGCAAGCCGACCGAGCACATCCGGTACATGGAGTACCCGGTGCTGACCGGCCTGTTCCAGTGGGTCAACGCGCGCATGGCGCAGGGCTGGACCGCGATCGCGGAGAGCACCGGCCTGCTGCCCTCGCCGATGACCGTCATCGTGTACTTCGACTTCACCGCGCTGTGGCTGGGGCTGGCCTGGCTGGTCACCGCGTGGGCGACGCTGCGGATCGCCCGCCGCAGGCCGTGGGACGCGGCGCTGGTCGCCGTCTCGCCGCTGGTGCTGGTGCACGCGTTCACCAACTTCGACACGCTGGCCACCGCGTTCGCCACCGCCGGGATGCTCGCCTGGGCCCGCAGCAAACCGGTCCTGGCGGGCGTGCTGATCGGCCTCGGCGCCGCCGCCAAGCTGTACCCGCTGTTCCTGCTCGGACCGCTGGTGCTGCTGTGCTTCAGGTCGGGGAAGGTGCGCGAGGCGCTGAACGCCGTGCTGGCCGCCGCGCTGGCGTGGCTGGCGGTGAACCTGCCGATCCGGCTGGCCTACCCGGAGGGCTGGGGCGAGTTCTTCCGGCTCAACACCATCCGGGGCGTGGACCCGGACACGATCTACAACGTGCTGGTGCAGTGGACCGGCTGGACCGGGTTCGACCCCGGTCTCGGCTTCCGCGAGCCGCCCGCCGTGCTGAACGCGGTCACCGCCGCGCTGTTCCTGCTGTGCTGCGCGGGGATCGCGGTGGTGGCGCTGTCCGCGCCGACCAGGCCCCGGCTGGCCCAGCTGTGCTTCCTGGTGGTGGCGGCGTTCCTGCTGACCAACAAGGTGTGGAGCCCGCAGTACTCGCTGTGGCTGGTGCCGCTGGCCGTGCTGGCGGTGCCGAGGTGGAAGCTGCTGCTGGCCTGGATGACCGTGGACGCGCTGGTGTGGGTGCCCCGGATGTTCTTCTACCTCGGCGAGGAGAACAAGGGCCTGCCGATCGACTGGTTCCTCGGCGCGGTGCTGCTGCGGGACGCGGCGGTGCTGCTGCTGTGCGCGGTGGTGCTGCGGGAGGTCTACAAGCCCTCGCTGGACCTGGTGCGGGTCTCCGGCGACGACGACCCGGCGGGCGGCGTGCTCGACGGCGCCCCCGACCGCAGGGTGCTGCGGCTGCGGCCCGCCGACCGGACGGCCGCGCCCGCCTGAGCGGCGCGCTCCGGCGCGACAACGGCGAAGGCGCCCTCCCCGCTGCGGGAGGGCGCCTTCGCCGTTGTCGGGACCGTCAGGCCTTCGCGGGCGACGGCGGTGGCGACGGCGCGAGGTGGTCGGCGACCCGCTCGCGGGCGGACGGCACCACGTCCGACTTGAGGAACAGGGAGAACAGCGCGACCAGCAGCGCCGCCCGGCCCCACACGCCGATCACCACGGCCTGCGCGGAGAACCCGTCGTAGATGCCCGACGGCTGCCCCTGCTCGATGGCGTAGTACCAGCGGAAGATCCCGATGCCCATCGCCAGGTCTGCGGCGAAGTAGGCGAACGTCCAGGTCAGCGGCACCCGCATGAGCACCAGCATCGGCACCAGCCACAGCGTGTACTGCGGCGAGTGCACCTTGTGCAGCAGCAGGAACCCGCACAGCATCGCCGCCGAGACCGGGATCCACGGGTAGACGCCCTCGCGGGTCCAGCGCAGCCAGCCGATCCAGCAGGCCAGGCCGAACGAGATCAGCATCGTCATCGGCGACAGCACCCCGACGATCGCCTGCATCGCGTCGTCGCTCATGAACGGGCGCATCGACCAGTACCAGACGGAGTTGGTGGTGATGTCCACCCGCCGCATCCCCTGGAACGCGAACGACGCCTTCCAGCCCTCCAGGCCGAAGACCGCGAACGGCAGGTTCACCACCACGACCGTCACGATCGACGCGAGCGCCACCTTCACCGCGCCTGCCACGTCGTACCGGCCGCGCTGCGCGGTCAGCACGTGCAGCGCCAGCGGCAGCACGAAGATCGCCGGGTAGATCTTGAACGCGAACCCGAGCCCCAGCAGCACGGACGCGACCAGCGCCCGGTCCAGCAGCGGCCGGTCCGCGCCCCTGCGCCCCCAGCCGCGCTGCACCACGTACGCCGCCGCGACCGCGCAGAACACCACCGGCAGGTCCCAGTTGTGGTACGCGTACAGCACGAGCGGCGGGCCGACCGCCCACAGCAGCGCGCGCCAGCGGGCCAGCTTGCCCAGCAGCCAGCCGGTGGCCAGCCCGAACGGGGCCATCAGCAGCGCGGAGAACAGCAGGAACTCGGCGTCGTTGTGCGCGAAGATCGCGCCGCCCCAGATCAGCAGGCCGGTCAGCACCGGGTACTCGACCACCCCGCCGACCAGGACGCCCTTGGGGGTGATGCTGCCGTGCACGTAGGGGAAGACGTGCCGGTCGACGTCGCGCCCGATCCAGAGGTGCTGGATGTCGGAGTAGCAGACCTCTTCCTTGTTGCGCACGTCGTAGTCCGGCTGGGTCCGCCCCCACTGGTCGAACTCGGGGCCGGTGCAGCGGTCCTTGTTGGCGAACCCCGCGAGCAGGGTCAACCCGCACAGGAGGACCAGCGCGGCCAGCGCCGCGCGGCCGAACCGCCGGGTGCGCGTACCGGCGTCCACCAGCGGGGCCACCGCCTCCCGTGTCGTGCTCATCGGGCCAGGTGCTCGCGGAGGTAGGCGATGTCGGCCGCCTGGCCGTCACCGGGCGTCTCCACCAGGACCGGCGCGCCCGCCGAGGCGCACACCGCGACGAGCTGCTCGGGGTCGATCTTGCCCGATTCGACGTTCGCGTGCCGGTCCCTGGACGAGCCGAACTCGTCGCGGGAGTTGTTCAGGTGCACCAGGTCGATCCGGCCGGTGAGCGCCTTGACCCGCTCCACGACGCCGACCAGGTCCTCACCGGCGGCGAACGCGTGGCAGGTGTCCAGGCAGAACCCGGCGCCGAACTCGCCCACCGCGTCCCACAGCCTGCCGAGGCGGTCGAACGAGCGGGCCATGGCGTTGTCGCCGCCCGCCGTGTTCTCGATCAGGATCGGCACCCCGAAGCCGCCGTCGTCGACCTGCCGCTCGAACAGCTTGCGCCAGTTGGCGATGCCGTCGTCCGGGTCGTCGTCCTTGGTGACGTGCCCGCCGTGCACGATCAGCCCCAGCGCGCCGACCTCGGCCGCGCGCGCCGCGTGCTGCACCACCGCCTTGCGGGACGGGATGCGGACGCGGTTGTTCAGCGAGGCCACGTTGATCAGGTACGGGGCGTGCACGAAGACGTCGAGCTCGGACTCCCTGAGCGCCCGCGCGTGCTGGTGCTCCCCAGGGGCCTTCCAGCTCTGCGGGTCGCTGAGGAAGAACTGGACCACCTCGGCCCCGCGCTCGGCGGCGGCGGCGAGCGGATCGTCGTCTCGGACGTGAGCCCCGATGCGCATGAGGTGCAGGGTAGCCGTGCCGGGGCCGGGTCCGGTCGGCAGCGCCACGACGAGGAGCACCCGATCGCCGAGCGGCGGGCGCCGTCGCGCGGGCCTACGCTCGTTACCAGCAAGTAGGAAGTGCGTCGCCGAGCGCGCGCGGACCGGCCCGGCGGCCCGGCACCGGGAGGCAAGGATGCGCACCCGAAGCACCCGCTCAGCACGCGCGGGAGCCGCGCTCGCCGTGGTCGGGACGACCGCCTGGCTGGGCGCGGGGACGGCGGCGGCTGCCGAACCCGTGGTGCTGGGGGAGTGCCGGACGACCGTGCGGGGCGAGCCGGGGACGCCGCTCGCGCTGAGCACCTCCGCCGTGCTCGCGCCGGTCACCGACCTGGTCAGGGCGGTCCCGCTGCTGGGTCCGGGGCTGGCGGAGCCGTTCCGGGCCGCGTTCGCCGCGCTGCCGCCGATCCCGATCGGCGCGATCCCCACCGGGGAGGGCGTGGTCACCGGCGGGCAGATCGCCGCGCGGGTCAACGGGGAGCTGGGGAGGCTGCCGCTGCTCGGGCCCGTGCTGACCACCGTGACCGGCGGGGTCGGGCAGGTGCTGGGCGGGCTGTGCTCGGTGACCGCGATCGGGGTCGACGCCGTCGTGGCGCCCGTGCGGGAGGGCGTGGGCGGGGTGGCGGACGCGTCCGAGGCGCTCGTCGGGCAGGTGCTGCCGACCGCGCCCCGGCAGCCCGCGCCCCAGCAACCGGCGCCGCAGCAACCGGCGCCGCCCGCGCCGCAGCCGCAGCAGCCGCCCGCGCCGCGGCCCGAGGAGCTGCCCGCGCGGGGCGTGCCGCGGGGCTCGACCACCGGGACCGCGTCGGCCGTGGTCGCCCCCGGCCGGGACCTGCTGCGGTGGGGCGCGGACTTCGGCGGGGCGTCCGCGTTCGGCCACGGGTCGCTGCCGTTCGCGACGCCCGGCCTGCTCTCGCCCGTCCCGCGCGGCAAGACCGGGGGACCCGGCGCCGGGCGCGGGCTGCCTCGGGCCGCCGACCGCGAGGACGTCCGCGAGGCCGGGCGGGCGCAGGCGCTGCCGGGGCCGGCGAACGGGGTGGCGACGCCGGTGCTGCTGGCCGTGGTGCTGCTGGCGTGCGTCACGGGCGCGCTGGTGCGCACCTGGGTGCTGCGCCGCCCGTCGATCCGCTGAACCACACCGGCCAGGACCCCCGTCAAGGCTCCGACCAGCGGCGGGACCGGCAGCTCCAGCGGAGCCGGGCGATCTTGAACCACCCCGGTTTCCCGGCTCCCGCGCGCTCGAAACGCACCGGCGACCAGTCGGTTTCACCGACCGGGCCGAACCCCTGTAGGCTGTTCGGGTTGCTGACGCGACGACCCTCCTGCCACGGAAAGCCCGTGGCCGTGAGTCCACAGGAGGTGAGTGGTCTTCATGCGTCATTACGAAGTGATGGTCATCCTCGACCCCAGTCTCGACGAGCGCACGGTCGCGCCCTCGCTCGACACGTTCCTCAACGTCATCCGCACCACGGGTGGCAACGTCGAGAAGGTCGACGTCTGGGGCAAGCGCAGGCTGAGCTTCGAGATCAACAAGAGCGCCGAGGGCATCTACGCCGTCCTCGACCTCCTCTCGACGCCCGAGGCCGTGAAGGAGCTGGACCGCCAGCTGGGTCTGCAGGAGACGGTGCTGCGCACCAAGGTCCTGCGCCGCGAGCCCGCGAAGGCCGCCAAGGCCGCTGCCAAGGCAGCCGCGAAGGCCGCCGCGAAGGCCAAGGCCTGAGGGAGAACCGGACATGGCAGGCGAGACGACGATCACGGTGGTCGGGAACCTGACCTCCGATCCGGAACTGCGCTTCACCCAGTCCGGTGCGGCGGTGGCCGGTTTCACGGTCGCCTCCACCCCGCGCACCTTCGACCGCCAGTCCGGCGAGTGGAAGGACGGCGAGGCGCTCTTCCTCCGCTGCAACGTGTGGCGCCAGGTCGCGGAGAACGTGGCCGAGACGTTGACCCGCGGTTCGCGGGTGATCGTCACGGGCAGGCTCCGCCAGCGCTCCTTCGAGACGAAGGAGGGCGAGAAGCGCACCGTCGTGGAGCTGGAGGTCGACGAGATCGGCCCCTCGCTGCGCTACGCGACCGCGAAGGTCAACAAGGTGAGCCGAGGTGACGGCGGCGGTGGCGGCTACGGCGGCGGCCAGCAGCAGTCCCGCGGTGGCGGCGGTGGCGCCCCTGCCGACGACCCCTGGGGCTCCGCGCCCCCGGCGGGTTCCGGCGGCGGTTTCGCCGACGAGCCTCCCTTCTAGACCAGCACAGGTCACCCCAGAACTTCACCGCGTCACTCCAGGAGTACACACATGGCCAAGCCGCCTGTGCGCAAGCCCAAGAAGAAGGTCTGCGCGTTCTGCAAGGACAAGAACGCCAACCTGATCGACTACAAGGACACCACCCTGCTCCGGAAGTACATCTCGGACCGGGGCAAGATCCGCGCTCGTCGGGTCACCGGCAACTGCAGCCAGCACCAGCGCGACGTCGCCGTCGCGGTGAAGAACGCCCGCGAGATGGCGCTGCTGCCCTACACCTCGACCGCTCGCTAAGAAGAAGGGGGATAACACCGTGAAGCTCATCCTCACCGCTGATGTCAGCGGCCTCGGTGGCCCCGGCGACATCGTCGAGGTCAAGGACGGCTACGGCCGCAACTACCTGCTGCCCCGCGGCCTGGCGATCCTCGCCACCAAGGGCGCGGCCAAGCAGGTCGAGGTCATCCGCCGCGCGCAGGACACCCGTCGCGTCCGCGACCTGGACCACGCGAAGGAGATCAAGGCCTCCCTGGAGGGCTTGGGCTCGGTCTCGCTGAAGGCCAAGGCCGCCGCGGGCTCCAAGAAGCTGTTCGGCTCCGTCACCTCGTCCGACGTCGTGTCCGCGGTTCGCGCCGCGGGCGGCCCGACGCTGGACAAGCGGTCCGTGGACCTGGCGGGCCACATCAAGACCCTGGGCAAGCACTCGGTCACCGTCCGACTGCACCCCGAGGTCACCGTGTCGCTGCCCGTCGAGGTCTCCCCGGTCGGCTGAGCGCGCTCCGGAAGCGCCGTCCGCCCCGTCGCGGGGCGGGCGGCGCTTTCTGCTGAGTTGTCCACAGCCCCTGTGGAGAACCTGCTGTGACGGGGTGACCACGACACGCCGTGAGGCGAGTAACACGCGACACGCCGAAGTTGTGACCCACTAATTTCTCCACAACTGACTCACAGGGTCTGACCTGGGAATTTTAGAATCACAGGTCGAGTTGTCCCCAAGTTGTCCACAGGTTCGAGGCGACCTGTGGTCAGCTCGGCCAAACCATCCCCAAGTTCTCCACAGGCTTGTCCACAGGCCCGGTTGCTTGGTCCGTCCGGGTGGCTCTAGCGTCCCTGTGTCGCTGTGCGTGGCTCCTCGCCGATACCGGGGAGCCGGGGTAGAACGGTCGGCACGAACGGATTGGGGTGGGTAGCTGTGGCGGTGGTGGACGACCGGGGCATGGCCGAGCCAAGCTTCGAACGGCAGCCGCCCCAGGACCTGGCCGCGGAGCAGTCCGTGCTCGGCGGGATGCTGCTGAGCAAGGACGCGATCGCCGACGTCGTCGAGGTGCTCGCGCCGAACGACTTCTACCGCCCGGCGCACCAGGCGGTCTACGACTGCGTCCTCGACCTGTACGGCCGGGGCGAGCCCGCCGACCCGATCACGGTGTCCGCCGAGCTGGAGCGCAGGGGCGAGCTGCTGCGGGTGGGCGGCGCGCCGTACCTGCACACCCTCATCGCGACCGTGCCCACCGCGGCGAACGCGAGCTACTACGCCGAGATCGTCGCCGAGAAGGCGGTGCTGCGCAGGCTCGTCGAGGCCGGGACGCGCATCGTGCAGCTCGGCTACAACGGCGCCGAGGGCGCCGACGTGGACGAGGTGGTCGACCGGGCGCAGGCGGCCATCTACGAGGTCACCGAGCGCCGCACCACCGAGGACTACGCGGTGCTGGAGGAGCTGCTCCAGCCCACCATGGACGAGATCGACGCCATCGCCTCGCGAGGCGGCTCGTCCCTGGGCATCCCGACCGGCTTCGCGGACCTGGACCAGCTGACGAACGGCCTGCACGGCGGTCAGATGATCATCGTCGCGGCCCGCCCCGGCGTCGGCAAGGCGCTGGCCCTCGACACCCCCCTGGCCACCCCGACCGGGTGGACCACGATGGGCGAGGTGCGGGTCGGCGACCTCCTGCTCGACGCGGACGGCCTGCCGACGCGGGTCGTCGCGGCGACCGGGGTGATGCGGGGCAGGCCGTGCCACGAGGTGGTGTTCTCGGACGGGTCGGTGCTGCTCGCCGACGCCGAGCACCAGTGGCTGACCGGCGCGCCGGGGGCCTCCGCCGTGCGCACGACCGCCGAGCTGGCCGAGGCGCTCCGCCGGGGCGAGACGCCGTCGGTGGCGGGCGCCGCGCCGCTCGCGCTCCCCGACCGGCCGCTGCCCATCGCGCCGTACTCGCTGGGCGTGCTGCTCGGCGGCCACGTCGCGTCCGCGCGGTTCACCTCGGAGGACGCCGAGGTGCTGTGGAACGTCGAGTCGGACGGCTACGAGGTGCGCGCCTCCCCGGCCTGCCAGGGCTGCGGCGCGGCGTCGACCGGCGTGCGGGACTGCCCGGAGTGCCACAGCGAGCGCGGCACCCTCCAGGGCCTGCTGCACGGCGCGGGCGTGCTGGGCTCCGAGCGGGTGCCCGCCGAGTACCTGCGGGCGTCCGAGCCCCAGCGGCGCGCGCTGCTGGCAGGGCTGCTGGACACCGCGGGGACGGTCGCCGAGGACGGCTCGGTGCGGTTCGAGGCGTCGGGCGCCGGCCTGGCGCGGGACGTGCGCGAGCTGGTCGTCGGACTGGGCTACCGCTGCGCCGGGGACGGGGTGGTGGTCGGCTTCGAGGCCGGGGACGACGTGTTCCGGGTGGAACGCAAGCGGCTGGAGCACAAGGACCGGGGGCAGCGCGCGGGCGCGGGGACCCGGTTCGTGGTGGGGGTGCGGCCGGTGGCGAGCGTGCCGGTGCGCTGCGTGGAGGTCGACAACGCCGCCCACCTGTACCTCGCGGGCCGGTCGATGATCCCGACGCACAACTCGACGCTGGGGCTGGACTTCGCCAGGTCCTGCTCGGTCAAGCACGGGCTGACCAGCGCGATCTTCTCGCTGGAGATGAGCCGCACGGAGATCGTCATGCGGATGCTGTCCGCCGAGGCGCGCATCCGCCTCGGCGACATGCGCGGTGGCACGATGAGCGACGACGACTGGACCCGGTTGGCGCGGCGGATGAGCGAGATCAGCGAGGCGCCGCTGTTCGTGGACGACTCGCCGAACCTGACCATGATGGAGATCCGGGCGAAGGCGCGGCGGCTCAAGCAGCGGCACGACCTGCGGCTCGTGGTGGTGGACTACCTGCAGCTGATGTCGTCGGGCAAGAAGTCCGAGTCGCGCCAGCAGGAGGTCTCGGAGTTCTCCCGGAACCTGAAGCTGATCGCGAAGGAGCTGGAGGTCCCGGTGATCGCGATCAGCCAGCTGAACCGAGGCCCCGAGCAGCGCACCGACAAGAAGCCGCAGCTGTCCGACCTCCGCGAGTCCGGCTCGCTGGAGCAGGACGCCGACATGGTCATCCTGATCAACCGCCCGGACGCGTGGGAGCGCGACGACCCGCGCGCGGGCGAGGCCGACCTGATCATCGCCAAGCACCGCGCGGGCCCGACCGCGACGATCACGGTGGCCCACCAGCTGCACTACAGCCGGTTCACGGACCTGGCCCAGGGCTGATCGGCGGGGTCGTCGGGCC
The DNA here is from genome assembly GCF_002354875.1 of Actinosynnema pretiosum. Taxonomy (GTDB): domain Bacteria; phylum Actinomycetota; class Actinomycetes; order Mycobacteriales; family Pseudonocardiaceae; genus Actinosynnema; species Actinosynnema auranticum. The sequence goes on from NZ_CP023445.1 coordinate 8,071,044, forward strand.
GACCTCGGCGCGCCGGACCGGTCGCTCGACGCCCCCGCCCGGTCCCGACCGCCCTCCCCGGCGGCCGGTCCCGACCGTAGCCGGCAGGCGCCGGCAGGCGCCGGGCGGGACGAGTTGCGGACCGCGCGGTCAGCGGGCGCGGCGGTTTCCCGGTGACGGGTGGGCGTGGTCAGCCGCAGGTCGCGGCGGGGTGCCGCGAGCGGGGGTCACAGCGAGCCGAGGGCCCGCAGGGCGAGCCGCAGCTCGTGCTTGGCGCTGGGCGCGTGCAGCAGCGAGCGGCCGAGCGCGCGTTCGACCTCGGTCAACCGCTTGCGCGTGGCCGGTGGGGAGATGCCCAGGGTCGACGCGGTGGCGGGCAGCCGGGTGTCCGCGCGCAGCCAGGCCCGGACCGTCTCGACGCCTGCGGCCGGGGTGGCCAGCAGGGCGTCGAGCGGGCCCGCCGGAACCGGTGGGGAGAGCCAGGCCCAGGACGCGGGCGGCGTCGGCGAGCGGGGCGTCGTGCCCCGGCTCGCTCGCCACCACCAGGTGAGGACCGCCCGCGCCGAGGCGGACCACGTCGATCGCGTCGCCGAGCACGGCGGCGGGTGTCCCCCCGCGGCGCAGGTCGGCCACGGCGGCTGAGGCCGTGGCCAGCAAGGACTCGGGCACCGCGCGGGGGTCGCGAGGGTCCGGCCGCCGACGTCGAGCAGCGCCGCCGCCCCGCCCGCGCGCCGCGCGAGCCAGTCGAGCAGCGCGCCGACCGCGCCCGGTCCGGCGGAGAGCCTGACCAGCGCGGTGAGGTCGTCGGCGCGATCGGTCACCTGCCCCCCGGTCTGCGGTCGGCCGTCCCCGGCGCGCGAGCCGACCCCGTCCGGGGTCGCCCGTGCCCGGACAGAGCGCGAAGCGCCCCACCTGCGGTTTCGGCCGCGCCACCGCGCTGCCCCACCCGCCGCGGCGCCGGTCCACCGCCGCGCCGCAGCGCTGGAACCGATCTTCGATGACATCATCGGGGGAGAAGCCGGGGAATCGAGGCAGGTCGAGACCAGCGTCCGCACGGGACGACACCCAGCCAAGGCCCACGAGGGCCGGGCGCCCGCTACCGACGGGGAGGCAGCCCGCATGGGCCTGAAGGTGAGCAAGCACCGCGTCGACCACGGCGAGGGCTCGTTCCTCGTCGCCGGGATCTCGGGGGTGGTCGACCTGTTCACCTCCCCGAAGCTCTGGACGGAGCTGGTGGTCGAGGAGATCGACGAGGGCGCGTTCCTCGTCGTGCTGGACCTGGAGCGGGTCGAGTCGCTGGACCACCACGGGCTCGGCGTGCTCGCCGGGGCGCTCGCCAAGGTGCGGGCCAACGGCGGCGCGCTCGCGCTGGCCGGGGTCGGCGAGACCGTGCTGGACGCGCTGGAGCTGGCCCGCTTCGACGAGATCATCCCGATCGCGGACACCGTCGAGGAAGCCATCGCGATGGCCAGCGGCGAGGAGCCCGCGCCCTGATCCGGCCGGGCGCGGGCCACCGGGTCAGATGCCGGTCCCGCCGGTCACCGGGAGCACCGCGCCGGTCACGTACGAGGCGCGGTCGCTGAGCAGCCAGGCCGCCGCCTCGGCCACCTCCTCGGGCGTGGCGGCCCTGCCGAGCGGGGTGGACGCGACGATCCGGTCGATCACGCCGGGGTCGTGCGACTCCCAGTCGTCGACCATCTCGGTGCGGGTCAGGCCCGGCGCGATGGCGTTCACCCGGATGCCCGCGCCGCCGTAGGTGACGGCCGCCGACTCGGTCAGGCTGTTCACCGCCCGCTTGGCCGCCGCGTAGGCGGGCAGCGCCGGGTTCGCGATCAGGCTGCCGACGCTGCTGGTGTTGACGATCGCCCCGCCGCCGGTGGCGGCCATGGCCTTGACCTCGGCGGCCACCGCGTGGAACACGCCCTTGAAGTTGACCTGCACGACCCGGTCCAGGTCCTCCTCGGTCACGTCGGCGAGCGGGTGCGGCGGGGTGGCCGTTCCGCCGTTGTTGAACGCCGCGTCGAGCCTGCCGTGCCGCTCGACGACCGTGCGCACCAGGTGGTCGATGCTCTTCTTGTCACCCAGGTCGGTGACCACGTACGAGGCGCCCGGCAGTTCCGAGGCGAGGGCCTTGAGCGCGTCCTCGCTGCGCGCGGCGAGCACGACGGTGGCGCCCTCGGCGGTGAACAGGCGGGCGGCGGCGGCGCCGATGCCCCGGCTGGCCCCGGTGACGAGCGCGATCTTGTCGGCCAGCAGTCCGGTCTTGGTCATGGCTCCACCGTGCCGCGCCGCGGAGCGCTCAGGCAGGCCCTGCCCGTACCTGTCGGGCAACGGCCGCGGGCGGCATCCTCGGGGGCGTGGACAAGGCTGAGCTGGGCCGCTTCCTGCGGTCGCACCGGGAGCGGCTGTCACCGGGGACCGTGGGACTGCCTTCGGGCGGACCGCGCCGCACCCCCGGTCTGCGGCGCGAGGAGGTGGCGGGGCTGGCGCACATCTCGACCCAGTACTACACGCGGCTGGAACAGGCGCGCGGTCCGCGGCCGTCGCGGCACGTGCTGGTCGCGCTGGGCAGGGCGCTGCGGCTCACCGATGCCGAGCGGGACCACCTGCACGCGCTGTGCGGGCGGCCCGCGGAACCACCGGGCGTGTCCCGTGATGTCCCCGACCGGGTGATGGACCTGGTGGAGCGGCTGCCGGACACCGCCGTGGTGGTGCTGGACGCGAAGTACGACGTGCTGGTGTGGAACCCGCTGGCGGCGGCGCTGCTGGAGGACTTCTCGGCGCGACCCCCTCGGGAGCGCAACATGATCCGCCGGTACTTCCTGGGCCCGGACCCGGCGCGCAGGCACTACGGGATCGAGGACGGCGGCGAGTTCAGCCGGTTCGCGGCGGCGCACCTGCGGGCGGTGGCCGCCCGCTACCCGCGCGACCGGGGCGTGCAGGACCTGGTGCGGGAGCTGCTGCGGGGCAGCCGCGAGTTCGCGGAGCTGTGGCGGGTGGCCGAGGTGTCGGGCCTGCACGGCATGACGAAGGTCGTGGCGCACCCCCGGCTCGGCCCGATCCCGCTGGACTGCGACGTGCTGGTGGTTCCGGAGCGGGACCAGCACGTGGTGCTGTTCACCGCCCCGCCCGGTTCGCCGGGGCACGACGCGCTGCGGCTGCTGTCGGTGCTCGGTCTGCAGGAGGTGCCCTGAGGGCGGGCGGACCGGCGGTAGGTTCGTCGGCGTGGGTTACGCGGTGGTCGACGTGGAGACGACCGGGTTCCGGCGGTCCGACCGGGTGGTCGAGGTGGCCGTCGTGCAGCTGGACCGGGACCGGCGGGTCACCGGGGAGTGGTGCACGCTGCTGAACCCCGGCCGGGATCTCGGTCCGCAGCACGTGCACCGGATCAGGGCAGCCGACGTGTGGGGCGCGCCGACGTTCGCGCTGGCGGCGGGGGCGCTGGCGCGGCGGTTGGCGGGCCGGGTGCTGGTGGCGCACAACCTGGCGTTCGACGCGCGCTTCCTGGCCGCCGAGTTCGGCCGGGTCGGGGTGGACGCGGACTTCGACGGGCTGTGCACGATGCGGCTGTCGGGCGGGCGGCGGTCGCTGCGGGACTGCTGCGCCGACGCCGGGGTGCCGCTGCTGGACGCGCACTCGGCGCTGGCCGACGCGCGCGCGGCGGCGGCGCTGTTCGCCCGGCTGCCCGAGGTCCCCGGCGCGGGCGCGCTGGACCTGCCGCCGCTGGGCGCGGACGTGCCCGAGGTGCGGCGGGGCGCCGCCGACCTGGCGGGCGGGGTGCTGGCCGGGGCGGGCCCCGGACCGGCGGGAGCGGTGCCGGCGGGCGGAGTTCCCGCGAACGGGCCGTCGTCGGGCGGGTTGTCGGCGGGTGGGCTCTCGACGGGCGCCGCCCCGTGGTCGGGCGCGCTGGCCGGTGCGACGCGGCCGGTCGAGTTGTCCGGCGGAACTCGGGCCGGTGGGACGCGGTCGGGCGAAGTCCCGGCAGGCGGGGATCCGGCAGGCGGGGCGCTCGGCGGTCCGGCGGCCAGCGGTTCGGCGAGCGGCGTTGCGGCGGCCGGCATTCCGGTTGCCTGCGGTCCGGCGGTCGGTGGCGCGGCGGCCGGTGGCGCGGGGGCGGCAAGGCGGTTGGCGCGGGGCGACCTGGTGGTGTTCACCGGGCAGATGGACGACGCGCGCGACGTCTGGGTGGACCGGGCGCTCGGCGCGGGGCTGCGGGTGAACTCCGGTTACGTCACGCGCGCCACGGCGCTGCTGGTCGCGGCCGACCCGTTCTCCCTGTCCACCAAGGCGAGGCGGGCCCGCGCGTACGGGGTGCCGATCGTGTCCGAGGGCGCGTTCGCCGCGCTGCTCGCCGCGCTCGCGGGCGGGCTCCCCGACGAGTCCCTGGGCAAGATCAGCTGAAAGATCACCGGACCGGGTGGTCGCGCAGGTGTTGAAATGCCCGCTCAGCGCGGGGAGGCTGCCAAGAAGGCCCATGCAGCCCGCGGTGGGAGGCGACTGCGATGCGCACCCGGATCGGTCACTGGGACGAGCTGATCGCGCAGCTCCCCGTGGGCGTGCTGCTCCTGGACGCGCGGGGCGCGGTGCTCGCCGAGAACCGGGTGGCCGCCGAGCTGGGCGCGGCGGGCGAGGCGCGCGACGACTCGGGCGCGCCGCTGCCGTCGCGGGCCGAGCTGGCCAGGCAGGTGCTGCGCAGCCGGTCGACGCTGGTGCTGCCGGTGGTGCTGCCGCGCACGCGGGTGTGGGCCGAGTACCGGCCGCTGGACGAGCGGGTGCTGGTGCTGCTGCGCCCGGTGCAGGCCGACGTGCCGCACAGCGCGGGCCTGGTCGACCCGCTGACCGGGCTGCCCGGCCGGGCGCTGCTGCTGGACCGGCTGGACCAGGCGCTGGTGCGGGCGCGCACGCACGGCACGCTCGCGACGCTGGTGCTGCTGGACGTGCGGCACCTGGCCGAGGTGAACCGGGCGCACGGGTTCCACCGGGGCGACGAGCTGCTGGTGGTGCTGGGCGCGCGGCTGCGGGCCGGCTTGCGCGCGGACCACACGGTGGCCAGGTACGGCGGCGACGAGTTCGCGGTGGTGGCCGAGCACCCGAACGGGACGGGCGAGGCGGTCGCCGCGCGGGTCGGCGAGCTGGCCGGTCGCGCGGTGCGGGTGTCGGGCGCGCGGGTGCGGCCGGGGGTGCGGGTGTGCTGGGTGACCAGCGACGGCGCGATCCCGGTGCACGCGCTGGTCGGGCACGCGCAGGACCGGCTGCGCGGGCGCGACCGGGCCTCGGAGAACTGACCGCCCCTTCGGCGCGCGCGCTTGGCGCCGCACGCACCTCGGCGAGCACCCCCTGCACGCGGCTCCCGGCGGACTCGCCTCCACAAAGGGCTCGGCCCCCGGCGCGTGTCGCGCCGGGGGCCGAGCGGGAGGGTGGTTCAGCTAGTCGTGCTCAGCGCTCAGAGCGAGCCGAACATCGACGGGATCGCCAGCAGCGAGCCGAGCGGCGAGCCGCCCTTCTGGCCGCCGAGCTGCTCCAGCGGGTTGACCTTCAGACCGCTGGTGGCCTTGGTCAGCTGGTCGGTCGGCAGGGTCGGGGCCGAGGAGCGCTGGCCACCGGTCAGGCCGCCCACCAAGGGCAGGCCGCCGCCGGTCAGGCCACCGACCACCGGCAGGCCGCCACCGGTCAGGCCACCGACGACGGGCAGCCCGCCACCGGTCAGACCGCCGACCACCGGCAGGCCGCCACCGGTCAGGCCACCGACGACCGGCAGGCCGCCGCCCTGGGCGCTGCGCCCGCTGATGCCGGGCAGACCACCGGTCAGGCCGCCGACCAGCGGCAGGCCGCCACCGGTCAGGTTGCCCACGGGGAGGCCGCCGGTCAGGCCGCCGACCACGGGCAGACCGCCCGCGAGGCCACCCACGACCGGCAGGTCGCCCTGGAACGAGCGCTCCATCATGAAGACGTTGTTCAGCAGCGGCAGGCTCGTGATCGACATGTGGCGGTCGACCGAGCTGGGCAGGTTGATGCCCTTGGCGTCGGCCCCGCCGTCGACCTCGTCGCCGGTCTCGACGTCGTGCGTGCTGGACACCAGCGTGGTGGCGGTGCCGAGGACCTGCGCGGGCACGTCCACCACGGTCGCGGCGGCCTCGACCGGCGCGTACACCTCGGCGGCGGACAGCGAGCCGGAGCCCACCGTCTCGGTGCTGCCGCCGACCTGGGTCAGGGCGGTGGAGTCGGTGACGCTGTCGGCCAGGCCCAGCACCGACACGGCGTCGCCGTGCACGGCCGGGTTGCCGGAGATCGGCGCGGTCACCAGCATCCCGGACGCGGCCGAGTCCAGGCCCGAGGTCTCGTGGTCGCCGCCGACGACGAGGTTGGTGTCGTTGGTGTGGGTGGTGTTGCCGTTGCCCGCGACGCCGCCGGCGATGCCGAACACCTGCGCGGGCAGGCCGATCTGCGGGGCGATGCCGTTGCCGGACACCGAGGCGTTGTCGCCGTTGGTGGCGACGTCGCCGCCGGTGGTGACGTCGGCGGTGTTGGTGGTGACGACGTCGCCGTTGCCCGCGACCACGACCGAGTGGCCGAAGGACTGGAGCGTGGACGCCAGCGGGACCGAGGCGACGTTGCCCGCGATCGCGCCGTCCTCACCGGTGGAGACGGCGTCGCCGCCGACCGTGGAGGTGAGGAAGTTGTCGCTGTTGCTGTAGTGGTTGCCGCCGACGCCCACCGCGGACCCGAAGACCTGCGCGATGTTGTTGGTCGGCAGGTAGCCGATGTTGCCGGAGATCGAGCCGTGCTTGCCGGTCGCCTCGGCGGGGCCGCCGACGTCGAAGGTGCTGTCGCTGGTGGCGGTGGCGTTGGTGTTGCTCAGGATGCCGCCGGCCATGCTGTGCATCTGCAGGCCGAGCGCGGTGGGCAGGCCGACCGCGTTGCTGGACACCGTGCCGTCGTCGTCGCGGGTGTTCGGCTCGCCGCCGACCGCGGAGCCCTTGACCTCGTCGGCCGTGCCGTCGGCCTGGCCCAGCACGGAGAACGCGTTGCCGAAGGACTCGGCGGGCACGAACGAGGGCAGCGACACCAGGTTGCCGGACACGACGCTGTCGTTGCCCCGGCTGGCGTTGAGGCCGCCGACCTCGGTGGTGACGAGGTTGTTGCAGTTGCCGTCGGCGTTGCCGCCCGCCGAGAGGCCGGTGCCGCACAGGTCGGCGGGGACGGTCACCGGGGCGGAGACCACGTTGGAGCCGAGCACGGCGCCGTCGCCGTTGGTGAAGGTGTTGCCGCCCACCAGCGTCGTGGAGTCGTTGGTGTGGTCGGCCGCCGCGTTGCCGAGGACCGCCGCGCCGTTGCCGCCGACCGCGGCGGGCAGGCCGATCGGCAGGTCGCCGATGCTGCCGGACAGCGTGCCGTTCTCGCCGGTCGTGCTGGTGAAGCCGCCGACCTGCGAGTAGTTGGACGCCGAGGAGGTGGCGGTGGAGTTGCCCGCGACCACGACCGCGTTGTCGTCGGCCGAGATGGGCCCGGCGATCTGCGGCTGGAGGATGTTGCCCGCCAGGGTGCCCCGGTTGCCCGAGGTCTCCGCGTAGGTGGGCAGGTCGAAGATGCCGGTGTGCTCGCTGCCCGCGGTGGCGGTGGCCGAGTTCTCGGCGAGCACGTCGCCGTTGCCGAGCACGCCCGCGGCGTTGCCGTTCACGGCCGCGATGGGCGCCAGCGGGGCCAGCAGCGCGTTGCCGCCGCCGAAGCTGTCCGCGCCGCTCGTGGTGATGGTGCCGGGCACCTCGGCGGTGACGTCGGACGAGCCGTTCGCGAGGGCGTTGCCGATCGTGCCGACCGCGTTGTTGTTCAGCTGCACCGGCACGGCCCACTGGCCCGCGACGACGTTGCCGGACAGCGAGCCGCGCTCGCCGGAGGTGGTGATGTCGCCGCCCGCGACGGCGGACTGCGACGCGGTGGTGTTGGCCTCGGCGTTGCCCAGGCCGGCGATCGCGTTGCCGGTGACCGAGGTGGGCACGGCGGCGGCGATGGCGACGACGTTGCCCGCGAGCGAGTCGCGGGAGCCGTCGGTGATGGTCGTGCGGGTGCTGCTGGCCTCCTGCTCGCAGTCGGCCTCGACGTAGGCGTCGCCCAGCGCGCCGATCGCGTTGCCGCACACCATGACCGGCACGACGAGGTCGCCGACGATGCGGTTGTTGCGGATGATCTGGTCGGAGCCGATGCCCCGGCTGTCCTTGACGAGCGGGTTGGACTGCTTGCCCATCATCGTGTTGAGCGAGGGGACGACGAGCTTCTCGTCGATCTCGGGCAGCTCGACCGCGTCGCCCAGGACGCCGATCGCGTTCTTCTCGACGAGGACGGGGATCTCGATGTCGACGTCGGCCAGCTCCTGGCCGATGCTGTCGAGCATGGAGGGGGCGAGGTCGGGGCTGACCCGCTCCTCAGCGGAGGCGATGCCCGTGCCGAGCATCAGCAAACCACCGGTGACAAGTGCGGACTGGAGACCGCGCTTGGCCCAGGTCTGCATGTTTTCTCCTTCGATCAGTGAATGGGGGGTGGTCGGACGCGGACGGCGTCTGGGGGACGACCACCCGATTTCGGAAGAGCGCGCGGCGGATCGCCCGGAACGCGGTGCTCAGCGAAGAGCGCGCAGGCCGGAGACCGAGGAGCACGGGTGTGCCGCCTCGAAACCGCGCGCGGTGATCAGTCGGGGGTGATGCCGGGCTGCTTGCCGGGCATCGCGGTGTTCCGCTCGGTGGTGGGCAGGAGCGCCCGCGCCGCAGCGGTGGGAACACCGGAGGTGGACGCGATCGTGGAGAGCGCGCCGCCGTTGTTGTTGGACGAGGAAGCGCCGTCCGCACCGCACGAGCAGTGGGCGGGCGTGCCGGAAGCGGGCACGACCGGGGCGGACGGCAGGTCCGGGGTGGTGGGCTGCGCCGGGCGCGCCTCGGCGGCGGGCGCTTCGTCGCGCGACCGCTCGACCGGGGCCGCCGGGGCGGCGTTGGCCCTGGTGGACCGCTGCTGGGCCTCGACCTCGGCCGCGGCCGGGGTCTCGGGGGCCGCGACGGGCGCGACCTCCGGTTCGGCCGGGGCCTGGTGCTGCTCGGGGAGCGCCGGGATCGCGGTGGGCGCGAGGGCCGCGTCGACGCGCGGGGCGTCCTGGACCTCGACCACCTGCAGCACCGGTTCGACCCCGAGCAGGTCGCCGACCTGGCCCACGGCGCCGCGGATGTCCTCCGCGACGCGGCCCAGGTCGGCTCGCGGGATCTCGACCAGCTTCTCGCGCTGGGCCCGGATCACCGCGTCGAGGTCGTCCACCGCCTTGTCGACGGGGGAGAGGACCTCGCTCAGCGGGCCGCCGCCCAGCACGCCCTCCGAGAGGACGCCGACCGGGTTGAGGTCGACGGTCTCGGCGGAGGCCGGAGCGGCGGACAGCGCCCAGGCGGCGGCAGTGCCAGCCAGCGCGCCGCCGGCGACGAGCAGAGCGCGGGACAGCAATCCGCGGAAGCGGACCACCTTCCCAACTCGCTGCGCCGCTGCGGACACGCTGGTACCTCCACCTGGGAAAACGGACTCGGGGAGCCGGCCCGCACGATCACCGCCGTGGCTGGCCGACGCCGAGAGCCTGCCAGGGCTGCTCCCCTTGGCGCACCCCTTGACTGCTCTGTTCGCCGGATCGTGTGATCGCCACTCTGAGTTTCACCAGGATGACGCCGGGTAGCCGAGAAATTCTCGGTTCTTCCGTGTCACGCGCCCCTCGCGGGGACGCCGCCGCAGGTCAGCCGTTCGTGGACGACCGAACCGGAACGACGGCGTCCCGCCGGGTTCCACCGGGCCCGGCTAGACCCGCTTGAGCACGCGGGCCGCGCCCGCCGCCGCCGTGGACGCCAGGATCCAGCCCACCGCGATCAGCGCGCTGGCGATCCACTGGGACACCCCGGTGAACTGCCAGCGGTTGTCCTGCCCCAGGTCGATGATCGGCAGCAGCAGGTCGGCGGCCAGCAGCCACGGGTTCCACACCGGTGACTCGTCGTCGTTGAGCTTGAGCATCTCGTGCCACTGGAACCACAGGGCCCCGAACAGCCAGAACGCGGTCAGCCAGGTGATCGCCAGCCACGGCCGGTAGCCGTAGCCGACCGTCCAGCGCTGGAGGAAGCCCCACGCCCGGTGCGCCAGGCCCAGCTCGGAGTACCGGCGGTGCTGCTTCTCGACCAGCACCACCTGCGCCAGCTCCTCGTCGCCGCCCTCCCGGTAGACGGTGGCCAGCTGCTCGTACGGGCCGGGCGCGAAGTCCGGCTGCACCTCGCGCAGCCAGCGCAGCCGGGTGCGCACGTCCACGTCCGGGGAGGAGGCGATGGACCCGAAGGTGAAGTCCTCCACCGCGACCCCGCCACCCGCCGCCCACAGCCCCGGCCCGTCCACGACCGAGGCGGCGCGGGTCCCGGTGAGCACGACCCGGCCGCGCGGGGCCTGCTCGGCGTCGAGCCGCAGCACGAGCTGCTGGGCGGTCATGCCCCTGGCGCCCAGCGCGGTCCCGCCGGGGTCGTGGCCGAGCAGGGCGCCCGCGAACGTCGCGGTCTTGCCGACCTCGGCCAGCAGCAGCCGGACGCCGCCCTCGGCGGTGAAGCCGCCGCTGCACAGCAGGTCCTTGCCGACGGTGGCGACGCGGGCGTCCAGCGACGGCTTCGCGGTGCCGTCGTCCCGGCGGCGCGGGTCGCGCAGCACCGCGCCGGAGCAGTCGAGGGTGGAGCCGATCTCCGCGTTCTGCAGGCGCAGGGAGCCCTGCGCGCGCAGGTCGCGCAGGAAGAGCGTGCCGCCGACCTTGAAGCGGTCGGCGAACAGGACGTCGATGCCGGGGCCGACCAGGCGCGCGCCGGACAGGCTGGCGCTGCCGCGCACGCGGGCGTCGACCAGGCGGACCTGGCCGTAGGCGAGCAGCGCGGACTCGCGGGCGCTCGGGCCGGTGAACGCGCCGTGCGCGGCGCCCCTGGCGTCGAGGTCGCCCCGGACCTGGACGCCGTCGGCGTGCAGCGCGACGGGGATGTGCAGGAGGCCGTCGTCCTCGGCGCCGGGCTCGGGCTCGTCCCCGGCCTCGGCGGACCCGCGGCGCTCGGGGCGGTCGTGGTCTGCGCGGGCCTCGCCTGCCTGGTCCTCGCCGACTCGGGCAGGCCCGGCGGCGGGTCCTGCAAGCTCTGCGGCGGCCCTCGCGGGGACATCGACGTCGTCCTTCCCCGCACCACCCGCGCCCGCCTTGCCCGCCCGCGCCCTGACGGCCCGCTCGACCAGCGCCTTCTGCCCGATCCGCGCCCCGGACAGCCGCAGGTACCCGCCGATCTCCGCGTTCGGCAGCCGGACCGTCCCGGTCGAGGTGAAGCCGTCGTCCAGCTCCACGTTGCCGTCGACCCTGATCCGGTCGGCGACCAGCGCCGCCGCCTCGTCGGCGGTGCCGCGCGGGATCACCAGCACCGGGCGCTCCACGGTGCTCGCCCGCAGCCGCGCGCCGGAGAGGACGACGTTGCCGCCGACCCGCGCGCCGTCCAGCAGCACCCGGCCCTCGGCGGTGAACCGGCCGCCCTCGGCGTCGCAGAACAGGCTGCCCGCGACGCGGACGCCGCTGGCCTCCAGCGCGTTGTGGCCGGGGTTGATCAGCCGGGCGCCGCCGAGGTGGACGCTGCCCCCGAAGTCGGCGCCGCGCAGCCTCACCTCGCCCCTGGCGCGCAGCGCGACCGCCATCAGCGAGCCGGAGACCCGGATCCTGGCGGCGAGCAGGGCGTGCGCGCCGCCGCGCAGGACCGCGCCCGCCAGGCGGAACGTGCCGTCGACGGTGGCGTCGGTCAGGTCGACCACGCCGTCGCTGGTGAACCCGGCCTCCAGGACCAGGTCGCTGCGCACCCGGACGTTGCGGGCGCGCAGGCCGGGCACCTTGCAGCCGCGCATCCGCAGCCCGACCAGGCGGGCCATCCGCAGGTCCGGCGGCTGCTCGAAGGTGCAGTCGAGCAGGTCGACCACGTGCTCGATCCGGGCGCCCTCCAGGCCGAACAGGCCCACGACGTGCGCGTTGATCAGCCGCAGCGCGGGCGGCCCCGGCGGCGCGGTGCGGGCGGACGCGAACGTGGCCGGGATGAACCTGGCCGGGGTCGACCGGAGCCTCGGGCGCTCCTCGGGGGCGGTCTCGGCGACGGCCGCCCTGGTGGTGGCGGGCCGGGTGGTGGCGGTGCCGCCCAGCAGCGCGGCGAGGAACGCGCCGCGCACCGTCCGCTCGCGCTGCGGCGTCCTGGCGCCGAACCTGAGCCGCGTGCCGCCCGCGAAGGCGGCGGCCACCCGCTCCTCTGCTGCGCTGATCGCTTCCACCTCCCGATCCGATCATCCGGGTGGCGCGCTTGACCAGGTCCGGTGACGGGTACTGCTGAGCTGCGCGAAGTCGGGACCCCGGCGGGGGTGGGCGGGATACGGTGATCGGCGTGGGCACACCGGATTGGGAGAGCAGCAAGGTTCCCCCGCTGCTGCGGGTGAGCGCGGCGCTGAGCTGGCGGTTCGTCGCCGTCGTCGGCGCGCTGTACATCGTGTCGCAGGCCGTGGGCTACATGGCGTCGGTGATGATCCCGGTGGGGGTCGCGCTGCTGCTGGCCGCGCTGCTGTCGCCCGCGGTGACCCAGCTGACCAGGGTGGGCGTGCCGCGCGGCCTGGCCACCGGGTTCGTGCTGGTCGGCGGGCTCGCGGTGGTCGGCGGGGTGCTCACGTTCGTGATCACCGAGTTCTCCAACGGCCTCCCCGAGCTGCAGAACCAGGTCACCGCGTCGCTGAGCACGATCCGGGACTGGCTCAAGGACGGGCCGCTGCACCTGAGCGAGCTCCAGCTCCAGCAGTACGTCGACCAGCTGCTGGAGACGGTCAAGGCCAACCAGGGCGAGATCACCTCGGGCGCGCTGACCACGGCGGCGACCGTGGGCGAGCTGCTGACCGGGCTCGTGCTGGCCCTGTTCACCCTCATCTTCTTCCTGCACGACGGCGACGGGATCTGGCGGTTCATCACCCGGATCGTGCCGCGCGACGTGCGCGCCAGGGCCGACCTCGCCGGGCGGCGCGGGTTCGCCTCGCTGGTCAGCTACGTGCGGGCCACCGCGGTGGTCGCGGTGGTGGACGCGGTCGGCGTCGGCATCGGGCTGTGGATCGTCGGGGTGCCGCTGGTGGTGCCGCTGGCGGCGCTGGTGTTCCTCGGCGCGTTCATCCCGATCGTCGGCGCGGTGATCACCGGCGTGGTGGCGGTGCTGATCGCGCTGGTCGCGAACGGCCCGGTGGCGGCGGCGGTGGTGCTGGCGATCCTGATCGGCGTGATGCAGCTGGAGAGCCACGTGCTGCAGCCGCTGCTGCTGGGGCGCGCGGTGAAGCTGCACCCGCTGGCGGTGGTGCTGGCGATCTCGGCGGGCCTGGTGGTGGCCGGGATCGCGGGCGCGCTGCTGTCCGTGCCGCTGCTGGCGGTGCTGAACTCGGGGATCAGGTCGCTGCTCTCGGACGCGGACAAGCACGTGGACCCGAGGCGGGTGGACGTGGACGAGCCGCAGGAGGGCGCGCCGAAGGACCTGGGGGACGAGCACCGGGTGGACGAGCTCGGCTCGGACGACGACAAGAAGAAGGACAAGGGGCGCGAGCGCCGCTGACCCCCGGCCTGCTGCTCCCGGCCGGTTGCTCCCGGTCGGGGCTCAGGCCATCTCGACCAGGTTCCGCCCGCAGCTCTTGGCGGCCAGCAGCGCCGAGTCGGCGGCGACCATCAGGTCGGGCAGCTCGTAGCCGAAGCGCTGGGTGGTCGACACCCCGATGCTCACCGTCAGCCCGGTGAGCAGGTGGGCGTGGCCGTCGGTGCGCACGGTCGGCACCTGGAGGTCGGCGATGGCGTGCCTGACCCGCTGGGCGACCGACCTGGCCACGGCCGGTTCGGCGTCCGGCAGCAGCACCACGAACTCCTCGCCGCCGAACCGCCCGACCAGGTCGCCGCGCCGGGTGCTGGTGTTGAGCAGGCCTGCCACGGCGCTGAGCGCGGCGTCGCCCGCCAGGTGCCCGACCAGGTCGTTGACCTTCTTGAAGTGGTCGAGGTCGAGCAGCAGCACCGCCATCGGGCGCTCGGTGGCGCGGGCCTTGGCCAGCTCGTAGCGGGCGCGGCCGTCCCAGTGCGCGGCGTTGGCCAGCCCGGTCTTCGCGTCCCGCTGCGCCGACCGCCGCCAGTGCGGCAGCTGGGCGGCCCGCTCCAGCAGGGCCAGCGGCGGTCCGGCGACCACGGCGTGCACGGCCGTCGCGAGCGCGGCGAACCCCATCAGGCCGCCGATGCTGACCGCGACGACGCCGAGCACCACGTCGATCGGCTCGCCCACGACCTCCTCGCTCGGGGCGCGCGGGCTGCGCAGCTTCAGGCCGAGCGAGATCAGCGCGGCGCGGACCGTCAGCAGCATGGTGGCGCCCAGGACCAGCACGTCCAGCCTGCCCGTCGTCGGGTGCTCCCAGCCGATGGCCAGCCGGGTGCCGAACACCGCCAGCGCCGTCGAGGACAGGGTGAACAGCCAGCGGTGCACCTCGGGGCGCTGGTCGAGCAGGCCGTGCAGGGCGGGGCCGAACAGGAGCAGGACCAGCAGGTTCCCCGGCAGCGCGACCAGGCCCGCGGTGAGGTAGGACAGGTGGGCGGCCCACGGGTTGCGGGCGATCTCGCCCACGCGGTCGCTGTACACCGAGCTGACGATGATGACGGCGCCCGCGGTGCCCGCGATGGCGGAGAAGCGGGCGATCTCGTCGGGGGTGGGGCGCTCGGTGGCGACGATCGCGAGGACCGAGGCGGCGAGCGCGGCGGCGTCCACCAGGATCCAGTAGGCCAGCGCGGGTCGCCGCAGCGTCCACAGCGGCCACTCGCGCACGCGGAAAACCTCCCCTGCCGGAGGACGCCCGGCGCGGTCACCCCCTGCGACGGGCACCGGACCCGGTCAGCCTTCCACAAGCGGGTGCGGGGGAACAGACGGCCACCTGGGGGTTAGCCGCAGGGCGCGGACACGGCAGGATGGGGGTGGGGAGGGCTCCGGATGGCACAGGCACAGCAGACCGGTTCGGGCGTGACCGGGTTGGACGATCCCGTGGCGCACCTGTGGCGGGCCACGGTGGTGCTCCGCGTGGTGACGTTCTTCTTCGCGCTGGGCACGGTCCTGGTGCAGCAGAGCGGGTACCAGCGGCCGTGGTTGGCGTGGGTGGCGCTGGGCCTGATGGCGGTCTGGACGGTGGTCACCTCGGTGGCCTACCGGGGGCCGTCGGGGCAGCGGACCTGGGTGGTCGTGACCGACGTGCTCGTCGTGTGCGGGCTCATGTCGCTGTCGCTGCTGATCCTGACGCCCGCGCAGTTCCTGTACGGCGTCCCGCTGATCACCACGATCTGGGCGTCGGCGCCCCCGGTGGTGTGCGGCGCGCACGGCGGGCAGTACGCGGGCGCGGTCGGCGGCGCGGTGGTCGGGTTGAGCACGTACCTGAACCGGGGCGACCTGAACACGGACCTGGTGCGGGACGTGGTGCTGCTGGTCGGGTCGGGGTTCGTCGTCGGCATGGCGGCGAGCGTGGGGCGCAAGTCGTCGGCGCAGCTGGCGCAGGCGCTGCGGGCGGAGGCGGCGACGGCGGAGCGCGAGCGGTTGGCGCGGTCGATCCACGACGGGGTGCTCCAGGTGCTGGCGCGGGTGCGCAAGCGGGGCAACGAGCTGGGCGGGGAGGCCGCGGAGCTGGCCGAGCTGGCCGGTGAGCAGGAGGTGGCGCTGCGCACGCTCGTGGCGGCGTCGCCGGAGGAGACGACGGAGAGCGGCGAGGCCGACCTGCGGCCCGCGCTGCAGCTGCTGATCACCCCGAAGGTGCACGTGGCGACGCCCGCGACGCACGTCATGCTGCCCGCCAGGACGGTGATCGAGCTGGTGTCGGTGGTGCGCGAGGCGCTGTCGAACGTGGAGAAGCACGCGGGCCCGGACGCGCGGGCGTGGGTGCTGCTGGAGGACCTCGGGGAGGAGGTCGTGCTCAGCGTCCGCGACGACGGGCCCGGCATCCCGGAGGGCAGGCTGGCCAGCGCGGAGGCCGAGGGTCGGATGGGGATCGCCAAGTCGATCCGGGGCAGGGTCGAGGCCCTGCGTGGGACCCTGGAGCTTCAGACCGGGCCGGGGGAGGGCGCGGAGTGGGAGGTGCGGGTCTACCGATGAGCAGCGTGACCGTGATGGTGGTGGACGACCACCCCCTGTGGCGCGACGGTGTGGCGAGGGACCTCGCCGAGCGCGGTTTCCAGGTGGTCGCCACCGCCGCGGACGCGGGCTCGGCGGTGCGGATCGCGCGCGCCGTGCGCCCCGCCGTGGTGCTGATGGACCTGAACCTGGGCGAGGCGGCGTCGGGGGTCGACGCGACGCGGATGATCGCCGGTGAGCTGGAGGGCACCAAGGTGCTGGTCCTGTCGGCGAGCGGCGAGCACGACGACGTGCTGGAGGCGGTGAAGGCGGGCGCGTCGGGCTACCTGGTGAAGTCGGCGTCCGCGGAGGAGCTGGTGGAGGCGGTGAACCGGACGGCCGCGGGCGACGCGGTGTTCACGTCCGGCCTGGCTGGCTTGGTGCTGGGCGAGTACCGCAGGATGGCGGCGGCCCCGGACGAGGTGGACCGGCCGCAGCTGACCGACCGGGAGACCGAGGTGCTGCGGCTGGTGGCGAAGGGCCTGACGGCGAGGCAGATCGCGACCCGGCTGGTGATCTCGCACCGGACGGTGGAGAACCACGTGCAGTCGACGTTGCGGAAGTTGCAGTTGCACAACCGGGTGGAGCTGGCGCGGTACGCGATCGAGCACGGGCTGGACGGGGACCCGGAGGGCTGAGCTTCCGCCGGTCAGGGCCCCGGCCGGTTCTCCGGGGCAGGCCCAGACCAGCCGCGCGGTGAGTCGAGGGGGACGCGCGCGCCGACCTGAAGTGCTTGGGTGAGGAGTCCCGGCGCAGGCGGCCGAAGACGCCGTGGGGCACGGCGGTCCCGGACCGGTTGCGGAAGTTCCTCAGCACCGAGGAGACCGCGCGGCGCATCGAGTCCTACCGACCCGACCTGCTGGACGGCCTGGTCCAGACCGAGGACCACGCCCGCGCGGTGATCTCGACCAACCGGTCTGACCGTGGTTCCTGAGCGGGCAGTGCGTCGAGGTCGGGCGCGCGGCCGGGTGGTGCGGGGTGCGGGACTCGAAGAACCCCTCCGGGCCGGTGCCGGTCTTCGTGGCGGCGGTCAAGCTCGGCGGATTCGCGGGGTAGCGCCGGCGTCGGGAGGCCGCAGGTGACGGAGTCGCTGCTCTCCCGGGTGTGGGCACAGGTCGCCATTGCGCTGGACCGCGCCGCTTCCGGAGCCGCGGGGTCGCTGTGGCGGATGCAGTGGAAATACCTCCAGGCCGAACGATCGCTGCTCGCTTATGTCGCTCGACTGGGTGGAGTTCTGCCCACACGATCCGTCGCGTTCCCCGGCCACGTCGAACCGGACGCGCACTTCGGCCCCAGCCCGGAACGGCACCAGCCCGGAACGGCACCACCCGGCACTGGTCGAGGTGCCGATCGTGTGGGCCGGGCGGCAGGAGGACCGCACGAGCACATCTCGCGAATGCTCTCCAGCGGCTTCTTCGACGGAAAACCTCTGGACACCAAGAGCGACCACCACTTGAGGATGCTCAACTACGCCAGCACGCACGTGGAGCCCAAAGCCGCGATCTGGGCGCGGGACTCCGGGGTGCTGCCAGGCGGTCGAGAGCGTTCTCCGCGAAGGGCAGACCATGCGCGTGTGGCCGCCCGCCCCGGATAGCCTTGACCGGAGACGAGCCGCTCTTCCGGGACGAGCCGCCGTTCTTCTTGAGGGGGACCGAGTGACGATGACCGATCCCAAGCAACTCCGGGTGTCCGACGCCGAGCGCGAGCACGTCGTCGGCCTGCTGCAGAAGGCCATCGGGCGGGGGCTCATCACGCTCGACGAGTTCTCCGAGCGCACCGACCAGGCGCTCGCCTCGCGCACCAGGGGCGAGCTGAACGCCGTCCTCGTCGACCTGCCCGGCATGCTCAACTCCGAGCAGCCGGTCGAGGACGTGATCCCCGCGCAGTTCGGGGGCGCCCCCCGCGAGCGCGTGGAGCTGAAGACCACGCTGTCCCACGTCCGGCGCAAGGGGCAGTGGTCCGTCCCGCGCACGATCGTGGTGCAGAACCGGATGGGCAACACCGACCTCGACTTCCGGGAGGCGCACCTGCCTCACCCGGTCGTGACGATCGACCTGGACGTGTTCGCCGGGTCCGTGCGCATCCTGCTGCCCGAGGGCAGCTCGGTGAACACCGACGACCTGCGGCTGAGCGCCAGCGCGCTGCAGGACAGGGTCCGGTTCGAGTCCGGCGGGCGACCGCACTTCGTCGTCACGGGGAACGTGAAGGCCGGTTCGGTCGAGATCAAGGCGAAGCGGAAGTTCAGCTTCAGGAACGCCTGAGCTGCGGGATGACGCCGGTGCGCCGATGATCGGGTGGTGCGATGCCTAGTCACCGGCGCGACCGGTTACCTCGGCGGACGGCTCGTGCCCCGGCTGCTGGCCGAGGGGCACCAGGTCCGCTGCCTAGTCCGCGATCCAGGCAAGCTCCGCGACGTCCCCTGGGCGAAGCAGGTCGAGGTGGTGCGCGGCGACGTGCTCGACCCCGGCTCGCTCACCGGGGCGATGCGGGACGTGGACGTCGTGCACTACCTGGTGCACTCCCTGAACAGCCCGGACTTCGTCGACGCCGACCGGCGCGCCGCGGAGAACACGGCGCGCGCCGCCGAGGACGCGGGTGTGGGGCGGATCGTCTACCTCGGCGGGCTGCACCCGTCGCGCGGCAGGCTGTCCCCGCACCTCGCCTCGCGCAAGCAGGTCGGCGACGTCTTCCTCGCCTCGCGCGTCCCCACCGTCGTGCTCAAGGCGGCGGTGATCATCGGGTCGGGGTCGGCGAGCTTCGAGATGCTGCGCTACCTCACCGAACGCCTCCCGGTGATGGTCACCCCCCGGTGGGTGCACAGCCGGGTCCAGCCGATCGCGGTCCGCGACGTGCTGCGCTACCTCGTGCAGGCCGTCACACTGCCGAAGGACACCAACCGGTCGTTCGACATCGGCGGCCCCGAGGTGCTCACCTACCTGGAGATGATGCACCGGTACGCGCGCGCCGCCGGTCTCCCGAAGCGCCGCGTGCTGCCGGTCCCGCTGCTCACCCCCCGGCTGTCCTCGCACTGGGTCAACGTCATCACCCCCGTCCCCCGCTCGATCGCCAAGCCGCTGGTCGAGTCGCTGGTCCACGACGTGGTGTGCCACGAGAACGACCTGCTCGCGCTGCTGCCGGGTCCCCAGATCGGGTACGACCGGGCGGTGGAGCTGGCGCTCAACCGGGTCCGCGACGCCGACGTGGAGACCCGCTGGTCGAACGCCTCGCTGCCGGGCGCGCCGTCCGACCCGCTGCCGAGCGACCCCGAGTGGTCCGGCGGCTCCTCGTACACCGACATCCGCACCCACCTCACCTGCGCGACCCCCGAGCAGCTGTGGCGGGTCGTGGAGGGCATCGGCGGCGAGAACGGCTGGTACTCGTTCCCGCTGGCCTGGGCCGTGCGCGGCTGGGCGGACCGGCTGGTGGGCGGGGTGGGGCTGCGGCGCGGGCGGCGCGACCCCGGCAGGCTCCAGGTCGGCGAGGCGCTGGACTGGTGGCGGGTCGAGGAGATCGAGCGGGGCGTGCTGCTGCGGCTGCGGGCGGAGATGCGCGTCCCCGGCAAGGCCTGGCTGGAGCTGCGGGTGCAGCCGCTGGTGGACGGGAGCGCGCGCTACCTGCAGCGGGCCGTGTTCGTGCCGCGCGGGCTGGTCGGGCACCTGTACTGGTTCGCGGTGTGGCCGTTCCACGGGATCGTGTTCGGCGGCATGGTCAGCAACATCGCCACCGCGGCCGGTGCGGCCAACGCGGAGGACCGGCGGGCGTCGGCCTGGACGCCGCCACCGCCGAGGTCGGCCGAGCAGGCGCCGGGAAGATCGCCAGTGAAGCCGAGCTGACAAGCGAGTTCAGAAAGTCCTGATGGACCGAACGGCGCAACCCGGAGCAGACTCCACCGCTGTGAAGGCACTGGTCAAGGCTGAGGCCGGGCCGGGACTCTCGTTGACCGAGGTCCCCGACCCCACCCCCGGCGCGGGGGACGTGCTGGTGCGCGTCCTGCGCACCGGCATCTGCGGCACCGATCTGCACATCGACTCGTGGGACGAGTGGGCGGCGCGCACCGTGCGCGCCCCCCTCGTGCTCGGCCACGAGTTCACCGGCGAGGTCGCGGCCGTCGGCTCCTCGGTCACGGACGTCAAGGTCGGCGACCTGGTCAGCGGCGAGGGCCACCTGGTGTGCGGGGCGTGCCGCAACTGCAAGGCGGGCCGCAGGCACCTGTGCGCCAACACGCGCGGCCTGGGCGTGCACGAGAACGGCGCGTTCGCCGAGTACGTGGTGCTGCCCGAGGCGAACGCCTGGGTGCACCGCGCGCCCGTCGACCTGGACGTGGCGGCGATCTTCGACCCGTTCGGGAACGCCGTGCACACCGCGCTGTCGTTCCCGGTGATCGGCGAGGACGTGCTGATCACCGGCGCGGGCCCGATCGGGATCATGGCCGCAGCCGTGGCCAGGCACGCGGGCGCCAGGCACGTGGTGATCACCGACGTGAGCGAGCACCGTCTGGAGCTGGCCCGCGCGGTCGGCGTGGACCTGGCGCTGGACGTGTCCCGGCGGACGCTGGCCGAGGCGCAGGTCGAGCTGGGCCTGACCGAGGGCTTCGACGTCGGCATGGAGATGTCCGGCCAGCCCGTCGCGCTCCAGGACATGATCGGCAACATGGCGCACGGCGGGCGCATCGCGATGCTGGGCCTGCCCGCGTCGGACTTCGCCGTCGACTGGAGCAGCGTGGTGCTGAAGATGCTGCACCTCAAGGGCGTCTACGGCCGGGAGATGTTCGAGACCTGGTACTCGATGTCGGTGCTGCTGGAGCGCGGGCTCGACCTGTCCCCGGTGATCACGCACCGGTTCGACCACACCGACTTCCGGGAGGCCTTCGCCACGGCGCGCGGGGGCAAGTGCGGCAAGGTCATCCTCGACTGGACGGGAGCTGCCTGATGTACGGCGCGATGCGCGAAGACCTGCGGGCCGGGTTGGACGAGATCAGGTCGGCCGGGCTGTACAAGTCCGAGCGGGTCATCGGCGGGCCGCAGCGGTCGGCCGTGCGGGTCGGCGAGACCGACGGCCTGCTGAACTTCTGCGCCAACAACTACCTGGGCCTCGCGGACCACCCGGTGCTGGTCAAGGCCGCGCACGACGCGCTGGACCGGTGGGGCTTCGGGATGGCGTCGGTGCGGTTCATCTGCGGGACGCAGGAGCCGCACAAGGAGCTGGAGGCGCGGCTGTCGCGGTTCCTCGGCACCGACGACACGATCCTCTACAGCTCGTGCTTCGACGCGAACGGCGGCCTGTTCGAGACGCTGCTCGGCGCCGAGGACGCGATCATCTCGGACGAGCTGAACCACGCGTCGATCATCGACGGCGTGCGGCTGTCGAAGGCCCGCCGGTTCCGCTACCGCAACCGGGACATGGCCGACCTGGAGCAGCAGCTCAAGGACGCCGCCGACGCCCGCTACCGGCTGATCGCGACCGACGGCGTGTTCTCCATGGACGGCTACCTGGCGCCGCTGGACGAGATCTGCGACCTGGCGGACGAGTACGACGCGCTGGTCATGGTCGACGACTCGCACGCGGTCGGGTTCACCGGTCCGGGTGGTCGTGGCACGCCGGAGCTGTTCGGGGTGCAGGACCGGGTGGACGTCGTCACGGGCACGCTCGGCAAGGCGCTGGGCGGGGCGAGCGGCGGGTACACGTCGGGCCGGGCGGAGATCGTGGAGATGCTGCGGCAGCGGTCGCGGCCGTACCTGTTCTCCAACTCGCTGGCCCCGTCGATCACGATGGCGGCGATCGCGGCGCTGGACCTGCTGAGCTCGTCGGGCGAGCTGCTGGAGCGGCTGCGGGCGAACACCGCGCTGTTCCGGTCGCGGATGACCGAGGCGGGGTTCGACCTGCTGCCGGGCGAGCACCCGATCATCCCGGTGATGATCGGCGACGCGGCGCGGGCGGGGCGGATGGCGGAGCTGCTGCTGGAGCAGGGCGTGTACGTGATCGGGTTCTCGTACCCGGTGGTGCCGCACGGCAAGGCGCGGATCCGCACCCAGATGTCGGCGGCGCACACGACCGAGGACGTCAACCGGGCGGTGGACGCGTTCATCGCGGCGCGGGAGCGCATGACCGGCTGAGCCGGGGTGGGAGCCGACGGCCCTGCGGGTCCCCGCGGGGCCGTTGGCCCACAATGCGCAGGTGATCGATCCTCGCAGGTTGCGCGTGCTGCGCGCGCTGGCCGACCACGGCACCGTGACGGCCGCGGCGGGCGCGCTGCACCTGACCCCGTCGGCGGTGTCGCAGCAGCTGGCCGCGCTGGAGTCGGAGGTGGGGCACGAGCTGCTGCGCAGGCGCGGGCGCCGGGTGGCGCTGACGGCGGCGGGCGAGCTGCTGGTGGGGCACGCGAACGCGGTGGCGGCGGAGCTGGAGCGGGCGCGGGCGTCGCTGGCGTCGTTCGCGGCGGGTGGTGGCGGGCGGGTCGTGGTGGCGGGGTTCGCGTCGGCGATCACGCAGGTGGTCGCGCCCGCGCTGGCGGTGCTGCGGGCTCGGGCGCCGGGCGTGGTGGTGCGGGTGCGCGACGCCGAGGGCAACGCGAGCGTGCCGCTGCTGCTGGACGGCGAGATCGACCTGGCGGTGACCGAGGAGTACCGGCCGGGCGGGCGGGACGACCGCCGGATCACCAGGTTCCCGCTGTACACGGAGCCGTTCGACGTGCTGCTGCCGCCGGGGCACCGGTTGGCGGGGGAGGCGGCGGTGGAGCTGCGGGAGCTGGCGGACGAGGAGTGGGTCGCGCCGCAGCTGGGGAACCCGGTGCGGGACGCGGTGGAGCTGACCTGCGAGAACGCCGGGTTCGCACCGGTGGTGACGCACGTGTCGGATGATTTTCGGGCGATCGGGGCGCTGGTGGGCGCGGGGGCCGGGGTGGCTCTGGTGCCGCGCGCGGCGGGGGCCGGGGTGCCGGTGCACGGCGTGGCACCGCTGCGGCGGGTGTTCGCGGCGGTGCGGGCGGGGAGCGAGGAGCACCCGTTGATCCGGGGGGTGTTGAACGCGCTGTCGGAGGCGGTGAGCGGGTTGGGGCGCGGTTAGTCCTCCGCCGCCTCCGCCAACCACCGCTCCAGCACCGCCGAAGGCCGGTTCAGCCGCAGCACCCGAGTGGTGTTCGTGTGGTCCGGGGGCATGATCTCGGCGGCCAGGAGCAGGGACGCCCGTTGCGCGCCCGTGCCGAACGCGCCTTCCGCGTCCAGGACCGCCAGCGCCTCCACCGCGGTCTCCAGCGCCCGATCCGGGTCACCCCTCGGGAACCGCACCCCCGCCAGCCACTCCTCGCCCCAGGCGCAGTACGGCGAGTCCGCGTACGACCACCGCAGCCCCTCGTCGCCCACCCGCGCCAGGGCCTGCTCCGACCACGCCGTCAGCGCCAGCCGCTCGCCCTCGCCCGACGTCGTCAGCGTGACGTAGTACCAGTCCTCCCGATGGCCGCGGCGCAGGTCGGTCCAGGCCGACCGCACCGCGGCCACCACCGCCTCCAGCACTAGTGCGGCGCCCTCGCCGCCAGCTTCGCGGACGCCGGGTCGCCCGCGCCCAGCGCGCCGCGCGCGGCCAGCTGGCACAGGTCGTAGCTGGTCGTCGCCAGCTTCGCGCCGACCGTGGCCAGGGCCGTGTGGTTCATCGACAGGCTGCTCACGCCCAGCCCCACCAGCACGCACGCCAGCAGCGGGTCCGCCGCCGCCTCGCCGCAGACGCCCACCGGCTTGCCCAGGGCGGTGCCCGCCTCGCCGACCAGGGCGATCAGCCTGAGCAGCGCGGGCTGCCACGGGTCGTTCAGCGCGGCCACGGCGCCCACCTGGCGGTCCGCCGCGAACACGTACTGCGCCAAGTCGTTCGTGCCGATGGACGCGAAGTCCACCTCCGCCAGGACCTCCTTCGCGGCCAGCGCCGCCGCCGGGATCTCGATCATCACGCCGACCCGCGCGATCCCCGCCTTCCTGGCGCGCTCGGCGAACCACGCGGCCTCGGCGGCGGTCGCCACCATCGGGGCCATCACCGACACCTCGGCGCCGCTGTCCTGCGCGGCCAGGGCGATCGCCTCCAGCTGGCGCTCCAGCACGTCCGGCCGGTCGAAGGCCACGCGCAGGCCGCGCACGCCCAGCGCCGGGTTCGGCTCGGCCTCGGGGCTCAGGAACGGCAGCGGCTTGTCCGCGCCCGCGTCCAGGGTCCTGACCACCACCGGCTTGCCCGCGAACGGGGCCAGGACCGCCGCGTACGCCTTGCGCTGCTGGTCGACCGTCGGCTCCTCCGACGCCGACAGGAAGCAGAACTCGGTGCGGAACAGCCCGACGCCCTCGGCCCCCGCCGCGACGGCGGCGACCGCGTCCGCCTCGGCGCCCACGTTGCCGACGACCTTCACCCGGTACCCGTCGCGCAGCGTCCCGACGCCGTTCCACTCCACGCGCGGACCGAGGTGGGCCGCGCGGACCACGCCGTCCGACTCCACGACCGCGCCCGTCTCGCCGTCCACCGACAGCGCGTCCGCGCTCAGCGACAGCACGCCCCGGCAGGCCACGACCGCCGGGATGCCGAGGGAGCGGGCCAGGATCGCGGTGTGCGAGGTCGGGCCGCCCTCCTCCGTCACCAGCGCCAGCACCTTCGCCGGGTCCAGCCCGGCCGTGTCGGCGGGCGCCAGGTCGCGGGCCACCAGCACGCTGGGCGCCTCCAGGTCCGGCACACCCGGCGCGGGCACGCCCAGCAGCTCGGCGACCAGCCGGTCCCGCACGTCGCGCACGTCGCGCGCCCGCTCGGCCATGTACCCGCCCGCCGCCTCCAGCGCGGAGATGAACCCGGCGGCGGCCTGGTGGACGGCGCGCGCGGCGGGCAGCGACTCGGCGGTGACCAGCTCCTCGGCCTGGCCGAGCAGCGCCGGGTCCGCCGCCATCGCGGCGGTGGTCTCCAGCACGGCCCTCGCGTCGCCCTCCACCGTCGCGGCCTTCGCCGTCAACCGCGCGGCCACGGCCTCCGCGGCGGGGGCGATCCGCGCGGCCTCGGCGACCGGGTCGGCCGGGGCCGGGGACGCCGGTGGCTCCCCGAGGGCCTCCGCCACCCGGACGACGGGCCCGGCGGCCCTCCCTGCACTGACCCCGACACCGCTCAGCCGCGCGTTAGCCATGATCTAGACCGTACTCCCAGGTGGGCGGCTTGTTCGAGGGTGCTTCACCACGCGGCGGGACGATCTCGCCGCTCACCGCTCGCCCAGCTCGGCCAGCGTCGGGTAGGACGGCTGCGCCCCCGCCCTGGTCACCGAGAACGCCGCCACGCGCACCGCGAACGCCGCCGCGTCCACCAGCTCCCGCCCCTGCGCCAGCCGCACCGCGAGCGCCCCGGCGAACGCGTCCCCGGCCCCCGTGGTGTCCACGACGTCCACCTCCGGCGCGGGCACCTCCAGCACCCCGGACCGGGTCACCACCGCCGCGCCGCGCGCCCCGAGGGTCACCACCACCGCGCGCGGTCCCAGCTCCAGCAGCCCCTCGAACGACGGCGCCAGCTCGGCCGCCTCGTGCTCGTTGACCACCAGCGGGTCCAGCGCGGCCAGCACGTCCGGGGCGACGCCGACCACCGGCGACAGGTTCAGCACCACCCGGACCCCGGCCGCCGACGCCGCCCGCACCGCCTCCTCCACCACCAGGACAGGCACCTCCAGCGAGCACACCAGCACCGCGAACCGCCCCCACGGGGCCTCGGCGACCACGTCCGCGTTGGCGCCCGGCGCGACCACGATCGAGTTCTCGCCGTCCGGGGTGACCGCGATGTAGGCGGCCCCGGTCGGCCGCCGGGACACCGCGACCAGCGCCGCGTCCACCCCGGCGCCCTCCAGCGACCGCCGCAGCAGCGCGCCGTTCCCGTCGTCGCCGACCGCGCCGAGCAGCGCCACCCGGCCACCGGCGCGGGCGGCGGCCACGGCCGTGTTCGCGCCCTTCCCGCCGGGCAGCACGACCGTGTCGGAACCGAGCACGGTCTCCCCGCCCGCCGGTCGCCGGGGCACGGACACCACGAGGTCGGCGTTGGCCGACCCGAGCACGAGGACCTGAGCCATGCCCGGCACTCTGCCGCACCGACGCGGTCCGGGGTGCGCAGGCGCGGGTTGAGTAGTGGTACCGATGATTTGTCCGCTTCGCGCGGCGATCCTGGACGCATGACCGGTCCGGACCCGCTGACAGCCCTGGCCGCCGAGGTCGACGCCCTGTCCCGCCGCCTGACGCAGGTGGGCGCGGAGCTGCGGACCCTGCGCCGCACGACGACACCCGCGCCGACCCCCGAGGCCACCACGACGGCGGTGACCGCGGCGGAACCGATCGCGCCCACTCCCGAGCACGCGGTCGGGCAGGCCGTCGGAGCCGCCACCCCGGCCCAACCGCAGGCCCAGCCGCAGCCGCAGCTCACCGCGGCCGGGCAGGTCCCGCCCGCGCCCCACCACCCGTTCCCGCAGCCCCCGTTCCCGCAGTACCAGCCGTACGCCCCGCCCCCCAGGGTCTCGCTGGCCGAGCGGCTGGGCCAGGACGGCGCGGGCAGCCGCCTGCTGGCCTGGGTCGGCGGCGCGGTCACCACGCTCGGCGTGGTCATGCTGCTGGTCCTGGCCGTGCAGCGCGGCTACCTGGGCCCGGTCCCGCGCGTGGTCGGCGGCGCGCTGCTGGGCGCCGCGCTGGTCGGGCTCGCGCTCCGGCTGAACCGCAAGCCGGACAACCGCACGGGCGCGCTCGCGGTCGCCGCGACCGGGTTCGCCGTGCTCTACCTGGACGTCGTCGCCACCACCGCCCTCTACGGCTACTTCCCGACCTGGCTGGGCCTGCTGTCGGGCCTGCTGGTGGCGGGCGCCGGGCTCTGGCTGGCGGTCCGCTGGGACGAGGCGGTGCTCGCGGTGGGCGTCGTGCTGGCCTGCCCGGTGTGCGCCCCGGTGATCACCGGGGTCCTCGCCGTGGAGCTGGTGCTGTTCCTGCTGGTCCTGCAGCTGGTCGCGGCCCCGGTGCACCTGCTGCGCAGCTGGCCGGTGCTGGCCGTGGCCGCCGGGCTGCCGCCCGCGCTGGGCGCGCTGCCGGTGCTGACCGCGAGCGGCGCGGCCACCTCGACCTGGCTGTCGGTCGCCGTCGCGGTGGTGGGTCTGGCGGTCGCGGTGGTCAGCGCCCGGCGCACCGGCGGGAACCCCGGCCTGGTCGCGCTGCTGGCCACCGCGCCCGCGCCGGTGCTGGTCGCCGCCCTGCTGCTGCCCGACGGCCGGGGCGAGCTGCTCGCGGGCGGGCTGGCCGCGGTGCTGCTGGGGCTGTGGGTGGTGCTGCGCCGGACCGGGAAGCCGGAGTTCGGCGGGGCCTTCTCGACGGCGCTCGCCGCGATGGGCCTGCTGGCCGCGTTCGAGGCGACCGCGCTGGTCTCGGGCCTGCGCTCGTTCGGCCCGGCGGTGCTGGCCGAGTCGGCGGTGCTGGCCGTGCTCGCGGGCCGGACGCGCTCGCGCGGCGCGCTGGTCGGCGCGCTGGCCTTCGGCGTCCCCGGCCTGCTCGCCGCGCTGGGGGAGACCCTGGAGGTCTCCCTGCTGCTGGGCTCCTTCGCGCGCGCCACCCCGACCGACCTGGTCGCGGGCGTGTTCACCGCGCTCGCGCTCGCGGCGGCGGCCGTCGCGGTGACCTGGGCGGCGACCAGGGCGGGCGCGATGCCGTCCGGCCCGAACAGCTGGATCGCGGCGGGCGCGCTGGTGCTGTACTCGACGACGGGCCTGGTCGTCTGCGCCGCCCTGCTGGTCTCACCGACGGTGACCGCGTTCCTGTTCGGCCACGCGCTCGTCACGGTGGCCTGGGCGGTGGCCGCGCTGGTGCTGCTGAACCGGGGCGTGGACAGCGCGCCGCTGCGGGTCAGCGGGCTGGTGCTGGTCGGCGCGGCGCTCGTGAAGCTGGTGCTGTTCGACCTGTCGGCGCTCAACGGGTTCGCGCGGGTCCTGGCGTTCCTGGGCGCCGGACTGGTGCTGCTGGCCGCGGGCACCCGCTACGCCAAACTAGTGGCCGCGAAGAAAAAATCGGCAAATTCGTAGCACTCCGGAGCCAATCCGCCCCCGGTTACGTCATTTTGGTGGTATGCCTCACTTGGTCGGGGCAGGACCACCGGTGCTCAGCGCCGGTTGGAACCCGGCGCCGGTCGTTTCGCCCCCCGAGCGACCGGCGCCGGGTGCCGCCTGCTGCCGCCCGCTCCGCCGTCGCGGGCGGCAGCTCGCGTGCGGGCTGCCCGACCGAACCCCCGGCGGGCCGGACCGCCCCGCGGAACGCGCGGAGCCCGGCCGCCGAGGCGAACCGGGCTCCACGAGCACGTCGGGTCAGACCCGCGCGGGCTCCTTGCCGTCCTCCACCGAGCCGTCCTCCACCGAGCCGTCCTCGACCGAATCGCCCTCGTGGATCGCCATCCGCTCCTGGATGCGCTTGAGCGGACCGGGCGCCCACCAGGACGCGTCGCCGAGCATCCGCAGCACGGCGGGCACCAGCAGCATCCGGACCACGGTGGCGTCCAGCACCAGCGCGAGGATCATGCCGACGCCGACGAACCGCATCACGGTGATCTGGGAGAACGCGAACGCGCCGGTCACCACGATCAGCAGCAGGGCCGCCGCCGTGATCACCCGGCCGGTCTTGGCCAGACCGGTGGTCACCGCCTCCTCGGTGCTCGCCCCGCGCCCGCGCGCCTCGACCATGCGCGAGAGCAGGAACACCTCGTAGTCGGTGGACAGGCCGAACACCACGGCCGCCATCAGCACGACGATGCCGGACTCCAGCGGCGCGGGCGTGACGCCGAGCAGCGAGGCTCCGTGGCCCTCCTGGAACACCAGGACCAGCACGCCGAAGGTCGCCGCGAGGCTCAGCGCGCTCATGACCACGGCCTTGATCGGCAGCAGCACCGACCCGAACGCCAGGAACATCAGCACGAACGTGGCCAGCACCAGCACGCCGATCATGATCGGCAGGCCGTCCTGGATGGCCTTGAGGCTGTCCGAGACCACGGCGGTGCTGCCGCCGACGAGCAGCTCGTCACCGGGGTGGTCCAGCGCGCGCACGTCCTTGAGCGCCTGCTTGGACTCGTCGCTCAGCGGGTCGCCGTCCAGGCCCGCGTTGATCAGCCACACGCCGTCCTTGGGCTCGGCGCCGGGCTGAGCGTCCGCGACGCCGGGGACCTCGCTGACGCGCTGCATGAACGCCTGCGCCTCCTGCGGCGCGGGGTCGCCGGTGAGGACGATCTTGAACCCGCCCGCGGCGAGCGCCCCGAAGTCCTCCTTGACCGTCTCGGCGGCCACCCGGACCTCGTTGCCCTCGGGCAGGACCTTCTCGGTGACCTCGCCGAACTTGACGTTCAGGAACGGCGAGCCGAGGCCGAGGAGCAGCACCACGATGGGCAGCGCGAACAGCACCGGCCGCTTCATCACGGTGGCGGCGAGCTTGCGCCAGCCGCTCTCCTTCGGCGCGCCGCGCTTGGCCCACGGCAGCGCGAGCTTGTCGATGTTCTTGCCGAGCAGGCCGAGCATCGCGGGCAGCAGGGTCAGCGAGGTGATGGCGGCGATGGCCACCGCCGCCATGCCGCCGTAGCTGAGGGACTTGAGGAAGCCGTGCGGGAAGATCAGCAGGCCCGCGAGGGCGATGATCAGCAGCGTGGCCGAGAACGCCACGGTGCGACCGGCGGAGCCGACGGTCCGCTTCACCGCGTCCTCGGTGCCGCGCCCGGCCGCCATCTCCTCGCG
Source organism: Actinosynnema pretiosum (assembly GCF_002354875.1). Lineage (GTDB taxonomy): Bacteria > Actinomycetota > Actinomycetes > Mycobacteriales > Pseudonocardiaceae > Actinosynnema > Actinosynnema auranticum. The sequence continues at coordinate 8,100,960 of NZ_CP023445.1, forward strand.
GAAGCGGCCGACCATGAACAGGCCGTAGTCGATCGCCATGCCGAGCCCGAGCAGGCTGGCGACGTTGACGGCGAACGAGTTGATCTCCAGCCCGAGCGAGGCCGCGTGCAGCACGCCCAGCGCGCCCAGGATGGACAGGCCGCCGACGAGCACCGGCAGGGACGCCGCGACGAGCCCGCCGAAGATCACCACGAGCAGGACCAGCACGATCGGGATCGACACCGCCTCGGCGGTGATCAGGTCGGACGAGGTGACCTCGTTGATCTCCCGCTGGGTCGGGATGAGCCCGCCGACGTGGCTGGTGACGCCGTCCTGGTGCAGCTGCGGCTCGATCTGCTCCAACTGCTTCATCTGCCCGTTGGAGTCGGCGGCCTGGAGCGTGATGACCGCCAGGACCTTGTCGCCCTCGGGAGCCGGGATCAGCGGCGTGACCTGCTTGACCGCGTCGTCCGGCAGCCCCTCCAGCCGGGTGGTGATCTCCTGGAGCTTGGCCGGGTCACCGGTTTCGTAGATCACCAGGACGTCGCCGTCCTGACGGCCGAAGGTGTCCTCCGTGACCGCGACCGCGCGGTCCGACTCGCTGCCCGGAGCCTCGTAACCGCCCTGGCTGAGCTTGTCGAAGACGCCGAGCCCCCACACGCCCCCTGCCACCGCCAGCAGCACCACCGCGATCACCACCACCCATCGGCGGCGGTAGGCGAGCGATCCCCACTTCGCGAACAACACGTCCTCCCTCGGTACCGTGCGTTACTGTTGCGTGAACGGTGTCAACTTCGTAAACACCGTTCACCGGATGACCGAGCCTGACCGTACGCGCGGTGAACACCGTTCACAACTCGATGGAGTGACACATGAGCGAAGCCACTCGCCGAGAACGGCTACGCGCGGAGACCGAACGCGACATCCTCACCCAGGCTCGCGCGCTTCTGACCGAGAAGGGCCGCGATTCGGTAACTCTCCGTGCCATCGCACGTGAACTGGGGATCACCGCGCCCGCGCTGTACCGCTACTACGACTCGCGCGAGGCGCTGCTCGCCCGGCTGTGCGAGGTCGTCTGCGAGGACCTGGAGAACACGCTCGGCGCCCTGCTCGCGGAGGTGCCGGACACCGCGCCGGTCGACCAGCAGGTGTACCTGGTGTGCCGGGGCTTCCGCAGGTGGGCGCTCGACCACCCGCAGGAGTTCTCGCTGGTGTTCGCCTCGACGGACGGCGATTACGCGGCGGGCCGGGAGGGCGCGGCCCCGGAGGAGCAGGTGCGGGACCGGTTCGGCCGGGTGTTCCTGGAGATCGCGGCCAGGCTGGTGGCCAGCCACCCGTTCCCCGACGAGGTGCCCGCGGGCGTGTCCGACCTGCTGCACGAGGACCTCGCGGTGTACCAGCAGGTGCTGATCAACCAGATCGAAGCGCGCGGCGCGCGCGTGGACGAGCGGACCCTCGACCAGGCGGCGATCTTCCACATCCTCCAGGCGTGGGTGCGGATCTACGGGCACGTGGCGCTGGAGGTGTTCGGGCGGTTCCCGTTCGCGGTGACCAACCCGGAGGAGATGTACGACCAGATGCTCGCCCAGCTCCTCGGCGAGCTGGGGCTCCGGGGCTGACCGACCCCGCGAACAGCGGTGGCGGGGACCCGCGGGCCCCGCCACCGGTGCTCAGCCGCGCGTCACAGCACGATGTTGACCAACCTGCCCGGCACCACGATGACCTTCCTCGGCTCGCCGGTCAGCAGCGCCGCCACCGCCGGGTCGCCCAGCGCGGCGGCCTTGACCTCGTCCGGCGAGGCGGACGCCGACACCGTCACCCGCGCCTTGACCTTGCCGCCCACCTGCACCGGGTACAGGACGGTGTCCTCCACCAGGTAGCGCTCCTCGGCCACCGGGAACGGCCCGTGCGCCAGCGAGTCGCCGCCGCCCAGCCGCTCCCACAGCTCCTCCGCCACGTGCGGCGCCAGCGGGGCCAGCAGCTGCACGACCGGACCGGCCAGCGCCCTCGGCGCGCCCGCCGGGTAGTGCTTGGTGATGTGGTTGTTCAGCTCGATCAGCTTCGCGACCGCCGTGTTGTAGCGCAGGTTCGCGTAGTCGTCGTGCACGCCCGCGATGGTCTTGTGCAGCAGCCGCAGCGCGTCCTCGGACGGCTCGACGTCGGCCACCCGCAGCTCGCCGCTGTCCTCGTCGACCAGGTTGCGCCACAGCCGCTGCAGGAACCGCTGCGCGCCCACGACGTCCTTGGTCGCCCACGGCCGGGACACGTCCATCGGGCCCATCGACATCTCGTACACCCGGAACGTGTCGGCGCCGTAGTTGGCGCACATCTCGTCCGGCGTGACGACGTTCTTCAGGCTCTTGCCCATCTTCCCGTACTCGCGGGAGACCTCGGCGCCGTCGTGGAAGAACTTGCCGTCCTTCTCCACGACCTCCTCGGCGGCCACGTACGCGCCGCGCGCGTCGGTGTACGCGTACGCCTCGATGTAGCCCTGGTTGAACAGCCTGCGGTACGGCTCGTCGCCGGACACGTGGCCCAGGTCGAACAGCACCTTCTGCCAGAACCGCGAGTACAGCAGGTGCAGCACCGCGTGCTCGACGCCGCCGATGTACAGGTCGACGCCGCCGGGGTCGTTCGCGCCGTGCTCGGCGGGGCGCGGGCCCAGCCAGTACCGCTCGTTCTCGGCGTCCACGAACCGGCCGGGCTCGGTCGGGTCGACGTAGCGCAGCTGGTACCAGCAGGAACCCGCCCAGTTGGGCATGGTGTTGGTCTCGCGGCGGTACCGCTTGGGCCCGTCGCCCAGGTCCAGCTCGACCTCGACCCACTCCTGCGCGCGGGTCAGCGGCGGGGACGGCTCGGAGTTCGCGTCGTCCGCGTCGAAGGTGCGCGGCGAGTAGTCGTCCACCTCGGGCAGCACGACCGGCAGGTGCGACTCGGGCAGCGCGACCGGAGTGCCGTCCTCGTCGTAGACGATCGGGAAGGGCTCGCCCCAGTACCGCTGCCGGGAGAACAGCCAGTCGCGCAGCTTGTACTGCACGGTGCCCTCGCCCGCGCCGCGCTCCTCCAGCCAGGCGATGATCGCCTTCTTGGCCTCGGCGACGTCCATGCCGTCCAGGAAGCCGGAGTTGATCGCCGGGCCGACACCGGTGAACGCCTCGCCCTCGAAGCCCTCGGCAGGCTGGACGGTGCGGATGATCGGCAGGTCGAACGCCTTGGCGAAGTCCCAGTCGCGCTGGTCCTGGCCGGGCACCGCCATGATCGCGCCGGTGCCGTAGCCCATCAGCACGTAGTCGGCGACGTAGACGGGCAGCTCGGCGCCGTTGACCGGGTTGACCGCGACCGCGCCGGTGGCGACGCCGGTCTTCTCCTTGCTCTCCTGCCGGTCCAGCTCGGACTTGCGGGCCACCTCGGCGCGGTAGGCGGCGATCGCGCCCGCCTGCGCGGGGGAGGCGATCGCGTCGACCAGCGGGTGCTCGGGGGCCAGCACGACGTAGGTGGCGCCGAACAGGGTGTCGGGGCGGGTCGTGAAGACCTCGATCCGCTCCTCGGTTCCGACCGCGCCCTCGCCCGCCCGCACCTCGAACCGGACCCGCGCGCCGTGGGAGCGGCCGATCCAGTTGCGCTGCATGGACTTGACCTTCTCCGGCCAGTCCAGCCGGTCCAGGTCGTCGACCAGGCGGTCAGAGTAGGCGGTGATCCGCATCATCCACTGGCGCAGGTTGCGGCGGAACACCGGGAAGTTGCCGCGCTCGCTGCGGCCGTCGGAGGTGACCTCCTCGTTGGCCAGCACCGTGCCCAGGCCGGGGCACCAGTTCACCGGGGCCTCGGACAGGTAGGCCAGGCGGTGCTCGCCCAGGACCTTCTGCTGCTCGGCCACCGACAGCTCGGCCCACGGGCGGCCGTCCGGGGTGGCGCGCTCGCCGGACGCGAACCGCTCGACCAGCTCGGCGATCGGCCTGGCCTTCTTGACGTCCGCGTCGAACCAGGAGTTGTAGATCTGCAGGAAGATCCACTGGGTCCAGCGGTAGTAGTCCGGGTCGATCGTGGAGATGCGGCGGCGCTCGTCGTGGCCCAGGCCCAGCCTGCGGATCTGGCGCAGGTAGGTCTCGATGTTGGCCTTGGTGGTCTCGCGCGGGTGCTGGCCGGTGCGCACCGCGTACTGCTCGGCGGGCAGGCCGAACGCGTCGAAGCCCATCGTGTGCAGCACGTTCCGGCCGGTCATCCGGTGGTACCGCGCGTACACGTCCGTGCCGATGAAGCCCAGCGGGTGGCCGACGTGCAGGCCCGCGCCGGACGGGTACGGGAACATGTCCTGCACGAACAGCTTGTCGGCGGGGACCTCGCCCTTGAGCTGACCGGACGGGTTCGGCGCGTGGAAGGTGCCGCGCTCCTCCCAGCGCCGCTGCCACCGCTGCTCGATCTCGTTCGCCAGCGCCGCCGTGTAGCGGTAGGCGGGCGTGTCAGCCGCCGGTTCCGTGCTCATCGGAGTTCCCTCTCCCTATCCCTGCCCCTGACATGACGAAACCCCCCAGCCGATGACAGGCATGAGGGGTTGCCGCGCTGGACCAGGAGTCGACCGGTCAGCGCGGCTTGCTAAGGAGCAGGCGCGCCGTGCTCATGGCTCAACGGTAGCAGCGCCGCGCAACTTCGTAGCGTTGGGTGACCGGATCGCCGCTGATCAACGCGGTGGGTGGCGACGGCTGTGATCAGTGCGATACCACGTCCGGTGGTGACGAGCACGGGGCGGCGCTGTGGACCGCGTGCGGCGCGCCTACCCTCGTCTGCGTGAACATCGTCCTGTTCGTGGTGCTGCTCCTGGTCGGCCTGCCGCTCGGTGCGGCTGGGGTCCTGGGCCTGCGCGGCACCCTGCCCCGCAACCGCTTCCTGGGAGTGCGCTCGAAGGCGTCGCTGCGCGACGACGAGACGTTCGCCCTCGCCAACCGGGTGGCAGGCGTGCCGAACCTGGTCGCCGCCGCCGTCGCCGTGCTGGCCGGGATCGCCGCGCTGCTCGCCCCGGAGACCGCGCTGGTCGTCGGCCTGGTCGGGCTGGTCGGCGCGATCGGCATCGGCGCGGCCGGTGGCGTGCTCGGCCACCGCGCGGCCGAGGCCGTCCCGGAGCCCGAGCCCGCGGCGGGGTGCGGCGGCTGCGCCTGCGCCGGCGGCGGTTGCAGCGTCCTGACCAGGGCCTGAGCGCCCTCTCCCGGCGGTCCGCTCAGTTGCGGCGGACGTCCTCGGGGTAGGTGGCGAGCAGCGCCGTCGGCATCCCCTGGCGGCGCAGCACCCGACCCCACAGGTCGACGCCCGGCGGCGACAGCACGTCGTCGGGCAGACCGGGCACCACGATCCAGTCCTCCCGCTCCACCTCGCCCTCCAGCTGCCCCTCGCCCCAGCCCGCGTACCCGGCGAACACCCGCAGGCCTCGCACGCGGGGGAGCAGCGACTCGGGCTCCGAGTCCAGGTCGACCAGCGCGACCGGCCCGTGCACGCCGACCACACCGTCCAGCGAGCGGTGGTCCTCGCCGGGGCGCAGCGCCGCCAGGCAGAGCGCGGTCTTCTGCTCGACCGGGCCGCCGATGAACACCGCCTGCGGGCGCGACACGTGCGGCCCCCAGGCGGGCAGGACGTCGTGCACGGCCACTTCGGAGGGCCGGTTCAGCACGACCCCCAGTGAGCCCTCGCCGCGGTGGTCGATGACGTAGACGACCGTACGGCGGAAGTTCGAGTCGTTCAGGGTCGGCGCCGCGACCAGCAGCGACCCCGGTTCGACCTCGGCATCAGCACCCACGGGCCCCATGATCCCAGAACCGCCCGCGCGGTGAGGCGGCGCGAGAGCCGCGGGCGCGGGGCGGACCGCTCACCCGTCGCCGACCGCGGACCCGTCCTACCCTCGGTCCGTGACCAGCGCCGACGCGGGGGTGCGCCACCTCGGGGTCCGCGGGCTCCTCGCCGCCCCCGGCTTCCGCAGGCTCCTCGCCACCCGCCTCGCCGCCCAGTGGGGTGACGGCCTGTTCCAGGCGGGCCTCGCCGGGGCGGTGCTGTTCAACCCCGAGCGGGAGGCCGAACCGGGGGCCGTCGCGGCCGGGTTCGCCGTCCTGCTGCTGCCGTACTCGCTGCTCGGGCCGTTCGCGGGCGCGCTGCTCGACCGGTGGGACCGGCGGCGGGTGCTGGTGGTCGCCGCGCTGCTGCGGGCGCTGTCCGTGCTGCTGACCGCCTCGGCCGTGGGCGCGGGGCTGGGCGGCGTCCCGCTCTGCGCGGCGGCGCTGCTGGTCACCGGGGTCAGCCGGTTCACCGGGTCGGGGCTGTCCGCTTCGCTGCCGCACGTGGTCCCGCGCGCGCACCTGGTCGAGGCGAACGCGGTCGCCACCACGGCGGGCTCGGTGACCGCCGTCGTGGGCGCGGCCACGGCCGTGCTGCTGCGCGGGGCGCTCGGCGCGGGCGACGGCGGCTCGGCCTGGACCACCGCGTGCGCGGCGGCGGGCTCGCTGCTGGCCGCCGCGCTGGCCGCCGGGTTCGCGCGGGACGCGCTCGGCCCGGACCGGGGCGCGGGCGCCGTCCCCGGCGCCACCCGCGCGCTCACCGCCGTCGCGCACGGCCTCCTGGACGGGGGCAGGGCCGTGCTGCGGACCCCCGCGGTGCGGTCGGCGCTGGCCGCGCTGGTGGCGCACCGGATGGCGTTCGGGATGTCGCTGGTGGTCACGCTGCTGCTGATGCGCAACTCGTTCACCGACCAGGGCCCGTTCCGCGCGGGACTGGCCGGGCTCGGCCAGGTCGCCGCCTGCGGCGGCGCGGGCGTGCTGCTGGCGGGCCTGGTCACCGACCGGCTCGTGGGCGCGCTCGGCCGCGTGCGGGTCGTGCCGGGCGCGCTCGGGCTCGCCGCCCTCACCCAGCTCGGGCTCGGGCTGCCGATGCGGCTGCCCGCCGTGCTAGCGGCGGCGTTCCTGCTGACCTTCGCGGGCCAGGTGGTGAAGCTCTGCGCGGACGCGGCGGTGCAGGCCGAGATCGGCGACGAGGTGCGCGGGCGGGTGTTCGCGCTCTACGACACCCTCTTCAACGTCACGCAGGTCGTCGCCGTGTCGGTGGCCGCCGCGCTGGTGGCCCACGACGGCCGCTCGCCCGGCCTGGTGCTGGCCGCCGCGCTGGTCCACCCGATCGGCGCGCTCGGCCACCTGCTGCTCGCCCGGCCGGGCGGCGGCGGCTCAGCGGGGCGCCGGTAGGGGCATCCGGATCATCCCCGCCTCGTGGGCGAAGACGACGGCGGAGATCCGGTCGCGCAGGTTGAGCCTGCGCAGGATCTCCGCCACCTCCCCGCCGACCTGCCTGCTGGTCAGCCGGAGCACCCCGGCGATCTCGTGGTCGGCCAACCCCCTGGCCAGGCAGCGCAGCACGGCCCGCTGCCGCTCGTCGAGCAGTTCGAGGTCCGGCAACCGGGTGCCGCGAGCGGCGGACAGTCCCCAGGCGTTCACACGTCATCACCCCCTGTGCGCGTCGGGCGCACACAGGGTCATGCTCTCGCAACCGGCAGTCACTTCGCTAACACTTCGGAGCAAATTGGTCACTCCGGGTGGTCGTCATGATCCGACCGGTTCCTGCCCGCAGCGCCCTGACCAGGGCTTTGCCGCTATTCGACCTCGGGAGCGCCCGCAGAGTCAGCCCCTTCGGGCAACCCCTCGGCCGCCGCCCCGCCGGACGCCCCGGCTGCTCCCCCCGCGGTCCCGGAGCCCACCGACCCGACGCCCTCGGCGCGCGCCCAGGCCAGCAGCTCCACCTCGGCCTCGTCGCGGTCCAGCGGACCCCGGTCCAGCCGCAGCTCCTTGAGGAACTTCCACGCCCGCCCGACCTGCGGCCCCGGCGGCAGCCCGAGCAGCCGCATGATCTCGTTGCCGTCCAGGTCCGGCCGCACCCGGCGCAGGTCCTCCTCGGCGGCCAGCCGGTCGATCCGCTCCTCAAGGCCGTCGTACGTGCGCTGGAGGGCGTTCGCCTTGCGCTTGTTGCGCGTGGTGCAGTCGGCCCGCACGAGCTTGTGCAGCCTGCTCAGCAGCGGACCCGCGTCGGTGGCGTAGCGGCGCACCGCCGAGTCGGTCCACTCCCCGTTGCCGTACCCGTGGAACCGCAGGTGGAGGTACACCAGCTGGGCGACCTCCTCCACGACCTCCTTGGAGTACCGCAGCGCCCGCAAGCGCTTGCGCACCATCTTCGCGCCCAGCACCTCGTGGTGGTGGAACGAGACGCCGCCGCCGGACTCGAACCGCCGCGTCCCCGGCTTGCCGATGTCGTGCAGCAGCGCCGCGAGCCGCAGCACCAGGTCGGGGGAGTTGTCCTCGTCCTCCAGGTCGATCGCCTGCTGGAGCACGACCAGCGAGTGGTCGAACACGTCCTTGTGCTGGTGGTGCTCGTCGATCTCCAGCCGCATCGCGGGCAGCTCGGGCAGCACCACGGCCGCGAGCCCGGTGGACTCGAACAGCTCGACGCCGCGCCTCGGGTGCGCGCCGCACAGCAGCTTCGACAGCTCCTGCTGCACCCGCTCCGGCGTGATCCGCTCCAGCTCGCCCGCCATGGCGGTCATCGCCTCGACCACCCGGTCGGCGGGCGTGAACCCGATCTGCGACACGAACCGGGCCGCGCGCAGCATCCGCAGCGGGTCGTCGCCGAACGACTGCTGCGGCGTCGCGGGCGTGTCCAGCACCATCGCGGCGAGCGCCTCGCGACCGCCGGTCGGGTCGACCAGCTCGCGGGCCACCACGTCGAACGCCATCGCGTTGACCGTGAAGTCGCGCCGGACCAGGTCCCCCTCGACGGTGTCGCCGAAGGTCACCTCGGGGTTGCGGGTCACCCCGTCGTAGGAGTCCGCGCGGAAGGTCGTGATCTCGACGGTCCGGCCGTGCTTGGTCGCGCCGACCGTGCCGAACGCGATGCCGGTGTCCCACAGCGCGTCCGCCCAGCCGGACAGCAGCCGCTGGATCTGCTCCGGTCGCGCGTCGGTGGTGAAGTCCAGGTCGAAGTCACCCCCGGACAGCCGCCCGAGCAGCGCGTCGCGCACGCTCCCGCCGACGAGGTACAGCCGGTGCCCCGCCTCGGCGAAGCGGGCGGCGAGCTCATCGGCCACGGGGAGGTCGCTGAGCAGCTCCACGAGGGCATCGTCCCGCGAGGTGGGCGCGTTCGAACCAGACACGAGGAGGCAGCGTATCTGCCCTGGCAAAGCGGTTACCCCCGGCGATGATCGGGAGACGGCCCGTGGCGACGCCCCCGCACTACCATCAGGGCCATGTCCCAGTCGTCCGGCGGCACCGGCGGACCGGCCCCGAGGCGCAGGCCCCGGCGGCGCGGTCGGCGGTTGAAGTCGGTGGACGAGACGTCCGCGGGAGGGCTCGTGGTGGACGTCACCCGAGGCCGCGCGGCCGTCATCGGGCGGTTGGACCGGCGCGGCAGGCTCCTGTGGTCGCTGCCGAAGGGGCACATAGAGCCTGGTGAGACCCCGGAGCGGACCGCGGTGCGAGAGGTCCGGGAGGAAACCGGTATTCATAGCAGGGTAATGCGGCGGCTCGGCTCGATCGACTACTGGTTCGCAGCCGAGGACCGCAGGGTCCACAAGACCGTCCACCACTTCCTCCTCGAAGCGCTGGGCGGCGACCTTTCCGACGAAGACGTGGAGGTCACCGAGGTGGCGTGGGTGCCCCTTGGCGAACTGGACGAACGGCTCGCCTACGCGGACGAGCGGCGCCTGGTGCGCCGCGCCGCCGAACTGCTCGCCGAGTTCGGCGTTGACCTGGATGGAGCGGAGTCGGCGTGAAACGGCTGCTGTCCGTGCTGGCCGCGGTGTCGACGCTGCTCGTCGCGGGTGCGACCACCGCGCCCGCGGCGAGCGCCGACTCCCCGGAGGCGGAAGCCCGCAGCACCATCGGAGAACCACCACCCGCGACCCAGGTCTGGGCGACGCGGGCGGTGTCGAAGCAAGGTCCGCAGCCGCAGACCTTCCTCAGGCTCGACGTAGAGCAGCTCAGCCCGCGCGTGGTGATGGCGGGCAGCAGCGACTCGGTCACGATCAGCGGCAAGGTCACCAACGTGGGTGACCGCCTGCTGCGCGACATCGACCTGAGGCTGGAGCGCGGCAACGCGCTGACCAAGGAGGAGGAGGTTCGCACGGCGCTGCGCGAGGGCGCGGACTCCGAGGTCGAGCAGCCGCTGTTCACCAAGATCGCCGACAAGCTGGAGCGCGGCGAGAGCAAGGACTTCACCCTGACCGTGCCGCTGCACGGCAACGACCCCAAGTCGCTGCGGGTGGACGAGCCCGGCATCTACCCGGTGCTGGCCAACATCAACGGAACCCCGGACTTCGGCGGGCGGGCGCGGCTGGCCGCGCTCAGCACGCTGCTGCCGGTCCTGACCGTCCCCGGCGGTTCGACGCAGAACGCGCCGGGCGGCGGCTCGAAGCTGACGCTGCTGTGGCCGCTGGCCGACCGGCCCCGCCTGGTCGAGCAGCTCCCCGGTGACCGGTCGGTGCTGACCGACGACGAGCTCGCGGCCTCGCTGGCGCGCGGCGGCAGGCTGTACGGCCTGCTGGAGGGCTACAAGACGGCGCTGGACGGCGAGCTGACCGGGTCGGTCTGCCTGGCCGTCGACCCCGACCTGCTGCGCACCGTCAAGATCATGTCCCAGGGCTACCAGGTGCGCGGCCTCGGCGCGGGCAAGGGCGCCGACGACGCCAAGCTGTGGCTGGACCAGCTGCGCAGGCAGGTGAGCGGCAAGTGCGTGGTCGCGCTGGCCGACGCGGACGCCGACCTGGTGGCGCTGAACCGCGCCGGGCTCGGCGACCTGGCCTCGAACGCGCTGGCCGAGGGCGCCCAGGTGGTCGGCGACGTGCTGGAGTCCCAGAAGCCGCTGCAGGGCGTGGTGTGGCCCGAGGACGGCGTCCTCGACCAGGCCACCCTCGACCGGCTGACCGGCCAGGGCGTCACCGGCCTCGTGCTGGAGCAGCCCGCCGTCGCGGGCACGACGGGCACCGGCCCGGTGACCGTCGGCGGGGACAAGAAGGCCTCGGCCGTCCGCGTCGACACCATGGTGTCCGACGCGCTGGTCGGCTCGGCCAGCCCGATCGCGGGCGCCACCACGGCCAGCACCGAGCAGGCCGTGTCGGTGCAGAACGCGCTCGCGGCGCTGGCGTTCCGCACCGGGTTCCAGGGCAACGACCAGAACGTCGTGGTCGCCCCGCCCCGGCGGTGGAACGCCCCCGAGGGCGAGATCTCGATGTTCCTGCAGACGATGAAGTCGCTGGTGGCGGGCGGCTACGCCAAGCCCGCGGGCCTGGAGTCGCTGCTGGACGCCACGCCCGGCGGGCAGAGCGCGGCGCTGAGCTACCCGGTCGAGGCGGGCGCCACCGAGGTGTCCCCGGCGGTGACCACCGAGCTGGCTCGGGCGTGGCGCGGCGTGCAGGACATCGCGTCCTCGATGAGCCAGCAGGACGCCGAGGCCGCCAAGCCCGAGGACCTGGTGGCCCCGCTGCGGCTGGCGCTGCTGCGCGCGGCCTCCGGGGCGTGGCGCGGCGACGAGGCCGCGGCCCGGCGCGCGCTGACCATCGGCCTCGACCGCATCGACGGCCTGGAGTCCCAGGTCACGGTGGCGGAGCCGGCCAGCCCGATCCTGCTCGGCTCGGACAACAGCCCGCTGCCGGTGAACATCTCCAACAAGCTGGACGTGCGCATCACGGTGCGGGTCGTCGTCGAGGACGTCCCCGGCGTCAGCGTGACGCAGATGCCGGACCTGGTGCTGCCCGCGCGCGGCGCGCGCCAGGTCATGGTGCCGCTGGAGGCGCTGCGGTTCGGCAAGTTCAGCGTGCACGTGCGGCTGACCACGCCGAACGGCGTCGAGCTGGGCGACCGCGCCCGGCTGGAGGTGTCCTCCAACTCCTACGGGACCATCACCATCGTCATCACGGGCGCGGCGGCGGCGCTGCTCGTCCTGCTGTCCGGGCGCCGGATCTACCGGCGGGTGCGGGCGTCGCGGGCGGCGGCCGCGCGGGTGGCGACCGAGACCAAGCACGAGGACCAGATGCCGGCCACGCCGGAGAAGTCGAGCGCGAGTTGAGCGGACCCACCACAGCACGAGAGCAGTCCAAGCAAGGGCCGTCGCTGGCGCAGGCCAGCGGCTCGATGGCCATCGCCACGATCGTCAGCCGCGCCTCCGGCCTGCTGTCCAAGCTGATGCTCATCACGATCATCGGCTCGGGCGCGCTGAACGACTCGTACCAGGCGGCGACCACGCTGCCCACGATGATCAACGAGCTGCTGCTCGGCGGCGTGCTCACCAGCGTGGCCATCCCGATGCTGGTGCGCGCCGAGAAGGAGGACCCCGACGGCGGGGAGTCCTACGCGCAGTGGCTGGTCACCATGGCGGTGACGCTGCTCGGCATCGGCACGATCATCGCGATCGCCTGCGCCCCGCTGCTGACGGCGCTGTTCGTCGGCGACGCGGACCAGGCCAAGCCCGAGCTGGTCACCGCCTTCGCCTACCTGGTGCTGCCGGGCATCGTGTTCTACGGCCTGTCGGCGCTGCTGGGCGCGATCCTGAACACCAAGAACGTGTTCGGCCTGCCCACCTGGGCCCCGGTGCTGAACAACGTCGTGGTGATCGTGACCCTGGCGGTCTACGCGCTGGTCCCCGGCGAGATCACGCTGGACCCGGTGCGGATGGGCGAGCCGAAGCTGCTGATCCTCGGCCTGGGCACGATGCTCGGCGTCGCGGTGCAGGCGTCGGTGATGGTGCCCGCGATGAAGCGGACCGGGTTCAGGTTCCGCTGGCGGTGGGGCTGGGACCGCAGGCTCGCCGAGTTCGGCGGGCTGGCGTTCTGGGTGCTGCTGTACGTGGGCCTGGGCTTCGTCAGCATGGTCGTGCTGACCCGCGTCGCCATGAACGGCACGGGCGCGCTGACCGCGTACAACTACCAGTGGTTGGTCGCGCAGGTGCCGTACGGCGTGCTGGGCGTGTCGCTGCTGACCGCGCTGATGCCCAAGATGAGCCGGGCTGCGGCCGAGAACGACACCCAGTCCCTGGTCGGCGACCTGTCGCTGGGCAACCGGATGTCGACGATCATGCTGATGCCGTTCAGCGCGCTGATGACGGTCGCGGGTGTGGCGATCGGCGTCGCGGTGTTCTCCCACGGCGCGTCCGGCCTGGAGGGCGGCGAGCGGATGGGCACCGCGCTGGCGCTGTCCGCGTTCGGCCTGGTGCCGTACGCGATCACGCTGCTCCAGCTGCGGGTGTTCTACGCGCTCAAGGACGCGCGGACGCCGACGATCATCCAGGGGATCATCGTGGTGGTCCGGATCGGGCTGCTGTACGCGTTCCTGGCGATCTCGCCCCCGGACAAGCTGGCGGCGGGCGTGTCCATCGCGATGTCGCTGAGCTTCGTGGTCGGCTGCCTGGTCGGCCAGCTGTGGCTGCGGGTGCGCCTGGGCAGGCTGCGCACCGGGTACACCGTGTGGACGGTGTGCCTGTCCGTGGTGGCGTCGGCGATCGGGTTCGGCGTGGCGACGGGTCTCGCGTGGGGCCTGGTGTCGGTGCTGGGGCTGGAGAGCCCGGTGCCGACGGCCGCGTGCGAGCTGGTCGTCCAGACCGTCGTCGGGCTCCCGCTGAGCTTCGGGCTGATGGCGCTGTTCCGGGTGCCCGAGGTCAAGCCCGCGCTCGACAAGGTGATCCGCCTGGTGCGTCGCCGGTGAACGCGGAGCGACGTCCACTTCCCGTACGCTCGGCAGCGTGAGCGGCGGTCAGGCCCACAGCACCCCGTTGGTTCCCGGCGGGGTCATCGGCGACGGCAGGTACCGGCTGCTGGCGCTGTGCGGGCGGGACAACCGGTGCGACGCGCAGCTCTGGCACGCGCGCGACGGTCAGCTGGGGCGCGACGTGGCCCTCACCGTGCTGGTCGGGATCCACACCGACCACGCGGCGGCCACGCGGGCGAAGCGGACCGCCGAGCGGGCCATGCACGCGTCCAGCTTCACCCACCCCGGTGTCGCTCGGGTGATGGAGGTGCTCACGCCGGGCAACGGCGTGAAGTTCACCGAGGGCATCCTCGCGATCATCGTCGCCGACTGGACCCAGGGCACCGACCTGGTGGAGCTGCTGGCGGGCGGGTCGCTGGGCGCGGGCGCGACGACCACGCTGGTCGAGCACCTGGCGGCGGCCGTCGAGGGCGCGCACCACGCGGGCCTCGTGCTCGGCGTGGACCACCCGCAGCGCGTCCGGGTCACCCCGGAGGGCAGGCTGCGGCTGGCGTTCCCCGGTCCGAGGCCGGACGCGATCGCGCGCGACGACGTCCGGGGCCTCGGCGCCCTGCTGTACCTGCTGCTGACCGCGAGGTGGCCGCTGCCGGGCGCCCCCGAGGGCTACCGGGCGGCGCAGACCGGTCAGGACGGCTCGCCGGTCGCGCCGAGCTCGCTGAACCCGCAGCTGCCGCACGAGCTGTCGTCGGTGGCCGTGCGGAGCCTCCAGGACACGCCGGGCGGCATCCGGACCAGCGCGGCGATCCTGCAGGTGCTGGACCAGATCTCCCGGTCCGAGGCGCAGACGGCGATGATCGAGCCGGTCGGCGGCGGCAAGGACGACGGGGTCGTGTGGACGACCCAGCGGCCCGTCGCCGGGCGGGAGCACAACCGGAAGCTGATGATCAGCGTCGGCGTGCTGGCGCTGCTGACGCTCGCGGTCATCGGGTGGCTGGGCTTCCAGATCGTCAGCTTCTTCAGCACGGACACGTCCAAGGGCAGCGGGCCGACCGTGGTGGTCGGCCAGTCGTCCCAGCCGGGGCAGCCCGACGCCCCGGTGCCCGCCGAGCCGGTGCAGCCCGCGGCGGTGGGCGTGTACGACGTGACGAACGAGCCGGACAACCCGAACCGGGCCAACCGGGCCGTGGACAACAACCCGACCACGGTGTGGCAGACCGAGGAGTACGCGCAGCCGTTCCCGGCGGTGAAGCCCGGCATCGGGCTGATGGCCTCGTTCGCGGAGCCGCTGCGGATGGCGTCGGTGTCGGTGACGTCGCCGAGCGCGGGCACGGTCGTGGAGATCCGGACGGCGCCGTCCAACGACGCGCCGCTGGAGCAGACCAGGGTGATCGCCCAGGCGACGCTGTCGGCCGGGCAGACGCAGTTGCAGCTGGGCGAGCACGAGGCCTCGCAGCACCTGCTGGTGTGGGTGACGAAGCTGGCCGAGAACGACAAGGGCAGCCAGTCCGAGATCGCCGAGGTGGTGTACGTGCGGGCTCAGTAGGACGCCCGCCCGCTCTTCCCGGACGGCGGGTCCCCCACTTGCGGGGGCCCGCCGTCCGGCCGTCAGCGGCCTTCGCGGGCGGCGGGATTCCCCACCCGCACTGGCGGTAGCACGCCGGGGAGCCGATACGCTCTCCCGCGTGACCGCCGCAGCCAGCTCGGACGCCGAACTCATCTCGGCTCACGCCGCGGGTGACCCCCACGCCTTCTCCGAGCTGGTCAAACGCCACCGGGATCGGATGTGGGCGGTCGCGCTGCGGACGTTGCGCGACCCGGACGAGGCCGCCGACGCGCTCCAGGAGGCGTTCATCTCGGCGTTCCGGGCCGCCGCAGGGTTCCGGGCGGAGTCGCAGGTCACGACCTGGCTGCACCGAATAGTCGTGAACGCCTGCCTCGACCGGTTGCGGCGGCGACAAACAAGGCCGACCGTGCCGCTGCCCGAGGCAGGCCCCGGCGAGCCGGTTGCTCCGCGTGACGCAATGAGTGAACGGGAAACCCGGTTGGTGGTCCAGGCTGCGCTGAACGAGTTGCCCGAGGAGCAGCGCGCCCCGATCGTCCTGGTGGACGTGGAGGGGTACTCGGTGGCCGAGACCGCGCGGTTGCTCGGCATCGCCGAGGGGACGGTGAAGTCGCGGTGCGCCCGCGGCAGGGCCAAGCTGGCCAAAGTTCTGGGGCACCTCCGGAACCAGAGTGCAAGTGCGAACGTCCCAGGTGATGGTGTCAAGCAGCAACGTCAGTGGGAGGAACGATGACCGGCAATGTGCGGCGTCCGGGGCCGCCGTGGTCCGTCGACCTGCTGGCGGACCTGCACGCCGGAGCCCTCACAGCGCAGGAGGAGGACGAGCTCCGCGCGCGCATCGCCGACGACGCCGAAGCCCAGGAGATCCTCGCCGCGCTCGACGCCACGCTGAGCGACCTGGGTGCGCTGAGCAACCTCCCGGTCCCCCGGATGCCTGAAGACATCGCCGCCCGACTGGATGACGTGATCGCCGCCGAACAGCGCAGTCGTGTTGCCCAGGTCGGCGCGCCGGGCATCCCGCAGCAGACCGCGGTCGCTCCCGCGCTCCCCGAGGCGGGTTACCCCGCGCAGCGGCAGCTCCCGGCTTTCGCCGCACCCGCGGCCCCTCGGACGGCCGCGCACCCCCCGTCGAACGTGGTCGACCTGGCCGCGCGCAGGCGCAAGCGCCTCGGCTGGGGCGCGGGCCTGCTGACCGCGGCGGCGGCCGTGGTGGGCGTCGCCGTGGTCGTGGCGCCGCAGCCGGGCGCCGGTGACAACGTCGTCGGCCAGCCGAGCGCGGCCCCCACGTCGGCCTCTCCGGGGGTGCCGGAGGTGGAGGGCGGCAACTTCGGCCCGGTGTTCGGCGAGGTGCTGGCGGCGAAGGACTACGGGCAGCTGGAGAGCCCGGAGAAGCTCAAGCAGTGCCTGGCGGGCGGCGGCGTGACGTCGACGCCGGTCGGCTTCGCGCCGGTGAGGCTGGACGGCAGGGACGCGGTCATGTCGATCCTGCCGGGCGGCAAGTCCGGTTCGTGGCGCGTGGTCGTGCTGGACCCGAAGACCTGCGGCCCGACGAACCCGGAGGGCGTGCTGGCCGACGAGGTGATCAACCGCTAGTCCCACCTGTCGCGCGCGGGGAACCCGGTGGTGGCGGCCGGGGCGCCCGGCGCCGGGGCCGGGTGGTGACGCAGCGGGCACGGGCGAGCGCGCTGCGCCAGCTCGGGTGACACCTCGGGCCGTTGTCGACCTCACTGCGCCCGGCCGGAATTACCGCGCCCTACGATCCGTTGAGCACGATGCACGCCTGTCGCGTCAAACGGAGGTCGTAGGGTGTCGGACGTTCGGAACCTGATCATCGTGGGATCAGGGCCCGCCGGGTACACCGCGGCGGTCTACGCCGCCCGCGCGCAGCTCGAACCGCTGGTGTTCGAGGGCTCGCAGTACGGCGGCGCGCTGATGACCACGACCGAGGTGGAGAACTTCCCCGGTTTCCGGGACGGCATCATGGGGCCCGACCTCATGGAGCAGATGCGGGAGCAGGCGAAGCGGTTCGGCGCCGAGCTGCGGGCCGAGGACGTGGACGCGGTGGAGCTGGAGGGCGACGTCAAGTACGTCACCGCCAACGGCACCCGCTACGCGGCCAAGGCCGTCGTGCTGGCGATGGGCGCCGCCGCGCGCTACCTCAACGTCCCCGGCGAGCAGGAGCTGCTCGGGCGCGGCGTGTCCGCGTGCGCGACCTGCGACGGCTTCTTCTTCCGGGACCAGGACATCGCGGTGCTGGGCGGTGGCGACTCCGCGATGGAGGAGGCCACCTTCCTCACCCGGTTCGCCCGCTCGGTCACGATCATCCACCGGCGCGAGGACTTCCGCGCCTCGCGGATCATGCTGGAGCGCGCCCGCGCCAACGAGAAGATCAAGTGGCTGCTCAACTCCGAGGTGACCGAGGTCGTCGGGACGGGCGGCGCGGTCTCCGGGCTGAAGGTCCGCGACACCAGGACCGGCGAGACCGCCGAGCACCCGTTCACCGGCTTCTTCCTGGCGATCGGCCACGACCCGCGCAGCGCCCTGGTGCGCGGCCAGGTCGACGTGGACGACGAGGGCTACGTCAAGGTCAAGCCGCACAGCACCTACACCAACGTCGACGGCGTGTTCGCCGCCGGTGACCTGGTGGACCACACCTACCGCCAGGCCATCACCGCCGCGGGCTCCGGCTGCTCGGCCGCGATCGACGCCGAGCGCTGGCTGGCCGAGCACGGCAGCGACGAGGCCGCCGTCACCGCCGAGCACGTCGGCGGCGGCTACGGCGAGCCCGCCACCACCGGCTGATCCCCACCCCCACCCGAGGAGAGAACAACATGGCAGGCTCGACCGTGGTCGTGTCCGACAAGACCTTCGCCGACGACGTGCTGACCAGCGAGAAGCCCGTCCTGGTCGACTTCTGGGCGACCTGGTGCGGTCCGTGCAAGATGGTCGCCCCGGTGCTGGAGGAGATCGCGGCCGAGCACGCCGACAAGATCACCGTCGCGAAGCTGGACATCGACGCCAACCCCGGCATCGCCCGCGACTACCAGATCATGTCGGTGCCCACCCTGATCCTGTTCCAGGGCGGTCGCGCCGTGAAGCAGATCGTGGGCGCCAAGCCGAAGGCGGCGCTGCTGAACGACCTCGCCGACGTTCTCTGAGACACATCTGACGCCCACTGGGCGCAGCCCTGTTACGTGGCCCGTCCGTCTTTCGATAAGGCGGGCGGGCCACGTTCGTGTGGCCCGTGTGGGTTTCCTGCTAGCCCTGGGTGAGTCCGCCGCTGTGGCAGGGGCACAATAGGGCGATATGTCTAGCGTCGGCCCGTAGTCGACGCCCGTAGTGAGCGAGGGGTGAATGCTGCTACTCCGCCGCGGCGATGTCGGCCAGGACGTGGCCGAGGTCAGGGCCACCCTCACCAAGCTGGGGCTGCTGACCGATCCGCACGCGTCACGGGTGTTCGACCTGTCGGTGGAACACGCGGTGCGCACCTTCCAGCAGCAGCGCGGCCTCATCACCGACGGCCTGGTCGGTCCGGCCACGTACCGCGCGCTGCGCGACGCGAACTACCGGCTCGGCGACCGCCCGCTGGCGTTCCTGATCGCCCAGCCGGTGACCGGCGACGACGTGCTGACCCTCCAGGAGCGGTTGCTGGAGCTGGGCTACGACGCCGGTCGCGCGAACGGCGAGTTCGGCCAGCAGACCGAGCAGGCCCTGCGCAGCTTCCAGAGCGACTACGGCCTGGTCGTGGACGGCATGTGCGGCCCGGACACGGTGCGCGCGCTGCGCCAGCTCCAGCCGAAGGTGCGCGGCGGCAGGCCGGTGTTCCTGCGCGAGCAGGAGCGGGTGCGCAGGGCGGGCCCGAGGCTGTCCGGCAAGCGCATCATCATCGACCCCGGTCACGGCGGTGACGACCGCGGCGTGGTGGTCGACGGCGTCGCCGAGGCCGACCTGATGCTGGACCTGGCGCGCCTGCTGGAGGGCAAGATGGCCGCCACCGGCATGGAGGCCCTGCTGACCAGGGGCCCGAACAACAACCCGGACGAGAGCGAGCGGGCGAGGTTCGCGAACGACGCGGGCGCCGACCTGATCCTGTCGCTGCACCTGGACGCGAACCGGTCCCCGCACGCGTCGGGCGTGGCGAGCTTCCACTACGGCACCGGCAACGGCACGTCGTCCACGGTCGGCGAGGGCCTGGCGGGCTTCATCCAGCGCGAGATCGTGGCGCGCACCGGGATGCAGGACTGCGGCACCCACCCGAGGTCGTGGGACATGCTGCGGATGACCCGCTGCACGGCGGTCCGCGTGGAGATGGGCTACCTGACCAACGCGGGCGACCGCGAGCGCCTGATGAACCCGGCGTTCCGCGACGTGGTGGCCGAGGGCGTGCTGGTGGCGGTGAAGCGCCTGTACCTGCTGGGCAAGAACGACCAGCCGACGGGCACCTTCTCCCTGGCCGACCTGGTCCGCCACGAGGTGACGCCGCAGGCGGGCTGAGCGCAGCCCGAACGCTGATGACGAAGGCCCCTGTTTCACGTGAAACAGGGGCCTTCGTCATACGCACTAGCCAAGACTTCTGAAGAAGTTCAGAATTTACGCATGTCGACCGAGGTCCAGTGGAGTCAGCTGCAGCGCGATCCGAAGAGCGTCGCCGCGCTCGCGGACGAGGGCGACGTCCGGGTGCGCAGGCGTGACGGCGCGGACCTGCTCCTGACCAGGGAGGACCGCGTCTCGGCTTCTGCGGAGGGAGCCGTGTCCGCCGCCAGGGCGCTGCGCAACGTCCTCAGCCACCTGCCGCCGGAGGCAGCAGCGGGCGCGCTGGTCGACGAGTTCCCCTGGGTCGACGTGCTCCCCGAGGACGATCGCGCGCACTTCGTGGCCGACTTCGCCAGGGCCTTCCAGGCGTCGGCCGAGCTGGGCCAGTGGTCCGTGCTGGCCCAGGTGGTGCGGGAGTGGCGGAACACGGCGGCGGTCCACGCGGATCCTGTCCTCGCGGCCGAACTGGCCCGGCCCGTGACAGACGACTTCGGCGTGGTTCCCGCGCCACTGAAGTCGTGACGTGGCGGGCAAGCGCGGAGACCGCGTGGCCTCTCCCGGCCGTCCAGGAGCCTGGGAAGCGCGCTTTGCCACCCCAGAAGCCGCGAAGGGGTGGGAGGAGCTGTGCCGAGCGGCGCGCTCGAACACCTGGGAAGCGTGGATCGTGCTGACCGAACGGCCCACCACGCCGGAGAACCTGGCCAGGCAACACCCACTGCGCGGCTCGCTCAGCACCAAGGTCGTGGGGGCCAGGACGCTGGAGCAGTGGCAGTACGAGGTCACTTCCAGCGGGCGCATCTGGTACTGCCCTGATCCGGAGAAGCGCGTCGTCTGGGTCGTGTACGCGAGCTGCGCACACCCCAAGCAGACCGACTAACGCACAGCAGCCCGTTGCGACCGCCTGAGCGCCCCTCAGGCGGGCCGGAAGCTCGGTTCCGCCGTGGTGACCGTGACGGTGTTCAGCAGGCGCTCCAGGGCCGCCTCGACGTCTTCCTTCCAGGACGACGCGCTGCGCAGCTCCAGCCTGAGCCTCGGCCAGCGCGGGTGGGGGCGGACGGTCTTGAAGCCCACCTGGAGCAGGAAGTCGGCCGGGGTGACGCAGGACGGCTTGTCCTCGGAGGGCTGGTTGTCGCCGAAGGCCTCGATCGCCTTCACGCCGCGCCGGGTCAGGTCCTTCGCGACGCCCTGCACCAGGACCCGCGCGAGGCCGCCGCCGCGGAACTCCGGCAGCACCTCCAGCGAGGTCATCAGCACCGCGTCCGGGCTCACCGGGGACGTCGGGAACGCCAGGGAGCGGGGGACCGCGGCGGGGGGAGCGTAGAAGACCGAACCGGCGGGGATGCCGTCGCAGTAGATGATGCGACCGCAGGAGCCCCACTCCAGCAGCACGCTGGAGACCCAGGCCTCCTTCTCGAACTCGGTGTCCCCGAACTCCTCGGCCTGCTCCTTGAGGTGTGGCGCCAGCTCCCAGAACACGCACGTCCGCCCGTGCTTGGACAGGTGCTCCAGGTTGTCCAGCGTGACGCCAACGACGCGACGCGACACCCGGACCTCCAGATTGTTAACCGCAAGGCGAACCACCATGAGGATAGGCGGATGTGACCCCGGCCCGGAAGCGGGATGCCCTGAACGGGACGGTGGTTACACTCAGCCGGGACCGACCTTCCCGGTACGCAGCCACCACGGAGTGCCCCCAATGACCGCACCCGGACAGCCCGCCAAGCAGGGCCCCAGAAGTCTCGACCCGCATCTGCGCAGGTACGCGGCGCGCACCGCGGGCATGACGGCATCGGAGATCCGGGCGCTGTTCGCGGTGGCGAGCCGTCCCGAGGTGGTGTCGCTGGCGGGCGGGATGCCCCACTTGGCCGCGCTCCCGATGGAGTCGCTGAGCGCCGAGGTCGGCCAGCTCCTGGCCACCGACGGGCTCGTGGCACTCCAGTACGGCTCCGCGCAGGGCATCCCGGTGCTGCGCGAGCAGATCTGCGACGTGATGGCACTGGAGGGCATCTCCGCGCACCCGGACGACGTCGTGGTGACCGTCGG
Organism: Actinosynnema pretiosum; assembly: GCF_002354875.1. Classification (GTDB taxonomy): domain Bacteria; phylum Actinomycetota; class Actinomycetes; order Mycobacteriales; family Pseudonocardiaceae; genus Actinosynnema; species Actinosynnema auranticum. Next base: position 8,122,788 of record NZ_CP023445.1, read on the forward strand.
CTCCCAGATGGGCCTGGACATGGTCACCCGGCTGTTCTGCGACCCCGGTGACGTGGTGCTCGCCGAGGGCCCGTCGTACGTGGGCGCGCTCGGCTCGTTCGCCGCCTACCAGGCGCAGGTCGTGCACGTGGGCATGGACGCCGAGGGCCTGGTGCCCGAGGCGCTGCGGGAGGCGATCGCGGGCGTCGAGCGCGCCGGGCGCCGCATCAAGTTCCTGTACACGATCCCGAACTTCCACAACCCCGCGGGCGTCACGCTCGCCGTGCAGCGGCGGGCCGAGGTGCTGGAGATCTGCCGCAGGCACAACATCCTCGTGGTCGAGGACAACCCGTACGGGCTGCTCGGCTTCGACGGCCAGACCTACCCGGCGCTGCGCTCCAGCGACCCGGACAACGTGGTCTACCTGGGCTCGTTCTCCAAGACCTTCGCCGCGGGCCTGCGGGTCGGCTGGGTGCTCGCGCCGCACGCCGTGCGGGAGAAGCTGGTGCTGGCCGCCGAGTCCGCCACGCTGTGCCCGCCCACGCTCAACCAGATGATCGTCTCCCGCTACCTGGAGACGCACGACTGGAAGGGCCAGATCAAGACCTACCGCGAGGCCTACCGCGAGCGCCGGGACGCGGCGATCTCCGCGCTGGAGCAGCACATGCCGGTTGGTTCCACGTGGAACAAGCCCGACGGCGGGTTCTACGTGTGGCTGTCCGTGCCCGAGGGCATCGACACCAAGGCGATGCTGCCGCGCGCGATCACGCAGCGGGTGGCGTACGCCTCGGGCACCGGTTTCTACGCGGACGGGTTGGGCAGCAGGCAGCTGCGCATCTCGTACTGCTACCCGACGCCGGAGCGCATCCGGGAAGGCGTCCGCCGACTGGCGAACGTCATCAAGGACGAGATGGAGCTGCACGAGACGTTCGGGCCCGCCGCGGGTCGCGCCGTCTCCGGTCCGCAGGCCCCCTCGCCCGACACCGCATGATCAGGAGTTGACGTTGTCCAACCGCTGGGTCGCAGTGCTGTCCGGTGGCCTTTCGCACGAGCGGGAGGTGAGCCTGCGATCCGGTCGGAGGCTCTCCGCCGCCCTGCGCTCGGCCGGTCTGGTCGTGGAGGAGTGGGATGCCGACGGGCAGCTCCTCAGCAGGCTGAAGGAGCACCGGCCGGACGCCGTGGTGGTCGCCCTGCACGGCGGCGAGGGCGAGAACGGCTCGGTGCAGACCATCCTGGAGCTGGCGGGGGTGCCGTTCGTCGGCGCCGACTCGCGCGCGTGCCGCCGGGCGTGGGACAAGCCGACCGCGAAGGGCGAGCTGTCCCGCGCCGGGCTGGCCACGCCGGAGTGGGCCGTCCTGCCGCACGCGACGTTCCGCGAGCTGGGCGCGCGGCCCGTGCTCGACTCGATGATCGACCGGCTGGGCCTGCCGCTGATGCTCAAGCCCGCGCAGGGCGGGTCCGCCCTGGGCGCGCAGGTGGTGCGCGACGCCGCGGACCTGCCGTCCGCGATGGTCGGCTGCCTCGCGTATGGGGACACCGTGCTGGCGGAGCGGTTCGTCGAGGGCGTCGAGGTGGCGGTCGCGGTGGTCGACGGCCCGGACGGGCCGCACGCGCTGCCGCCGGTGGAGATCGTGCCGGAGAGCGGGGTGTACGACTACACGTCCCGGTACACCGCCGGACTGACCGACTTCCACGCGCCCGCGCGCCTGGACGAGGTGGCGGCGAAGGCGGTGGGGGAGCTGGCGGTGTCGGCGCACCGGCTCCTCGGGCTGCGGGACGTGTCGCGGACCGACGCGATCGTGGCGCCGGACGGGACCGCGCACTTCCTCGAGGTGAACGTGTCGCCGGGGCTGACCGAGACCTCGACGCTGCCGATGGCGGTGGAGGCGGCGGGCACGTCGCTCGGGGAGATCTACGCGGCGTTGATCGAGCGCGCGGTGTCCCGCTGAGCCCGGTGCGCTGAACTTTTGCCACGAATACGGCCCGTGTCCAACTGGACACGGGCCGTATTCGTCACCGTTACATAAGTCCCTGGGGTCATCCCATGCTGTCGGAACGACCTTGCTGGGCCCCTTCCGGCGACATGAGACCGATGATCCGCTCCAGGTCGTCCACCGAGCCGAACTCGACGACGATCCGGCCCTTCCGCTGACCCAGCTCGACCTTCACGCGCGTGTCGAAGTTGTCCGACAGCCGCTCCGCCAGCTCCTGCAGCCCCGGCGCCTCCACCGGCTTCCGCTTGGCCTGCTTCGCCTTCGCGGGCTCCGCGCCCCTCGCCAGCACGACGGCCTCCTCGGTCGCCCGCACCGACATGCCCTCGGCGACGATCCGGGTCGCCAGGTCCTCCTGCGCGCCGGGGTCGTCCAGTCCGAGCAGCGCCCGCGCGTGACCGGCCGACAGCACGCCCGCCGCCACCCGGCGCTGCACGGGGAGCGGGAGCTTCAGCAGCCGGATCGTGTTGGTGACGACCGGGCGGCTGCGGCCGATCCGCTCCGCCAGCTCCTCGTGGGTGACGTCGAACTCCTGCAGCAGCTGCTGGTACGCCGCCGCCTCTTCGAGCGGGTTCAGCTGCACGCGGTGGATGTTCTCCAGCAGCGCGTCCCGCAGCATCGCGTCGTCGGCGGTCTGGCGGACGATCGCCGGGATCGTCTTCAGGCCGGCGAGCTGGGTGGCGCGCCACCGGCGCTCACCCATGACGAGTTCGTACTGACCCGGCTTGAGCAGTCGCACGACGATCGGCTGCATGAGGCCGAACTCGCGGATCGAGTGCTCCAGCTCGTGCAGCGCGTCCTCGTCGAACACGTGGCGCGGCTGCTTCGGGTTGGTCCGGATCGAGGTGACCGGCAGCTCCTGGTACACCGCGCCCGCCACCTCGACGGGCGGGGGAGCGGCGGCGGGCGGCTCCTCGGCGACCGGTCGCGCAGGGGCGCCGCTGGGGACGCTCCGGAGCGGGGCCGGTGCACCCGGCGGGGGACCGCTCGGGATGAGGGCCGCGAGCCCGCGCCCCAGGCCACCCTTGCGCTGTTCCGTCATGCCAACCCCATCTCCGAGCCGTAGACCGCGATCTCCCGAGCGGCGTCGAGGTAGCTCATCGCGCCTCGTGAGCCCGGATCGTAGGCCAGGATGGTCTGCCCGTAGCCCGGTGCCTCGGACACCTTCACGCTGCGGGGGATCACGGTCTTGAGCACGGTGTCGCCGAAGTGGCCGCGCACCTCGCTGGTCACCTGGTCGGCAAGCTTGGTGCGACCGTCGTACATCGTCAGCAGGATCGTGCTGACGTTCAGGTGCGGGTTGAGGTGCGCCTGCACCAGCTCGATGTTCCGCAGGAGCTGACCGAGCCCCTCCAGCGCGTAGTACTCGCACTGGATCGGGATCAGGACCTCCTGGGCCGCGCACATCGCGTTGACCGTCAGCAGGCCCAGCGACGGCGGGCAGTCGATGAACACGTAGTCGGGCTGGAAGTCGTCCAGCGCCTCCGGGCTCAGCGCCTCCTTGAGGCGGGACTCGCGGGCCACCATCGAGACAAGCTCGATCTCGGCGCCCGCGAGGTCGATCGTGGCGGGCACGCAGTAGAGGTTCGGGGAGGCGGTGCTCTGCTGGGCGGCCTCGGAGATGGAGATCTCGCCGATCAGCACCTCGTACACGGACGGGGTGCCGGAGCGGTGCTCGACGCCGAGCGCCGTGCTCGCGTTGCCCTGGGGGTCGAGGTCGATGACGAGAACCTTGAGCCCGTGGATGGCCAGCGCGGCGGCGAGGTTGACCGTGCTGGTCGTCTTGCCCACGCCGCCCTTCTGGTTCGCCACGGTCAAGACGCGGCGCCGGGTGGGCTTGGGGAGTTGGAGGGAGTCGGGATGCAGGACGCTAGTGGCGCGAGCTGCTTCCTCCGCGATCGGGGTCCACACGGTGCTGTCTCCTACCGGGTCCGCGTTGTCGTCAGGCCGGGACTCCAGCCCGACCCCACCTTCGTTCGGCTCGGTTTCACGTGGAACAGCCGTTTCACGTGAAACAGCGGGCTCCCGGAACTCCGGGACGAGGTGTCCGCCCACCACCTCACCGAGCCTTCCTTACTCTGCGGTCCTTCCGGGCCGCCGGTTCAGCGCGCTCGACGACCACCAGCGTCGTCGGCACGTCGAGCACGTCACCGCCGCAAGAGGCCACGCGCGGCCGGACACCGCCGGCCCGCCGCACCGCCTCCGCGTCGCGGTCGATCTCCTCCTGCGCGCTCTCGCCCTTGAGGGCGACGAGGTGGCCGCCCGGCCGCAGCAGCGGCAGGCACCACCCGGCGAGCCGTTCGAGCGGGGCCACGGCGCGCGCCGTCACGACGTCCCTGTCCGCCAGCCGCTTCCGCACCGGCCCCTCCTCGGCCCGACCGCGCACCACCTCGACCTGCAAGCCGAGCGCGTCGACCACCTCGGTCAGCCACGCGACCCGGCGGGCCATCGGCTCCAGGAGCACCAGCTCCAGATCCGGCCGAGCGATCGCCAGGGGGATGCCGGGCAGGCCCGCACCCGAGCCTACGTCCACGACCTTGCTCCCCTGGGGAAGCAACTCCGCGACAACGGCTGAATTCAGGACGTGCCGCTCCCAGAGGCGGTCGACCTCTCGGGGACCGATGAGCCCGCGCTCGACCCCGTGCTCGGTGAGCATGGCGGTGAACTCCACCGCCTTGGCGCTGTGCTCGCCGAAGACCCGTTCAACGCGGGCATCAACTTCTCCGGTCATGTCTCCCGTTCCACGTGAAACCACACGCCGCTCAGAACGCGGGTGGGGGTGAGGGGTGCGGCCTCCGCCGGGCGTCGCGCCCGTGAACTGTGCCGACGACCACTATGACGGATCACCCCGGCGACACGCCAAACGCCGTGACGAGATCGACGCTGTTTCACGTGGAACAGGGGGTGGTGTTTCACGTGAAACGGGGGAGCGGGTCTGCGGGCGGAGCGTCACGCGCGCGACTCGGCCGCGAGGCCAACCTCAAGCGCGACCGCGCGGGGTCGCGCTCCAGGCGGGGTCGCACCGCGGTGCGACCGGACTTCGGGTGCTGCGCTTCAGGTCGGGCAGAGCGACGAACTCGGGGACGGGTCAGACGCGTCCCGGCGCGATGCGCCTCAGCGAGCGCGGTCCGGTTCGAGCGCGTCCCGGTTCAGCGTGGCCGCGCCGAGGCACGGCCACGTTCCACGCGCCACCACGTTTCACGTGAAACTCGGCAGGTGCCCGTGCGGCGGCGCGGCGCGCAGGAGTTCCAACCCGAAGTCGACGGACTCGACGTGGTCGAGCGCGGGCACCTGGTCGAGCGGGAACCAGGCCGCCTCGTCGGTGGACCCGTCCACCTCGAAGGTCAGCTCGCCACCGACGACCTTGGCCTCGTAGATGATGCGCAGCCGGTGGTAGTCGTACTCCAGCCCGTCGACGTTGCTGACGCGCTTGCCGACCGAGGTCTGCATCCCGAGGAGCCGCTGGACCTCCACGTGGTACCCGGTCTCCTCGTGGACCTCCCTGATGACCGCGTCGTAGGGGTCCTCGCCGAACTCGATCCCGCCACCCGGCAGGATCCACAGCTTCTCGCCGGAGCCGATCCAGCGGGAGAGGAGCATCTTCCCGTCGTCGATGACGACCGCGTAGGCAGCCACGCGGAACTTCCTCGGGTTGAGCTGAGTCATCCACGGACCGTTTCACGTGAAACACGAGAGCGGAAGAGGCTTGGCGAGTGGGGTGGATGACCTTCGCGGGAGGGGTTCGAGTGCTAGGGGTGACCGGCTGAGGCGGGAGCGCCGGGAGGCGGGTGCTTCTCCCAGAAGCGTTCTCTCCGGAAAACCGCCCGCGCGAAAAACCCACCCCGCCGAACCCCGCGCCTCCTCGCGCCCGCCCCGGACGGCTGGACGGCGCGGCAGTCGGGCAGTCGGGCAGCGTGACGGCCGAATCACCCCGACACCTCCGGCGGCAGCACGGGCCGATTCTCGGAACCACCCCGGACAGCAGAACGGCCCGGTCCCCACCGGGGACCGGGCCGTCGTGCTCACGTCGCGCCCCTGGGGGCCGCGTCCGCGCTCAGCTCTGCGGGAGGACCACGACCCGCCGCTGGGGCTCCTCGCCCTCGCTCTCGCTGTGGACGCCCGCCACCGCGGCGACCGCGTCGTGCACGACCTTGCGCTCGAACGGGGTCATCGGGTGCAGCCGCACCTTCTCCCCGCTGGCGGCGACCTTCTCCGCCGTGGTCCGGCCCAGCTCGGCCAGCTCGGCGCGCCTGCCTGCCCGCCACCCGGCGATGTCGAGCATGAGCCTGCTCCGCACGCCGGTCTCCTGCTGCACCGCCAGGCGGGTCAGCTCCTGGAGGGACTCCAGGACCGTCCCCCTCGGGCCGACGAGCTTCTCCAGGTCGTCGCCGCCGTCGATGCTGACGATGGCTCGCCCGGCCTCGACGTCCAGGTCGATGTCGCCGTCGTAGTCCAGCAGGTCGAGCAGGCGCTCCAGGTAGTCACCGGCGATGTCGCCTTCCTGGACGAGCAAGTCCTCGGCGGAACCGGACGACCGGTTCTCCGCCACGCCCTCCGAGTCCGCCTCAGGCGCGTCCACGTCGGCCGCCTGCAACGTCTCCGACACGTTGTCTCCTCTCCAGGGACGCGAGCGCTCAGCGGCGCTTCTTGTTGCCCTGCTTCTTGCTTGGGGAACGGTCTGGGCTCAGACCGGAAATCTGGTTCGCCGAGCTGTCCGACGTCGTGCCCTCGTCCGCCGCACCGCTGTCCGGGGTGGCGGTGGGCTTGGGGGCCGTGCCGTTCTTGGGGCGCTGCGTCGGCGGCTTGAGGCCCGCCGCCTTGGCGTTGACGGCCTTCACACCCGCGTTGCGGACCGGCTTGGCGCCGGGCTTCGGCTTCGTGCCGGGCTTGGGCGCGAGGTTCTGGCGCTGCTCGATCGCCGCCGCCTTCTGGGCGGCTTCCTCGCGGTCGATGCGGCCGTACACGACGCGCTGCTGCATCAGGGTCCAGCCGTTGTTGCTCAGCCAGTAGAGCAGGATCGCGACGGGGAAGAAGAAGCCACCGGCGAGCGCGCCCAGCGGGAAGACGTAGACCACCAGCTTGTTCATGATGGCGGTCTGCGGGTTCTCCGCGGCGGCCTGCGTCTGGCGGGCGACCGAGTGGCGACCGGTGAAGTGCGTGGCGACCGCGGCGACCACGGCCAGCGGGATGGCGACCGCCATGACGGCGGTGCGCGAGGTGCTGAACAGCTCCAGCTGGTCGGCGGGCATCGTGATGAACGTCGACAGGTTCGCGCCGAAGAGCTTGGCCTGGACGAACGAGTCCACCCCGGCCTTGTCGAAGAAGTAGACCTCGCCCCAGCCGGGCTTGAACGAGCGCAGCACGTGGAACAGACCGATGAACACCGGGATCTGCACCAGCATGGGCAGGCAGCCGCCGAGCGGGTTCACGCCGTGCTCGGCCTGGAGCTTCTGCATCTCCTGGGCCTGGCGCTGCCGGTCGTTCGCGTACTTCTTCTTGATCTTCTGGAGCTCAGGGGCGAACTCCTGCATCTTGCGCATTGAGCGGACCTGGCCGACGAACGGCTTGAACAGCAGGGCGCGCAGGGTGAAGACCAGGAAGATCACGGACAGGGCCCAGGCGATACCGCTCGACTCGCCGAAGATGCGCCCGAACACCCAGTGCCAACACCACAAGATGAAGGACACCGGGTAGTAGATGAAGTTGAGCACTGAGCTACTCCTCGGCAGCGACGTCGGGGACCCGTTTCGGCGGAACGGGGTCCAGGCCTCCAGGGTGCCAGGGTCCGCAGCGGCCGAGTCTGCGCACGGTCAGCCAACTGCCGCGGAGCGCACCGTGGACGGTCAGGGCTTCCACCGCGTAGGAGCTGCACGTGGGGTGGAAGCGGCAGGTGGGGGGCAGGTACGGCGAGATGAACCGCTGGTAGAAGCGGATCGGCAGCACCAGTACCCGCACCGCGGGGCGGACGGGCGCGGGGTCGGTCATCGGACCAGCCTGCGCAGCGCGGCGTCGACGTCCTCGGCCAGCTCGGCGCTCGACGCGGTCGCCGCCGGGGGCAGCGCGCGCACCACGAGGGACGAGCCGCTGGGCAGCGACGCCAGTCGGTCCCGCAGCACGTGGCGCAGCCTGCGGCTGACGCGGTGGCGGACGACGGAGTTGCCGACGGCCTTGCTCACGACGAAGCCCACCTTGGACTCTGCGTCCAAGGTGGGCTGCACCGGAATCATGGCGTGCACGACCAGCCGAGGCCGTCCTGCTCGGCGGCCTCGGCGGACCACCAGGCCGAAGTCCTGGCTGCGGGTCAGCCTGCCGGCCGCTGGGAGCACGGCGGCGCGGCGATCAGGCGGAGAGCTGCTTGCGGCCCTTGGTGCGGCGCGCGGACAGGATCGCGCGACCCGCACGGGTGCGCATCCGCAGCCGGAACCCGTGCGTCTTCGCACGACGGCGGTTGTTGGGCTGGAAGGTGCGCTTACCCTTGCTCACGGTCGGACTCCCGAGTGCTTAAAACTGCAAAGCAGGTCTGTGGTTGTCCCCTGCGCCGGTGAGGCGCGCAGGCACGCTAAACGCACCTCGCACAAGACGGGAGACTCTGTAGAGAGTACGCAGCCCGGGTGCGTTGACTCAAATCGGGGGTCCCCCGGGGCCGCGCGGGGGCGGCCGACCTGCGGTCCTTGTGGCACCGGCGGTGACCTTGTTAGCGTGCTCCCTCCGCGTGCGGTCGTGGCAGGAGCGCCAGGCGCACGGGCGAGCACGACGTCCGGGGAGCAACGGGGGGACCGCTGCGCCCGGGTCCCACGTCAGTGCACAGTTGTGGA